>NZ_JBBMEN010000007.1:0-92486 GCF_040096575.1 Faecalibacterium intestinale
CCCCCCCCCCCCCCCCCCCCCCCCCCGCCCCCTATTGCATTTATTCCCCCAGATCCTCCAGCAGCAGGTCCAGCTCCCGGGGGCTGTTGACCACAAGCCCGCGCTTGATGCGCAAAGCGTCGTTTTCCGGCAGAAGATTGGTGTAGATGCCGGTCACGCGGATCAAAGTGCCCGGGGTGCCATCGGCGCGGCAGGTGTACACCGCCACCCGCCCGCCGCTGTCCCGCAGGCAGTAGCGGGCAGCGTCCGTCTGGGGCGCAGCCTGCGCGGCAAGGCTCAGGGGAGAGGCGGGATCGGTCTCGGATCCGGCGGGGCTTTGGGACAGCGGCAGCTTTGGCAGCGCCATCCAGAACAGACTGAATACAATGGTGAATACGCAAAGCCCGTAGAACAGGCAGACAGACAGCTTGCGCATAAAAAACACTCCCTTTCTCTGCAAGTATGCCCCGTTTGGGCGGGAGACAGACAATTTTCACACGCAGATACTGTACTTTCCACAAGAGAGTGTGTTATACTATTTATATCTGCTCAGCGCGCAAAGATTGGTTCTTGCCCGGCTGGGGCGTGCGTGCTATAATATGGTATTGCAGTTTGAAGTTTCGTGTCACAAACGATGTGGATAAAGCCCGGCGCAGCAATGCCCGGCAACAGTCTTGAAATGTCAGGAGGCGATCCCTATCTCCAACAATGAGATGAGAAAGATCCATCGGGGCGGCGAGGAGCAGCCTGCCCGCCCGGTGGGACGTAAGGTTAATGTTTCCCAGAGCCGCCGCGAGGTACACTCCGTAGCGGAAAACCGTACCCGCGCACCCAAGGCACCCAAAAGCCCCAAGCCGCCGAAGGAAAAGAGTAAACACCCCATCCTGCGGTTCATCGGCCGCACCCTTGCTACGGTACTCTGCCTTGGCATCATGCTGGGCAGCGTGGTGGCCGTGGGCATGGTGTTCTATGTGGTGCAGGCTACTGCCAACGACGGCGACCTGCTGGACTTGGACAATATCCAGCTGAGCCAGTCCAGTATGGTGGTGGCTACCGACCCGGATACCGGCGCACAGGTGGAGTATGCCACCCTGCGCTCTTCCAACAGCCACCGCGTGTGGGCAGACCTTGAGCAGATCCCTTCCAACTTGCAGTATGCGTTCATCTGCACCGAGGATAAGGACTTCTACTCAGAGCCCGGCGTCAACTTCAAGCGCACCATCGGCGCAATGATCAACGAGTATCTGCTGCCTATTTACAGTTCCAAGCAGGGCGCATCCACGCTGGAGCAGCAGCTCATCAAGAACCTGACCGATGACAACAGTGCCAGCGGCATCGATGGTGCACTGCGCAAGGTGCGCGAGATCTACCGCGCCCTCTGCCTGAGCCGCAGCTACTCGAAAGAAACCATTCTGGAAGCTTATCTGAACACCATCAGCTTTACCGGCACCATTCAGGGTGTGCAGACGGCTGCCAACGAGTACTTCAACAAGGATGTCAGCCAGCTGAGCCTGTGGGAGTGCGCCACCATTGCATCCATTACCAAAAACCCCACCAACTATAACCCCTATACGAACCCCGAAAACCTGATCAACCGCCGCAACTTCATCATGTACAATATGTGGCAGCAGGGCGTGATCAGCGAGGAGGACTACCGCAACGGCGCTGCGCAGCCCCTTGTGCTGGCCGAAGAGGACAGCGGCAAAAAGCCCAGCACCGTCACTTCCTACTTCACCGATGCACTGTTCAACGAGGTCGTGCAGGACATCATGGTCAAGGAGGGCATCAGCGAGTCCGAGGCGCAGAAGCTGCTCTACACCGGCGGCTTTACCATCGAAGCCACTGTCAACACCAAGCTGCAGTCCCAGATGGAAAACCTGATGCTGAACACTGACGATGCCTACTTCCCGGCGGGCTGGCATGAGGAAGAGGTCACCTCCATTTCGGACGATGATGTGCAGGTGTTCAACGAGGACGGCACCCCCAAGACCCGCACCGGCGAGGACGGCACCGTCTACTACTACCGCAACGTGCGCACGCAGGCTGCCATGGTTACGCTGGACTATGACGGCAACGTGCTGGCCATTGCGGGCGGCTTAGGCGAAAAGACCAAGAGCCTTTCCCTGAACCGTGCTTACAACGTGGAGCGGCAGACCGGTTCTACCATCAAGCCCATCGGCGCCTATGCACTGGGCATCGAGTACGGTCTGGTCAACTGGTCCACCATGCTCAACAACTCCCCCCTGTACCAGAAGCAGGATATGATCATCCGGGACGAGGACTACTGCCGCAAGAACGGCCTGATGGGTCTTTCCGATAAGCAGCTCCGCGCTTACCCCAACGCATGGCGCAGCTGGCCGCGCAACTACGGCGGCAACTACGGCGACGGCAGCGATCTCCCGCTGTGGAACGGCCTTGCCCGCTCGCTGAACACCATCGCGATCCGCGTGGGCGACCTTGTGGGCGCAAGCAATATCTTCAACTTTGTCTACAACACCTTGCAGCTGAATACGCTGGACCCCACCAACGACGTGGGTCTGGCGCAGATGGTCATGGGCAGCCAGACCAAGGGCGTTACCCCCATGGCGCTGGCCGCAGCCTTCCAGATCTTCTATGATGGCGAGTACACCACCCCGCATCTGTACACCCGTGTACTGGACCGGGACGGCAACATCTATCTGGAAAACAACGCCACCAGCTATCAGGCGCTGACCCCCGATACTGCCTATGTCATGAACCGTCTGCTGAAGAACGTTCTGTTCTCCAGCGTAGGTACTGCCAGCGGCCGCTATCCCAACTCCAACGGCATGGAAGCCTTTGGTAAGACCGGTACTGCCAGCGACGAAAAGGATCTGTGGTTCGTGGGCGGCACGCCCTACTATGTCACCGCTGTGTGGTGGGGCTACGATGCACCCTACGATATGACCAAGACCCTGTCCAAGCAGCAGGCCAAGACCCGCACCTGTGTGACCGCGTGGAAGGCGCTGATGGAGCAGGCACAGGCAGATCTGCCCTATAAGGCATTCCCCACCTCCGCAGGCGTGGTGGAGCGCCGCTACTGCACCCAGAGCGGCCTTCTGGCCGGTGCAGGATGCCCGAGCACTGCTGTGGGCTACTACCGTGCCGATGACCTGCCCGATACCTGCACCTACTCCCACGCAGCCCCGCAGGCTGCTGCCCCTACCGAGAACACAGACGATGCTGTGCCCACCCAACCGGTCGTCCCCACCGACACCAGTGCGCTGGATACGGAATAAGGGCAAAAATCGTACTTTTTCGCCCCTTTGCTGAAAAATCCGGCAAGGGCAGGGCGCACTTTACAAGACAAAACTGGACAAAGTGACAAAATAGCATCCGGGCTCTTGCATTGCAGGGGTTCGGATGCTATTATATTTTCTGCAAGAACACTTGTGTTTGAGAGGTGAACAAGTTGGAACGCCGTTTTTATCTGGTAGATGCGCAGGTGCTGCCGGAGGTCTTTCTCAAGGTGGTGCGCGCCAAGGAGCTGCTGGCCAGCGGAGAAGCCCGCAGTATTTCAGCTGCGACCCGTGCGGTAGAGCTTTCGCGCAGCGCATTTTATAAGTATAAGGATTGTATCTTTGATTCCGAGAACGGCCGTGAGGTCATCACGGTCATGGCCACCCTGCGGGACGAGACCGGTGCGCTGCAAAGCCTTCTGGCAGGCATCAGCGCCGCAGGTGCCAGCATTGTGACCATCAACCAGTCCACCCCGGAAAACGGGGCTGCGCTGGTGGCGGTCACCATCCGCACCGACACCATGCAGATGTCCCCGGAGGAACTGACCGAAAAGCTTTCGCGCCAGCGCATGGTCGTGGGTGTGCGCTGTGGGTATAACCTGTAACAAAACAGGAAACGAGGGAAAGAGAGTATGGCTAAAATTGCAATTCTGGGCTTTGGCACGGTGGGCAGCGGCGTGTACGAGGTGCTGTGCCGCAATGCCGCAAGTGTCTCCCGCCGGGCTGGCGAACCGGTGGAGGTAAAGTACATTCTGGACCCGAAAGACTTTACCGGCAACCCGGTGGAGCCTTTGGTGGTCAAGAACATTGACGTGATCCTGCAGGACCCGGAGATCCGGGTGGTGGTGGAGACCATCGGCGGCACCCGCTTTGCTTACCCTTATGTCAAGGCGTGTCTGGAGAGCGGCCGCAGCGTGTGCACCTCCAACAAGGAGATGGTGGCTACCTACGGCGCAGAGCTGCTGGCGCTGGCCAAGGAGCACGACTGTGCCTTCCTGTTCGAGGCCTCTGTGGGCGGCGGTACGCCCATCATTACCCCCATGCACCAGTGCCTGGCAGCTAACGTCATCACTGAGGTGGAGGGCATCGTGAACGGCACCACCAACTTCATGCTCACCAAGATGGTGCGGGAGGGCCTTGACTTTGAGGATGCGCTGCACATTGCGCAGGAGCTGGGCTACGCCGAGACCAAGGACCCCAGCGATGATGTGGACGGCCGCGATGCCTGCCGCAAGATCGCCATCCTGTCCTCCATGGTGTGCGGCCACCAGATCTACCCCCAGAACATTCCCACCCGGGGCATCCGCGCCATTACCGCCGCCGATGTTGCCAGCGCCGAAAAGCTGGGCTGCGTCATCAAGCTGATTGCATGGATGAAGCTTGGCAAGGACGGCAGCGTTGCCGCCGGTGTAGAGCCGTGTCTGGTGCCCAAAGCAAACCAGCTGGCCAGCGTGGACGATGTGTTCAACGCGGTGCTGGTCAAGGGCGATATGCTGGGCGATGTAGTGTTCTACGGCAAGGGCGCTGGCAAGCTGCCCACCGCCAGCGCTGTGGTGGCAGACGTGGTGGATGCCCTGAAAAACGGCGCACAGGTGCACGACAGCCTGTTCTGGCAGCCCGCAGACCCGGTGGACGGAATGCTCACCGACCCGGCTCCCGCTGCATATTATGTGCGTGTGGCGGGCATTGCACCCGCTGTGGTGGAAGCCATCTACGGCTACGGCAAGGTGGTGGATGAGCGGTACGAGGGCTGCGCCTACTTTGTGGAGCGCGCCGATGAGCGTGCGCTGGCCGAGGCCGCGCGCAAGGTGGAGGCCGTGGGCGGCAGCGTGAAGCTGGTGCTCAAGCGTCTGCCCGAAGAAGTGTAACGGAAAGGAACTGCGGCAATGAAGATCAAGGTTTCGGTTCCTGCCACCAGCGCCAACGTAGGCTCCGGCTTCGATGCGCTGGGTCTGGCAGTTACGTTGTACAACACAGTCACCTTTGAGGACAGCGAGGTGCTGGAGATCTCAGCATCGGACGGCACCCGCATCCCCCGGGGCGAGTCGAATCTCGTGTACCGCTCCGCCAAGGGTCTGTTCGAAAAAGTGGGCAAGCAGATCCCGCCCCTCAAGATCACCCAGACGAACCCCATCCCCATGGCACGCGGTCTGGGCTCTTCTTCGGCCTGCATCATCGCAGGTCTGCTGGGCGCCAACCGGATGCTGGGCGATGTGCTCAACACGCAGGAGCTGCTCACGCTGGCAACTGCCATTGAGGGACACCCCGATAACGTGGCCCCGGCACTGCTGGGCGGTCTGACCAGCAGCGTGTTCGAGGACGGCAAGGTGTATTCGGTCAAGCGGAATGTGGACGAAAGTCTCTGCTTTGCCGCCATCGTGCCGGACTACAAGCTGCTGACCGAAGCGGCCCGCGCTGCCCTGCCCAAGGAGGTATCCCATAAGGATGCGGTGTATAACCTGTCCCGTGCGGCGCTGGTGCCCGCAGCTTTCTGCGAGGGACGGCACGACCTGCTGGCCATTGCCACTGAGGATAAGCTGCACCAGCAGTACCGGATGCCCCTGATGCCCGGCTCCCGCGAGGTGTTCGATATGGCGCGGCTGTGCGGCGCAAAGGCCGTGTATGTCTCCGGTGCAGGCAGCACGGTCATGGCTGTGGCGGAAAAGGCCGAAGCCGAAAAGTTCTATTCTAAGCTGGAAAAAGGTCTGGAGCTGCTGGAAGGTCTGGACGGATGTGAAGCATTTACACTGTTGCAGCTGGATGCCGATAACACCGGCGCGACTGTGGAATGATAAACGGGTAAAGGAAGTGCAAGAACGCTTCCGCCCGGCAAGCCCCCGCAAGCGCGGGGCGTAAAGAGGAGAGTGACAAGATATGGCGTTGATCGTACAGAAATTCGGCGGTTCCTCCGTAAAGGACCGTGACCGTATCTTCAACGTTGCGCGGATCGTGGCCAACACCCACAACGCGGGCAATGACGTAGTGGTGGTAGTTTCCGCACAGGGCGACACCACCGATGACCTGATCGCCAAGGCAGGGGAAATCACCCATAACCCCTCGGCGCGTGAGATGGATATGCTGCTGGCCTCCGGCGAGCAGATCAGCATCGCACTGCTGGCCATGGCGCTGAACGAGCTGGGCTGCCATGCCATCAGCCTGACCGGCTGGCAGGCGGGCTTCCGCACCGACCGTGCCTACACCAAGGCGCGCATCACCCGGTTGGAGACCGAGCGGATCTCCTCGGAGCTGGAGCGCAACCGTGTGGTGGTGGTGGCAGGTTTCCAGGGTCTGAACAAGCTGGACGATATCACCACGCTGGGACGCGGCGGCTCCGACACCAGTGCTGTGGCCATTGCCGCTGCCCTGCACGCTGACCGCTGCCAGATCTATACGGATGTGGAGGGCGTTTACACCGCCGACCCGCGCAAGGTGCGCAACACCCGCAAGCTGGAAGAGATCACCTTTGACGAGATGCTGGAGCTGGCATCTCTGGGCGCACAGGTGCTGAACAACCGCAGCGTGGAGCTGGCCAAAAAGTACAATGTGGAGCTGGAGGTGCTCTCCAGCCTGAACCCCATCCCAGGTACGGTGGTTAAGGAGGTTACAAAGGACATGGAAGGTATGCTGATCAAGGGTGTTGCCAAGGACACCGATGTTGCTGTTATCACGATTCTCAACGTTCCCGACGAGCCGGGCATGAGCTTTAAGATCTTTGGTCTGCTGGCACAGAAGAACATCAATGTGGACATCATCCTGCAGTCCACCGGCCGCGACGGTAAGAAGGACATCAGCTTTACCTGTGCCGAGGGCGAAGCCGAGCTGGCCATGCGTGTGCTGAAGGAAAGTGCACACTTCAGCGATGTCAGTGTGGACACCACCTGCGCCAAGGTCTCCATCGTGGGTGCCGGTATGCAGAGCCACAGCGGCGTTGCTTCCAAGATGTTCGAGGCACTGTCCAACAACAATATCAACATCAAGATGATCTCCACCAGCGAGATCAAGATCTCCTGCATCATCGACCGTGCAGACGCCGACAAGGCTGTCAGCGCCATCCATGATATGCTGTTTGACTGATCTGCGTAAAATTTTCGGTTATGGCCTGTCTGCTCCCTGCCGGGGGCGGGCAGGTCATAATTTTTTTACACACGGCGGCGTTTACACAAATTGCAAAGGGGTGTATAATATAGTTTGAATCTGTGCGGCGCACCGGCGCTGCAACTATGCCGAAAAGGAGCCCCGCCGCATGAGTGAACCCACCCGTACCTCCAGAGCGCCTGCTGATAAGCGCCTGACCTATCAACAATGGAAACGCCGCAAAATGCTGCGGCTGGCCCGCAACTGGGTGCTGTTTCTGGCCGGCTGCGCTGCGGTGGTGGCGCTGCTGACCGGCGGCATCCTGTGGCTGCTGCCCAAGGTGCACAGCCTGCTGGCCGGGCCAAAGGTATTTGCAGCCAGCGTGTACAACGGCGCAGACTATGTGTTCAACGCCGCAGACACGCGGCTTACGCTGGTAAATGCCAATCTGCCCTATACCGTCGAGCCGACCCCGCTGCTGGATATTGCCGACGAGACCACCGGCCAGCAGCTGGAAGCCGAAGCCGCCATGCAGTACCGCAGCATGGCCGCCGCCGCGCAGGCAGACGGCATCAGCCTGACCCTTGTGGCGGGTTATCAGGACGCCGACACCCGGCAGGATGCCTATGAAGCCCGGGTGCAGACCTACCGCGATAAGCGCAAGAGCGAAGAGGAAGCCGCCCGTCTGGCGGCTACCATCCAGCCCGCTGCCAACGCCAACGAGCACGGCACCGGCTACGCGGCAGATATCCTCAGCGCGGACGACCCGCAGCAGGACACCAGCTTTGCCGAGACCCGTGCCTACGAGTGGCTTACGGCCTACGCCGCGGAATACGGCTTTATCCTGCGCTACCCGCAGGACAGGCAGGCCGCCACCGGCATCGTGTTCGAGCCGTGGCACTGGCGCTATGTAGGGGTGGAAAACGCCCTTGCCATCCGCGCCAGCGGCCTGAGCTTAGAAGAGTTCATCGCCCTGCAGCGGGCAGACTGAATCAAATGCTCTGTGCTGCGGCGCAGAGAGAAGGGAACTATCATTGGAACGTACTCTCATTGCACCGGGCGTGCATCTTTCCTGCGACCCGGCTTCTAAATTCAACCGCTGCCGCATCAGCATCCACTTTGCCTTCCCGGCAGAGCGTAAAACGGCCACTGCCCATGCTCTTTTGCCGTTGGTGATGGAGCGCGGCTATGCGGACTGCCCGGATATGACCCGGCTGACCAAAAAGCTGGCAAAGCTCTACGGTGCAGATTTGACCGTGGACGCCCGCCCCATGGGCTGCAACCACAACCTCTGCGTCAGCGTGACCGGCATCAAGGATGCCTTTGCGCTGGAGGGCGAGGCGCTGACCGCCGAGTATACCAAAATCGCGCTGGGCGCGGCTTTCCATCCTTATCTTGTGGACGGTTGCTTTGACCCGCAGGCCGTCAGCATTGAAAAGCAGATGCTGAAAAAAGGCCTTGAGGACGAGATCAACGATAAACGCATCTACTGTCTGCATCAGGCCAACCGGGAATTCTTTGGCGACAGCCCGGCGGGCGTGCGGCAGGAGGGTTATCTGGAAGAGGTGGACGGCCTTACCCCGGCTATGCTGACCGCCGCCTACCGGCAGATGCTGCGCAACGCCAACATCGAGCTGCTGGTGCTGGGCTGCGATGCCGCCCAGACCGCTGCCATCCGGGACGCTTTGCTGGCAGAGCTTGCCTGCATCGACCGCGCCCCGCTGCCGCTGGTGGAAAACATGGCCATGCCCGCCATTGCACCGGTGCACAAGACCGAAAACTACGATATGGTGCAGGCAAAGCTGTGTATGCTGTTCACGCTGGGGCAGCCCATGCAGCCGCAGCAGCTAGCAGCGGTGCGCCTTGCCATGGCGCTGTACGGCGGCAGCGTGACCAGCCGCCTGTTCCTCAATGTGCGGGAACGGGACCATCTGTGCTACTACTGCTCCTCCTCGTTCCAGAGCTTTACCGGCAGCATGGCGGTGAACAGCGGCGTGGAGCACGCCGATGCCGCCCGCGCAGAGCAGGCGATTCTGAAAGAGCTTGCCGACCTGTGCACCGGTCCCATTACCGACGAAGAATTTGAGGACTGCCGCCGGGGTCTGCTCAGCGGCATGAACGGGGTAGAGGACAGTCTTGGCGGCATCGAGAGCTGGTACTACATCGAGGTGCTGCGCGCCGGTGCCAACAGCGCTGCGCCTATCCAGAGCCCGGAGCAGGCACGGAATGCCCTGCGTGCCGTGACCAAGGACGAGGTGCGGGATATCCTGCGCCGCCTGACCCTCTCGGTCAGCTATCTGCTTACAAAGGAGGATACTGCCCATGCCGCAGAATAACCAGACCCTGCTGGAAAAGACCGTGGCCGACCAGTGGCAGACCCTGCCCTCCGGCCTGACGGTGCTGGTGCGCCCCATGCCGGGCTATTCCAGCACCCATGTGATCTATGCCACCAAGTTCGGCTCCATCGACCGGGATTTCTGCCTGAACGGGCAAACGGTGCATCTGCCGGCGGGTGTGGCGCATTTTCTGGAACACAAGATGTTCGAGGACGAGGACGGCGATGCCTTTGCCAAGTACGCAAAGACCGGTGCCAACGCCAACGCATTTACCAGCTTTGACCGCACCTGCTACCTGTTCACGGCCACCCAGCAGCTGGACGAAAGTCTGGATGTGCTGCTGGGCATGGTAGGCCACCCCTACTTTACCGAGCAGACCATCGCCAAGGAGCAGGGCATCATCGGGCAGGAGATCAAAATGTACGATGACAGCCCGGACTGGCGGCTCATCACCGGCCTGTTCGAGTGCCTGTACCACAGCCACCCCATCCGCAGCGACATCGCGGGCACAGTGGAAAGCATTGCCGAGATCACGCCCGCCATGCTGTACAATAGCTGCAAGGCCTTTTATGCCCCGGGCAATATGGTGCTGGCTGCGGCCGGCAACACCACCATGGAGCAGATCTTGGCTGCCTGCAAGCGGCACGGCCTGATGGAGTCCCGCCCGGCACAGAAGGTGCAGCGGCTGTGGGCTTCGGAGCCCATGACCCTTGCCGCCACGGAAAAAACGCTGACCATGCCGGTCTCCAAGCCCTGCTTCGGCGTGGGCTTTAAGGAAGAGCCGCTGCCTGCGGATGATCTGCGCACCGAGGCGCTGTACGATCTTGTGCTCAGCTGCATCGTGGGCGGAATGTCGCCGCTGTACCGCCGCCTGTATGACGAAGGTCTTGTGAACCCCGGCTTTGGCGGCGAGGTGCTGCGGGTGGACGGCTGCTG
This sequence comes from Faecalibacterium intestinale, assembly GCF_040096575.1. Taxonomy (NCBI): domain Bacteria; kingdom Bacillati; phylum Bacillota; class Clostridia; order Eubacteriales; family Oscillospiraceae; genus Faecalibacterium; species Faecalibacterium intestinale. The sequence goes on from NZ_JBBMEN010000007.1 coordinate 10,583, forward strand.
CTGCATCCTGTTCACCGGCGAGAGCGATGTGCCGGACACCGTGCGCCAGCTGCTGCTGGACGAGATCGCCCGGGTGCGCGCCGCAGGGGTGGACAGGGAAGTGTTTACCCTGTGCAAGAACGAAAAATACGGTCAGCTGATCGAAAATCTGGAAAACGTGGAGGACTCGGCCAGCCAGATGGCAGACTTTGCCCTCAGCGGCCAGACGGTGGCGCAGCAGATCTCCATGCTGGCTGGGCTGACCGCAGAGGATGCGGACGCTGCCTTGCAGCACATCCTGTGCACCGACCGCATGGCTACCATGTACATCCAGCCGGACGGCACGGCGCAGGCGGCAGAAGAGGACGAGGAGGAAGAAGGATGAACCATCTTACAAATCTGGTACAGTTCCCGGGTCTGGGGCTGAGCTTTCAGCTGAACCGTGTGGCCTTTACCATCGGCGGGGTCAGCATCTACTGGTACGGCGTGTGCATTGCGGTGGGTCTGTGTCTGGCACTGGTCTTTGCCTTCCGGCACAGCATCGAGTTTGGCGTAGACCCCGACAGTATGGTGGATGTCATCCTTATTGGCGTAGTGCTGGGCATCATCAGCGCCCGCGCCTACTATGTGGCTATGGCACCTTTTAAATATGAAAGCATCTGGGAGATGATCGCCATCCGCGATGGCGGCCTTGCCATCTACGGCGGCATCATTGGCGGCTTTTTGTTCGGTGGTCTGGCCTGCAAGTGGCGGGGCGTGCCGGTGCTGCCCATGTTTGACCTGACCGCTATGGGCTTTCTCCTCGGGCAGGGCTGCGGCCGCTGGGGCAACTTTTTCAATCAGGAAGCCTTTGGCTGCAACACCACCCTGCCTTGGGGAATGTACAGCGAGACGACCCGTGCTTACCTGATGAGCAGCACGGTCACGGTACCCAAGGGTGTGGTCATCGACCCCAACCTGCCGGTGCACCCCACTTTTTTGTATGAGAGCATCTGGTGCTTTGTGGGCTTCTTCCTGCTGTTCCGCTACATCAAAAAGCGCAAGTTCAACGGTGATATCACCCTGCGGTATCTGATCTGGTACGGCGCAGGCCGTTTCTGGATCGAGGGTCTGCGCACCGACAGCCTGATGCTGGTGCCCTCCATCGGGCTGCGGGCATCCCAGCTGGTGGCAGGCATCGCCGTGGTGGCGGGCATTGCGGCAGAGGTGTATTTTACCCGCAAGTTCAAGGGCAAGTCTCTGCTGGTGCCGCTGGCGCTGAACGCCGAGAACAAGGCGGCTCAAAAGAAGCTGGACGGCCCCATCTCCTTTGCAGGTAAGGACACCCAGCTGCTGGCTTCCAGCCCGCGCAAGCTGTTTTTGGAAAAGACCGAGGCCTATAATGCGCAGGTAAAAGCCGCCATAGAACAGGCCGGGCAGAAAAAAGCGTAAAAATCTGCGCAAAAGGGGAAATTTCCTCTTGCAATCCGGTTTGGTTTTTGCTATAATATTCTAGCCGCATGGTGTGGGCGCCTGAAATGGCCCGCAGTAAGGGTCTGCCTTTACGACCAGCGAGTACAACGAAAAGGAATGAACAAAATGTACGCAATCATTGTTACCGGCGGTAAGCAGTACCGCGTGGAGCAGGGCGACATCGTCTACATCGAAAAGCTGGACGTTGAGGCCGACTCCGAAGTGAAGTTTGATCAGGTTCTCGCTATTGGCGAGGAGGGTTCTGTGAAGGTTGGCGCTCCTGTTGTTGAGGGTGCTACCGTTTCTGCCAAGGTCATCAAGAATGGCAAGGGCAAGAAGCTGAACATCATCACCTATCGCGCAAAGAAGCACAGTGCTCGCCGTATGGGCCATCGTCAGCCCTACACCAAGGTTGAGATCACTGCGATCAACGGCTAAGGAGGTAAATTACAATGGCACATAAAAAGGGCGTAGGCAGCACCAAGAACGGCCGCGATTCCGCAGCACAGCGTCTGGGCACCAAGCGTGCAGACGGTCAGTTCGTTCTGGCCGGCAACATCCTGGTTCGTCAGCGTGGCACCCACATCATGCCGGGTGAGAACGTTGGCAAGGGCAGCGATGATACCCTGTTTGCTCTGGTGGACGGCACCGTCCGTTTCGAGCGCGTGGGCAAGAGCGGCAAGAAGTGCAGCGTTAAGCAGTAACTTCTTTCTGAATAACTGCAATCGTAGAGCCGGACCCTTGTGGCCCGGCTCTTTTTGATGAAATAAGGCTATGTGTTCGGGTGGCGCTGTCTCGGATGAGGGCGCTGAAACGCAATAGCCTATAAAGCTAAGGAGGGGCTGTATGGCAGCACAGACTAACTTTATCGACATCGCCACGATATGGCTCCATGCGGGCAAGGGCGGCGATGGCGCGGTGAGTTTCCACCGCGAAAAATTCGTGGCCGCAGGCGGTCCGGACGGCGGTGACGGCGGCCGGGGCGGCGATATCATCTTTGTGGCGGATGACCATCTGTCCACCCTGATGGATTTCCGCTATAAGCGCAAGTATGTGGCCCCGGAGGGTGGCAAGGGCGGCGCAAGCCTGTGCCACGGCAAAAATGCCGAGAATCTGGTCATCAAGGTGCCGTTGGGCACCGTGATCAAGGACGCAGAGAGCGGCCTTGTCATCGCAGACCTGTCCGACCACACCCCGGTCACCATTGCTAAGGGTGGCCGCGGCGGCTACGGCAACGCACACTTTGCCACCCCCACCCGCCAGATCCCCAAGTTTGCAAAGCCCGGTATGCCCGGCGAGGATCTGCAGGTGACCTTGGAACTGAAGCTGATCGCGGACGTGGGTCTGATCGGCTTCCCCAACGTGGGCAAGTCCACCCTCATCTCCACCATCAGCGCGGCAAAGCCCAAAATCGCAAACTACCACTTTACCACCCTTGTGCCCACGCTGGGCGTTGTGTCGGTGGGTGAGGGCGCAAGCTTTGTCTGCGCCGACATTCCCGGCCTGATCGAGGGTGCCAGCGAGGGCGTCGGTCTGGGACACGATTTCCTGCGCCATGTGGAGCGCTGCCGCCTGCTGCTGCACGTTGTGGATGTTTCCGGCAGCGAGTGCCGCGACCCCATCGAGGACTTTGAGAAGATCAACGAGGAGCTGGCAAAGTTCAGCCCCGTGCTGGCTGAGCGTCCGCAGATCGTGGTTGGCAACAAGTGCGACCTTGCCACCGAGGAGCAGATCGAGACCTTCCGTCAGTATGTGGAGGGCAAGGGGCTGACCTTCGTGGCCATCTCTGCCGCCACCATGCAGGGCGTCAAGCAGCTGCCGGGCCTCGTGTACAACCGTCTCAAGGATATCCCGCAGGTGCCGGTGTTCACCCCCGAGTACAAAAAGCCGGAGCCCAAGAAGAACGGCCGCGACTTCACCATCCAGCGCATGGAAGCCCATGTGTGGAGCGTGGATGCCCCGTGGCTGGAGTATATTCTGGCTGGCAGCAACGTGGACGACTACGAGAGCCTGCAGTTCTTCCAGCGCCAGCTGGGCGAGAGCGGCATTCTGGACGCGCTGGTGCAGAAGGGCGTGGAAGAGAACGATACCATTCTCATCGGCGAGTATCAGTTCGACTATATCTTCTAAGGATAAAGCATCATGAACGAATCAGAAAAGATCGACCTGCGGGAGCTCAGCCCGCTGGCGCTGGCCTTTGTAGGGGACAGCGTGCTGGAACTGCTGGTGCGCCAGCGTCTGGTGGAGCACCACCGCCTTTCAGCCGGAAAGCTGAACGCCGAAAAGGTCAAGTATGTCTCTGCCAAGGCGCAGTTCCGGGAAGAGCAGCTGCTGGAGCCGCTGTTCACCGAGGACGAGCTGGCCGTGTTCAAGCGCGGCCGCAACGCCAGCAAGGCCAGCGTCGCCAAGCACGCCTCCCCGGAGGAATACCGTGCCTCTACCGGCTTCGAATGCCTGCTGGGCTGGCTGTACCTGAACGGACAGCTGGAGCGCGTGCACCAGCTGTTTGAGGTGCTGTGGCAGCAGTTTGATCCTGACCAGAAATAAGAATGCGAAAGCCCGCTGCTTTCCGCACTGGAAACCAGTGGTGGAAGGCAGCGGGCTTTGCTTGTTGGCATCTGCGGTCCGTCAGATGCCGCTTACGCCATCAGCGGCTGTTCTTCGCGTTGGTGGAACGGCTGTTGGTGGAGTTCTTGGCGCTTTCGTCATCGGCACCCTTGGTGTACTGGTTGGGGTGCTTGTGCTCGTTGGTGGCACTGTTGGTGGTCTTGCTGCTGGTACGGTTAGAGGTCTGGTTCTTGCAATTGGTGCTGCGGTTCTCACTGCGGTTTTCCATGGTGTGAATGCTCCTTTCGGTCGTTGCTGTGGGGGCGGGGCCGCCCTCACAGTCCATAGTGTGGCCGCAGCCGGCGGCTTTATACATCCCATGGGAGGAAAAGAATATGCCTACGGAATATTTTGAGCAGCGGGAGCGTGCCCTGCTGGGGCAGCGGTACGAGCAGCTGTATGCCGCTCCGCAGCAGACGGCAGAGCGCGGGGTCACCGTGTCGGCGCTGCGCACCACGCCGGAGCAGTTTGCGCAGCGGGCAGATTTCCCGCTGGAGCCTTCGCCCTTCTGCAAGGCGGCTTTTGTGGTGCATCAGCCGGATTTTAAGCCCGGGCGGCATCCGTACCACCATGCGGGGGTGTTCTACTCGCAGGAGCCTTCGGCTTCTTCGGCTGCGCCGCTGCTGGGAGTGCAGCCGGGGATGCGGGTGCTGGACCTGTGCGCCGCGCCCGGCGGCAAAAGCAGCCAGCTGGCGGCGGCACTGCAGGGGCGCGGTGTGCTGGTGAGCAACGAGTATGTGGCTGCGCGCGCCGAAATTTTAAAAAGCAACCTTGAGCGCATGGGCGTTTCCAACGCCGTGGTGCTCAACGAGACCCCCGCCCGCATTGCCGATGCACTGCCGGAGTTTTTCGACCGGGTGCTGGTGGATGCGCCCTGCTCCGGTGAGGGAATGTTCCGCAAGGAACCAGTAGCGCTGCAGCAGCACTGCGAAGCACTGGTAAAGCAGTGCGCAGAGCTGGGCGCGCAGATTCTGGACTGTGCCGCAGCGGCACTGGCTCCCGGCGGGCAGCTGGTGTACTCCACCTGCACCTTTGCGCCGGAGGAGGACGAAGGACAGGTGGCGGCCTTTTTGCAGCGCCACCCGGAGTTTGCGCTGGCAGATGTGCTGGGCAACGTGGACTACACCTTTGGCAGCGCAGGCGAAGAGAACCGCACCGGCGGCCTGTCGCTGGACGTAAGTAAGGTGCGCCGCATCTGGCCCTGTCAGGGCGGCGAGGGGCATTTTATGGCCCGGCTGGTCAAGGCGGGCACGCCCCGCACCCTGCCGCCGGAGGGGGAATACACCCCGGAAGAACAGCTCTGGCTTGCCGCTGCTGCACAGGCGGGCAAAAAGGGCAAGGGTAAGGCAAAGCCTGCCAAGGCGGCAGATGCCCGCAGCACCCGCCGTGCGGACAGCCGCGCCTGCCGGGACGCTGTGCAGGGCACAAGCCGCCGCACCCGGGACACCGGGGCAGGGGAAGCCACCCCGGCGCAGAGCCTTGCCGCATGGCAGGAGTTTGCCCGGCAGTATTTCCCTGCACTGGCGCAGCGCCCGGCTGTGGTGCATGGCGGCGGTGTGCTGCTGCCGGTGGCCTTTCCGCAGACGGGGCTCCATGTGCTGCGGGCGGGGGTGTTCGTAGGCAGTGTGCAGAAGGGACGCTTTGTGCCGGAGCATCATCTGTTCACGGCCTTTGGCAGCCTGTGCACGAACTGCGAGCAGCTGACCCTTGCCGACTGCCGCTGCACCGAGTATCTCTCCGGCCGCGAGGTGGAAGCCCGCACGGCAGCGGACGGCTGGTGCTGCGTGACCGTGGACGGCTGGCCGCTGGGCGGCGGCAAGGTGTCCGGCGGGCGGGTGAAAAACCACTACCCCAAGGCACTGCGGCTGCTGTAAACCGCAGATTTACACGCATCCGGGCGAAAATCAGGCTTTTCAGGCTTGAACGCGCCGGTGGATTGTGATAAAATAACAGAGTTAGATTTTGTGTGCTGCCACAAGCGGGCGACCACAGCCCGTCTGCCCGCAGGCGGAGATACCGATAAATTTAGGAGGCTCTTTCCCATGTCTGGACATAGCAAATGGAACAACATTAAGCGCAAGAAGGAAAAGACTGACGGCGCCCGCGCCAAGGTCTTTACCAAGATCGGCCGCGAGATCAGCGTTGCCGTCCGTGACGGCGGCCCCAACCCGGCTTCCAACAGCAAGCTGGCAGACCTGATCGCCAAGGCAAAGCGCATGAGCGTGCCCAACGATAACATCCAGCGTATCATCAAGAAGGCCGAGGGCGGCGACAAGACCGAGTTCGAGGCCATCACCTACGAGGGCTACGGCCCCGGCGGCGTGGCAGTCATGGTGGAGACCCTGACCGACAACCGCAACCGTACCGCTGCCGACCTGCGCCACTACTTCGATAAGAACGGCGGCAATCTGGGCGCTATGGGCTGCGTGGCCTTCCTGTTCAACCAGAAGGGTGTCATTGACATCTCTCTGGAGGATAAGGACGCCGATGAGGCCATGATGGACGCTCTGGATGCCGGTGCCGAGGACTTTGATGCCAGCGAGGACGCAGCCGAGGTCACCACCGACCCCGAGAACTACTCCGCTGTGGTCAAGGCTCTGGAAGAGAAGGGTTACGAGATCCTGTCCGACGATCTGGCCATGGTGCCCATGACCACCACCCGCCTGACCGACCCTGATCAGCTGAAGCTGATGGGCAAGCTGCTGGATTCTCTGGAGGATAACGATGACGTCCAGAACGTCTGGCACTCTCTCGAGAACGAAGAGGACCTGCCGGAATAAGCTTCCGCAAGGCTCTTTGCTCCTGAAATAAAACGATAAAAAGCCGCTTTTTGTGCTGTTTGGCACGAAAGGCGGCTTTTGTTTGTTATTGCTGTGCCAGCGCCTTGCCTTTTGCGTAGTAGCGCTGCATTTCTTCCCGGGGAACCATATTCCCGCCGGTGGCCCAGACCAGATGGGTGGCGTTTGCCAGCGTACCGGCGGGCAGGGCAGCTTCGGTGTAAGCGCCAAGCAGCTGCCCGGGCTGGGTGAGCACTGGGCCATACATTCCCGCCAGAGCGCTGGGCTCAAGGTAAAGATCTTCGGCATCTGCCAGCTGTGCCAGAAGGGTATACATCCGCTCGTCCTGCAGGGTGTAGCAGCCGCTCATAAAGGGGCGCATCAGCCCGCCCACAAAGCCGGAAGCACGCCCCACGGCAAGACCATCGGCGGCGGTGCGGTTGTCGATGCCAAAGTCCTGCACACAGACGCTGCTGTTTTCGCCGGTAGCCATGCCCAGCATCATGCAGGGGGAGTGGGTGGGCTCGGCAAAGAAGCAGTGTGCGGCATCGCCGAACAGCATCTTCAGGCCAAAGGCCACGCCGCCGGGGCCGCCGCCCACGCCGCAGGGCAGATAGGCGAAGAGGGGATGCTCTGCATCCACGGTGACGCCCTGCGCGTCCAGCTGCTTTTTCAGCCGCAGGGCGGCTACGGCATAGCCAAGAAAGAGTGTCTTGGAGTTTTCGTCATCCACAAAGTGGCAGTAGGGGTCACTCGCCGCCAGCTTGCGCCCCTCGGTCACGGCGATGCTGTAATCGGAGGCGTATTCCACCACCTTGACGCCCCGGCTGCGGAGCAGGTCTTTTTTCCACTGCCGCGCGTCAGCGGACATATGCACGGTGACCTGAAACCCCAGCTTTGCGCTCATGATGCCGATGGAAAGCCCCAGATTTCCGGTGGAACCCACCGCAATGGAGTATTGCGAGAACAGCTTGCGGAAGTGCTCCTCTGCCAGAACGGCGTAGTTGTCGGTCAGGTGCAGCATTCCGCTGTGCAGGGCAATGTCCTCGGCGGTTTTCAGCACCTCGTAAATGCCGCCACGGGCTTTGATGGAACCGGAAATAGGTAGGTGGCTGTCCAGCTTGACCCATATCTGTCCGGCGATGGGGGTGCCGCTGCGCTCTTCCAGCACCTTTTGCATCCGGGGGATGGGTCGGACAGGGGATTCAATGATGCCGCCGGTCGCAGCAGTTTCTGGAAAGACGGCGGCAAGGTAGGGGGCAAAACGCTCCAGCCGCGCGGCGGCGTCTTCGATGTCGGCAAAGGTCAGCGGGCAGGCAGCCGCAGCCTGTGCAAAGGGCAGCTTGTCCGGGTTTACCCATGCAGTCTCCTTCAGGGCGCAGAGGTCGGAGACCACGGGATATGCCGCGATCCAATCGGCAGCGAAACGCCCGGCGATGTACTTGTCAGGTGAAACCATAGCGGATCCTCCTTTATATATAGAAGTTTGGATAGAAGCGGATGAATGCGCCCGGCAGGTTTCGCGGGCGCTGAATGTTTTGAATATAAAGGTTTTTATAGGAATTGTCAACCGGCTGCTTTTTGCGCCGGGCGGGTCAGAGCACTATATGCTTGGCGGTTACAAGCTATTGCTTGGGCAGCCCAGCGGCAGAGCAGGGAATCTATGGAAGAAAAGCAGCACACTGCCCAAAAACCTTGTTAAAAAACTGGCATTTTGCCGTTTTTGTGTAAAGTATACAAGAATAAACACAAAAAATTGGCATTGCGCGTATTGCTATTTTACAACTGATATATTAGAATATAAGCAAGAAGAGCGTGCAGGCGTTCTGCGCGTGCCACATGATAAATAACGACAGGAGGAACTTCTCTATGCCTATGAAAATGGGTTGGCGCTGGTATGGCGAGGGCAACGACCCCGTCACCCTGAGCGACATCAAGCAGATCCCCGGCGTGACCAGCATCGTCTGGGCACTGCACAACAAGATGCCCGGCGAGATCTGGGAAATCGACGAGATCCAGAAGGTTGCAGACCAGATCCACGCCTACGGCTTTGATATGGATGTTGTCGAGTCCGTCAACGTGCACGACGATATCAAGATCGGTCTGCCCACCCGCGACCAGTATATCGAGAACTACAAGCAGTGCATCCGCAACCTGTCCAAGTTTGGTGTCAAGGTCATCTGCTACAACTTCATGCCCATCTTCGACTGGACCCGCACCGACCTGTTCCACCCGGTAGGCGACGGTTCTACCGCACTGTTCTACGAGAAGGACAAGATCAAGGGCGATTACAAGGCTATGGCTGAGTATATCATGTCCTTCACCGAGAAGTATAACATGACCTTCCCCGGCTGGGAGCCGGAGCGCATGGCAAAGCTGGACGAGCTGTTCAAGGCCTACGCCCCTGTCACCAAGGAGAAGCTGTGGGAGAACCTGAAGTACTTCCTCGAAGCCCTGATGCCCACCTGCCGCGAGTGCGACATCAAGATGGCCATCCACATGGACGATCCTCCTTGGGATATCTTCGGCCTGCCCCGCCTGCTGGTGGACGAGCCCAGCATCGACCGCTTCCTGAAGATGGTGGACGATCCGTACAACTGCCTGACCCTGTGCACCGGCAGCCTGAACGCAAACCCCAACAATAACTGTGCCGAGATCATCCGCAAGCACTGCGACCGTATTGCTTTCGGTCACGTCCGCAACATCCACCACTTCCCCAACGGCGACTTCTCCGAGGCTGCGCACCGCGACTGCTGCGGCGAGACCGGCATCATTGAGGTGATGCGCGCTTACCATGACTGCGGCTTTGAGGGCTACATCCGTCCCGACCATGGCCGTCAGCTGTGGGAGGAAGGCCCCGGCGTCTGCCGCCCCGGCTATGGCAAGTATGACCGTGCTCTGGGCATCCAGTATATGCTGGGTATCTGGGATCTGCTGGACCGTCTGGATGAAGAAAAGAAGGGCTGATTATTATGAAGCTGTCTGATATCAAAAACGGCAATCTGTCCGCCGAGTGGGCAGAAAAGGGCTACGAGCTGCCCAAATTCGACATTGAGGCTGTAAAGGCCAAGACTCACGCCGAGCCCACTTGGGTGCACTTCGGTGCCGGCAACATCTTCCGCGCTTTCCCCGCTGCCGTGCTGAACGATGCACTGAACAGCGGCAAGTACGACCGCGGCGTCATCGTGGCCGAGAGCTTTGACTACGAGATCATCGACAAGGCTTACCAGCCCTACGATAACCTGAGCCTGCTGGTCTGCCTGAAGTCCACCGGCGAGATCGAGAAGAAGGTCATCGCTTCCGTTACCGAGAGCCTGAAGGCTGACTATTCCTTCGGCGCTGATTGGGCACGTCTGGTGGAGATCTTCCAGAACCCCAGCCTGCAGATGATCTCCTTTACCATCACCGAGAAGGGCTACGGCGTTGCTCCCGCTGACTTGGAGCGCGGCCTGACCCCCGTTCTGGCGATGGGCAAGGTCACCGCTCTGCTGTACGAGCGCTTCAAGGCCGGCAAGCTGCCCCTGACCGTGCAGAGCATGGATAACTGCTCTCACAACGGCGATAAGGTCAAGACCGCTGTCCACGCCTACGCTGCAAAGTGGGTGGAGCAGGGTCTGGTGCCCGCAGAGTTCCTGGCCTATGTGCAGGACGAGACCAAGGTCACCTTCCCGTGGAGCATGATCGACAAGATCACCCCGCGCCCGGACGCAAAGGTGCAGGAGATGCTGGCAAAGGACGGCTTTGAGGATAACTACACCATCGTTACCGAGAAGCACACCTTCACCGCTCCCTTCGTCAACGCCGAGGAGACCCAGTACCTGTGCATCGAGGATCACTACACCAATGGCCGTCCTCCGCTGGAGCTGGGCGGTGTGCTGTACTGCGACCGCGAGACCGTGGACAAGATCGAGAAGATGAAGGTCTGCACCTGCCTGAACCCCCTGCACACTGCCATGTCTATCTATGGCTGTATGCTGGGCTACACCCTCATCTCTGCCGAGATGGCAGACGAGGATCTGCGCTCCTTCATCCAGAAGGTCGGCTATATCGAGGCGATGCCCGTGGTCGTTGATCCCGGCGTGCTGAACCCCTACGAGTTCATCGGCGCTGTCATCAACCGCCGTCTGCCCAACCCCTTCATGCCTGATGCTCCCCAGCGTATCGCTACCGATACCTCCCAGAAGCTGGCGATCCGCTTCGGCGAGACCATCAAGGCTTACGAGGAGCGCGGTCTGGACAAGTCCAACCTCGTGCTGATCCCGCTGGTGCTGGCAGGCTATGCCCGCTACCTGAAGGGCATCGACGACAACGGCCAGCCCTTCGAGATCTCTCCCGATCCGCTGCTGGCTGAGCTGCAGGCCATCGTCAGCCCCTTGCAGGTCAAGGAAGGCGAGCAGGACTTCAGCTGCCTGAAGGCTCTGTACAGCCGTGCCGATGTGTTCGGTGTGGATCTGTATGCCGTTGGTCTGGGCGAAAAGATCGAGGGCATGGTCAAGGAGCTGTACGCCGGTAACGGCGCAGTGCGCAAGACCCTGCACAAGTACACTCTGGCTCGTTAAAACTTTATAACGCTATTTCCGTACCCACGCTGCGCTTTTGCTTTGCCGCAGCGTGGGTTTTTGTTTTGTCCCTGCGTGAAAAAAGCAGAACAGCCAAGCCTGTCGGCTTGGCTGTTCTGCAAATTATAAAAAATCTTCCTTACTTCCGGCAGTCGTGCAGGCTGGCGGCGGGCAGGGCACTGCCCAGCAGGCTCCATGCGGCATCCATGCTCTCGTTCAGCAGATAGGCCTGATTCTTCTGGACGTAGATGTACACCGCCTCTTTGGTGCGGTAGGCGCAGTACACGGTGTTCCAAGTGTAGCGGTTGGTGGGCTCGGTCTTGTTCTGCTCACCGGCCATCCAGACCGAAAGCCCGGCGGCGTCCAGTTCCAGCCGGTAGAAGGGGCGGGGCAGACCCAGCTTTTTGATCTGCTTGGAGAGGTTAGCAAAGAAGGTACCGAAGTATACGGCGGGCAGACCGATGGCTACGATGGTCAGCACAGCGGTCAGCAGCCCGGCACCCTCCCGCTTGCCGATCTGGCTCAGGCAGATCCCGGCGCACACCAGCAGAATGGCAGTGAACACCGCCGGGCGCTGCCAGCCCTTGTTGTGGCGCAGCAGATCGAAAGATGCAAAATCGTGAAAGCTTTTTTCGTCCATCTGAACGGAAACGCAAACAATCTGGGTCATAAAGTTACCCTCCTTTTTGGGCATAGTACCACATTTATCGGCAAGAAGCAAGCAAAAGATGCACCGGTGGCGGTGCATCCGGCTTGCAAACCGCCCGCAAAGCGTGGTAAAATAAGGTACTATCTAGGGGAAAAAGGGGGAAGCTTTGCATGGAAAAGCGCAATTGGAAGCGCAGCGTTACGCTCAAGCAGCGCATGGTGCTGTGTCTGGCGGCTTTTTTTGCGGCCTTTGCGTTGCAGCTTGCCCTGAACGGCTATCAGGCACGGGCGGTGCAGCAGGTGCAGGACGACCAGATGGGCAACTTTAACGCCATCAGCCGGTTTCAGGGCGGTGTGGAAAGTTCCATCAGCATTCTGGAAGCGTACCGCTGGGAGAACGGCGAGACCGAGGAAATGCTGGAAAAGCTCCGGGCAGCCTGCTCCACCAGCAACGCATGGCTGTGGCGCATCCGATTCAATATGGACGGCTTGCAGAACGTCAGCGATGAGCAGTGGGTGCTTTACGGCGCAGTGGAGACCACCTACGGCAGCTACAGCGCCCTGCTGGAGGAACTGGAGGGCTACCTTTCCAGTGGGCAGGATGCAAAGGCGTCCCAGCTATACTATAACAAGGTCTCGGTCTGCGGCGGGTATCTGAGCCAGTACACCATGCAGCTGCTGAAAGCCTCGATTCTGGACGCCCAGACTACTTATACCGAGATCTCGGAGCTGGGCGAGCGGATCGCCCTGATGCAGATCGTGGTGGTGGCGCTGTGCGTGGCACTGGGCTGCGCTTCCGGTCTGATGGTCATGCGGCTGCTGACCCCAGTCTCCCAGATGATCGTAGCTTCCCGTGCCATCAGCCGCAGCCAGTTCGACACCCCGGACATCCCGCTGCCTAAGCAGCCGGAGATCGGGCAGCTGGCGGAGTCTTTCAACCGCATGAAGCACTCCATGGCGCAGCAGGTGAGTACCTTACAGGAGAAAAACGAGATCGAGCGGGAGCTGCACCGCCAAAAGACCGAAGCACTGGAATTGCAGAACCGCATGGAGCGCAGCCGGTTACAGCAGCTGCGCAGCCAGATCGACCCGCATTTTCTGTTCAACACCCTGAACGTCATCCAGCAGATGGCGGGCACAGAGTCCGCCTACCGCACACAGGCACTCATTATGGCGCTTTCCCATCTGCTGCGTTACAGCCTGATGAGCAACGATGAACAGGTGCCCCTCTCCCGGGAGGTGCGCATTGTGGACGAATACTACTCCATCTACCATGTGCGATTTGGCGACCGGGTGCAGATGCAGTGGGCGTTTTCGGACTCGCTGGACCTGACCGAGACTATGGTGCCGTCCTTTATCTTGCAGCCCATCGTGGAAAACGCCTTCAAGCACGGCATCTGCCCCAAGGAAGAGGGCGGCGTGGTGCGCATCCGCATGATCCCCCTGCGGGAAAAAGGTCTGCTGTGCATCCGGGTGCTGGACAACGGCGTAGGCATTGAGCCGGAGCAGCTGCAGCAGCTGCGCACGGCACTGGAACAGCCCGCACCCCGCTGGGAACATATCGGTATTTATAATGTGGCTGCCCGCTTGCGGCTGCTGGATGCCCGCTGCCGGGTGGTGGTGCGCTCCCGGCCGGGGCGGGGAACTGCGGTGATCCTGTATCTGCCGCTGGTGGAGAATGAGGAGGAATTTGAGGAATGATTCGTCTGTTGATCGCGGATGATGAGAAGATGGAACGGGAAGCGCTGGCGGATATCGTCATGCGCCGGTTCGAGCATGAGGTAACAGTGGAAATGGCGGAAAACGGACGCAAAGCCGCCGATACCGCTGTGCTCTGGGGTGCAGACCTGATTTTGATGGACATCGAGATGCCGGGAATGAACGGCTTGGATGCCGCTCGCGCGGTGCTGGAACAGCGCCCGGAGTGCAAGGTGATCTTTATCACGGCATACAGCCTGTTCCAGTACGCCCACGAAGCGGTGCATCTGGGTGCCTGCGACTATCTGCTGAAGCCGGTGGACCCGGACGAGACCGAAGCTGCCATCCGCCGCGCCATCCGGCAGATCGAAGCCGGACGCCGTCTGGCAGAGCTGGCTGCGGAAGCCCCGGAGCAGGAAACCGCCCCGGAGCAGGAGAACGACCCCGCCGGGGAAGGGGAGAGTGACCGCAACGCACTGGTGATGGATCATGTGCGCAAGTATATGGAAGACAACTATATGTCCGACCTCTCGCTGGACAGCGTGAGCGAGATCTTGCACATCAGCCCGGCGTATCTTTCGGCGCAGTTCAAAAAGTACCAGAAGATGAACTTTCTGGACTGCCTGACCGAGCTGCGCATCAATGCTGCCAAGGAGCTGCTGGCCGACCCCTTCCGCTCCGCAGCGGAGGTGGCCTCCATGGTGGGCTACGAGGATGCCAGTTACTTTGCCCGTGCCTTTAAAAAGCGCACCGGCATGACCCCCACCCAGTACCGGAAGGAAGCGGCAAAGGCGGCCCGGGAGGCGCGGCTGTGACCCGCCGTCAGCTGCTGTATCTGCTGACGGCAGCACCGGCACTGGCAGTCACAGGCTGCACGGCACAGTCTGCTTCTTCGCAGCAGGAAAAGCCGCTCATTCTGCGCTATGCGGAGAATCAGCCGGAGGACTACCCCACCAGCAAGGCGGCAAAGGCCTTTGCCGAGCTTGTGGCGCAGCACACGGATGGCCGGGTGAAAGTGCTGGTTTACAGTGGGGCAGAGCTGGGCGCGGAGCAGAGTGTCATCCAGCAGATGCAGTTCGGCGGGGTGGATTTTTCCCGCGTGTCCCTGAGCCAGCTGGCAGAGTACGAGCCGGAGCTTAGCGTACTGCAGCTGCCTTACCTGTACAGTGATGCCGAGCAGATGTGGCGTGTGCTGGACGGCAGCATCGGCGACGAGTTTCTGGCCATGCTGGACGGGATGGACTTAGTGGGACTTTCGTGGTTCGACGCCGGTGTGCGCAGCTTCTACACCCGGGAAAAGGTGACCGGGCTGGATGATTTGCAGGGGCTGACCATCCGGGTGCAGGAGTCGGACATGATGAGCGACATGATCACCGCACTGGGGGCAAAGCCGGCGCAGGTGGTGTACAGCAAGGTATATGCCGCCCTGCATAATGCCGAGATCGACGGCGCAGAGAACAACTGGCCCAGCTACGAGGTGATGGGACACTACGAGGTAGCGCCCTTTTTCCTGAAGGACGAGCACACCCGCGTGCCGGAAGTGCAGCTGGCCAGCCCGGCGGTGATGGAAAAGCTTGCCGCGCTGGACGAAAGCTTCCCGGAGGTGATCCGCGCCTGCGCCCGGGAGAGCGCACAGAAGGAACGCGAGCTCTGGGCACGGCGGGAAGCGGACGCGGAGCAGAATATGCGCAAGCTGGGCATCTGCGTTACCGAGCTGGACGAAGCCGAGAAAGCCCGCTTCCGCGCAGCGGTGCAGCCCATGTACGATGAATTCTCTGCCCAGCAGGAACTGATCGATCGGATACAAAAAAGCTGAAGAAAACGCCCCGAGAAGTGCCCGGACGGACATTTGTCGGGGTGTTATTTTTGCATTATGAATACAGGAATGTATCCAACTGGTCAGCAGTGTTGCACAAACGAAATGAAAAACGCTTGTGCAATATGGCAAAAACAATCTTGACATTCTTTCGAAAAACAGGACATTTTTTGAAAGCCCTTGTTTCATTTCGGAAAATTTGCTAAAGTGTGTACAGTCAATGAACGAAAGCTCCGGCACCTGTGCGCCCGGAGAAGTTCACAATTATTTAAGGAGGACGATTCCTATGAAAATGATCTCTCGTCGTAGCTTTATGGCTGTTGCCGGTGCAGCTACTGCTGCTGTTGCTCTGACCGCCTGCGGTGGTTCCAAGAGCGGCTCCACTTCTACCGCTGCTTCCACCTCTACCGCAGCTTCTTCTGCTGCTGCCGGTGATGCAGCTGCTGCTGCCAGCGATCCCAAGGTGACTCTGGTCTACGCCGAGGTCAACCCGCTGGATACCATCGTTGGTCAGACCGGTTCTCACTTCAAGGAGAAGGTCGAGGAGCTGAGCGGCGGTTCTGTGGTCGTTGATGTGCAGGCTTCCGGTGTTCTGGGCTCTGAGAACGACGTTCTGGACGCTATTCTGGGCGGCTCTACCTCCATCGATATCAGCCGTATCTCTGCTTTTGCTCTGACCAGCTACGGCTGCAACAAGTCTAAGCTCCTGTCCATCCCCTTCACCTTCAACAACCGTGCTCACTTCTGGAACTTTGCCAACAGCGATCTGGCTCCTGAGTTCCTGAACGAGCCCCAGGAGCTGGGTCTGCCCGTTCGCGGCCTGTTCTACGGCGAGGAGGGCTTCCGTCACTTCTTCACCGTCAAGCCCGTTGCTGCGATCGGCGACCTGAAGGGCATGAAGCTGCGTGTGTCCAACGACCCCGTTATGAACGGCATGGTCGAGGGTCTGGGCGCTAACCCCACCGTCGTTGCTTTCGGCGAGCTGTACAGCGCACTGCAGACCGGCGTTGTGGATGGCGCTGAGCAGCCCATCGCAAACTACAAGTCCAACGCCTTCCCCGAGGTTGCTAACAACCTGATCCTGGACGGCCACACTCTGGGCGCTGTGCAGGCTGTCATCACCGACAACGCATGGGGCAAGCTGACCGCTAACCAGCAGGCTGCTGTTATGGCTGCTGCTGCCGACACCCAGAAGTTCAACGCTGATCTGTCTGAGACCGCTGAGAACAAGGTTCTGGACGAGCTGCGTTCCTCCGGCTGCAACGTTGTGGATGTGGACGACAAGACTCCCTGGCAGGAAGCTTGCGCTAAGGTCATCAAGGACAACACCTCTGATCAGGCTGAGCTGTACCAGAAGTTGCTGGACATGAAGGCATAATCTGGCTTTCCATCCAATCTAAGTAGTACATTGCCCGGCGGGGGCCCACGGGAATACGCCCGCAGGCTTCGCCGGGCTTTTATATGGAGGAATTTCTATGCCGAAAATCTTTACCACTCTGGATAAGATCAGACCGGCGTACGACATTACCTACAAGGTGGTTCTGTTCATCTGCAAGATCCTGCTGATTGCAGATATCCTCATTACCACGATGTCGGTCATTGGCCGTTACGTCCCCTTTATTCCGGACCCCTCCTGGTCTGAGGAGGTCGTTCTGACCTGCATGAGCTACATGGCTGTGCTGAGCGCTGCACTGGCCATCCGCCGCGGCGCACACATCCGCATGACTGCCTTTGATATGTACCTGCCCAAGAAAGTGGTCAAGGCGCTGGACATCCTGTCCGACGTGGCTGTGATGGTCCTTGGTGTGGTGATGATGGCGGTCGGCTGGAACTACGCCACCACACTGGGCGGTCGTGGCTTCTATGTTTCCATGCCCTGGCTGAGCCGCTTCTGGATGTACTTCCCGGTGCCGCTGGCCGGTGTTGCCATGATCATCTTTGAAATCGAGTCTCTGTATAACCATATCAAGAGCTTTTTTGTAAAGGAGGAAATGTAATATGACAGTTCAGACACTGGCAATCATTGTCCTTCTTGTCAGCTTCTTTGTTATGATCTTCCTGCGCTTCCCCATTGCATACGCCGTTGGTCTGTCCAGCGTGCTGTGCATGCTGGTGCAGGGACAGGCACTGACCGACGTCTGCCGCCTGATGGTCAAGGGTATCTCTTCCTTCAGTCTGATGGCAGTTCCGTTCTTCATCACCATGGGCGTGCTCATGGGCTCCGGCGGCATCTCTGAAAAGCTGATCGCACTGGCTGACGCCTGCGTGGGCTGGATGCGCGGCGGCATGGCCATGGTCAACATCGTGGCTTCCTACTTCTTCGGCGGCATTTCCGGTTCCGCTTCCGCCGATACCGCCTCCATCGGCTCTATCATGATCCCCATGATGGTGGATCAGGGCTACGGTGCAGACTTCTCCACCGCTGTTACCATTACCTCCTCCTGCGAGGGTCTGCTGGTTCCCCCCAGCCATAACATGGTCATCTACGCTACCACCGCCGGTGGTATCTCCGTGGGCAGCCTGTTCCTGGCCGGCTACCTGCCCGGCGCTCTGCTGGCTATCGTGCTGATGATCGGCTCCTACATCATCTCGGTCAAGCGCAACTACCCCAAGGGCGATCCGTTCAGCATCAAGGCTTTTGTCAAGCAGTTGGGCACTTCTATCTGGGCACTGGCCGCTGTTATCATCGTGGTGTTCGGCGTTGTCGGCGGTGTGTTTACCGCTACCGAGTCTGCTGCTATCGCCGTTATCTACTCTCTGCTCGTTTCCGTGTTCGTCTATAAGGGTCTGGACTGGAAGGGCGTGTGGCACGCTCTGGACGAGTGCGTCAACACCCTGTCCATCGTGCTGATCCTGATCGCTACCTCTGCAGTGTTCGGCAACTGCCTGACCATGCTGCACGTGCCCGATCTGGCAGCAACCGCCATCACCGACCTCACCGATAACCCCTACATCATTGCACTGCTCATCGACCTGATCCTGCTGGTGCTGGGCATGATCATGGATATGGCTCCCATCATCCTGATTGCTACCCCCATCCTGCTGCCCATCGCCACCTCCATCGGCATCGATCCCATCCAGTTCGGTATCATCGTGGTTCTGAACTGTGGCATCGGTCTGCTGACTCCTCCCGTTGGCTCCGTTCTGTTCATCGGCTCTGCCGTTGCAAAGCGCCCCATGGAGAAAGTGGTCAAGGCGACCCTGCCGTTCTACCTGTGTATGTTCGTTGCACTGCTGCTGCTGACCTACGTCCCCGACATCAGCCTTGCTATTCCCAAGCTGCTGGGCGGTTACGTAAGCCCCATCACAAACCCGCTGGGTCCTGTGTTCATCCACTAAGCGCAGCATAAGAGAAAACCCCTTGCATCTATAAGACCGGAGCCTGTCAGCCCTTTGGGCTGCGGGCCCCGGTCTTTTTTGCGTGTGCACCAAAATGCGGACAGCTTGCACGGCGGGGAACACTATGATAAAATAAAAAGCATAGAAGCTTGGAAGGGGAGAGAACACTATGGAGCAAAAACGCCTGTGTCCGTTCTGCATTGGGGAACTGCCGCCTGCGGCGACCGTCTGCCCCCATTGCGGGAAGATCTTAGAGGGCTGCAACCCGGCGGGCTGTCTGCCGGTGGGCACGGTGCTGGCCGGGCGCTACACTGTGGGCGAGATGCGCAGTCTGGACGGCGAGGGTGTACTGTACAGCGGCGTGGAGAATCTGGGCGCTTTCCGGGTGACCATCAAGGAGTACCTGCCGATCACCCTTTCTGCGGAGCGGGGTGCGGACTGCATCCTGCGCCCCAAGCAGGGCAGCGAAGTGCTGTTCAAGACCACCCGTATGGACTTTGCAGACCTGTACCGCGCCATCCAGCGCATTACCCCCGCCAGCGGTCTGGAAGCCGTGCTGGACGTGGTGGAAGCCAACAACACCGTGTATGCGGTGCTGGAAAACCTAGGCGGCACCCCGCTGGAGCAGTGGCTGGAAAACCGTCCTGCCCCGGTGCGGGCAGAGGAGGCCTGCGCCATGCTGCGCCCGGTGTTTGAGGGCGTGGCGACCATGCACAAAGCAGGGCTGGTGCACCGCGGCATCTGCCCGGAGAATATCCGGGTAATGGCAGATGGCCGCTGCCGTCTGGCTGGGTACGCCACTGTGGGTCTGCGCACCGCAGGCAGCGGCCTGCACGAGCAGCTGTACGAAGGCTACTCTGCGCCGGAGCAGTACACCACCGCCGAGTTTGAGGGGCGCTACACCGATGAGTACAGCCTTGCTGCCGTCTTTTACCGCATGGTGTGCGGGCAGGCACCCATGCCCGCTGCCCAGCGCGTGGTGTCGGACTCTAACCCCCGGGCACGCACCGTAGAGCCTGCCGTACCGGCCTATGTCTCCGATGTATTGCAGCTGGGGCTGCGGCTCAAGGTCATGGAGCGCATCCAGACCGTGCCGCAGCTGTATCAGGCGCTTTCTTCCAAGGAATATACCGCCGAGCTGACCCGCACCATGAAGCCGGAGACCCCGATGCATCCGGTGCGGGCAGAGCAGAGCCCGCAGGGCAGGGAACACCTGCTCAGTTTGAAGGGATTGCTGGCGGGCATCCTGATCCTGCTTTCCGTTCTGATCTTGCTCACCCTGTGGGGCATCGTGAGCCGCAAGGAGGAGCAGTCTGCAACCTCGGTGCCGAGCTCGGAAGCAGCCAGCAGCGAGGAAATGAAGCCACAGAACCTTGTGCCCAACTTTGTGGGCATCGACTACGAGCAGATCAAGAATAACCGCGAGTACACCAGTATGTACCTGTTCCGGGCGGTGCTGGAGTACAGCGATACTGTGCCCTCCGGGCAGGTTATCCGGCAGGAGCCGGAGGCTGGCGAGGTGATGGAGAACGGCGAGGTGATCCAGATCGTGGTCAGTCAGGGCCCGGAGAAGGTGGAGATGCCAAAGATCATCGGTGCATCGCAGGATAAGGCCATTGAGATCCTGAGCAGCCGGGGGCTTGTGGCCAGCTGCTTTATGGTGGTGAACGATGGCTCCTATGCCACGGGCTGTGTGGTCTCTGCCAGCGAGGAAGAGGGCGCTATGGTCACGGTGGGTACGGTGATCACCATATATATCGCCGCAGACCCCAGTGTGCAGATCACCGCCACCCCGGAAGAGCCTGCTGCTACCGAGCCTACTACCCCGGAAACGACCCCGGAGGGCAGCACCGAGCCGGAATACGATACAGATTAAACAGCATACAACAAAAGCAGAAGCGGGAGCCTTATAACGGGCTCCCGCTTCTGCTTGTTTAGGATAGGAAAGAGAATGGCAAATTAAAGGTTGGTGTAGCCCATCAGGCAGCGGTCTACCTCGGCGGCGCAATCGCGGCCCTCGCGCAGACCCCACACCACAAGGCTCTGGCCGCGGCGCATATCGCCGCAGACGAACACCTTGTCCACGTTGGTCTTAAAGCTGTGGTCAGCTACATTGCCCCGGGCGGTCAGCTCCACCCCAAAGGCATCGGCTGTATAGTTTTCGCAGCCGGTAAAGCCTGCGGCAATAAACGCCAGCTGGCACTCGTAGGTAAATTCCTTGCCGGTGGGCACCATGCTGGTGCGGCCGGTCTCGGGGTCGCGCTCCGGTTTCAGGCAGCTGATGACGGCACCGGTCAGGTTGCCGGCATCGTCCTTCAAAAACTCCTTCACGGTGGTCTGGTACACGCGCGGATCCTTGCCGAACTTTGCAATGCACTCGGTCTGGCCGTAGTCCACCTTCAGCACCCGGGGCCACTCCGGCCACGGGTTTGCAGCGGTGCGCTCGACAGGAGGCTGCGGCATCATTTCCAGTGCCATCAGGTCGGTGCAGCCCTGCCGCAGGGCAGTGCCCTGACAGTCGTTGCCGGTGTCGCCGCCGCCGATGACCAGCACGTTTTTACCGGCTGCGTTGATAGCTCTGCCGTCTGCAAAGCCGGAGTCCAGCAGGCTCTTGGTCACGCTGGTCAGGTAGTCCACGGCAAAGTGCACGCCCTTGGCGTCCCGGCCGGGCACGTTCAAATCGCGGGGCTTTTTTGCGCCGCAGCACAGCACCACGGCATCAAAATCTGCCAGCAGCTGCTCGGCGGGCACGGCACCGCCCACATCCATGCCGGTGCGGAACACCACACCCTCGGCCTGCATCAGCTTGACACGGCGCTCGATGACTGCCTTATCCAGCTTCATGTTGGGGATGCCGTACATCAGCAGGCCGCCCACACGGTCGGCGCGCTCAAACACCGTAACGGCGTGGCCGCGCTTGTTCAGATACTCGGCCACCGAAAGCCCCGCAGGGCCGCTGCCCACCACGGCAACGCTCTTGCCGGTGCGGGTCGGCGGCGGGGTAGCGGTAAGCCAGTTTTTGGCGTAGGCCGTCTCGATGATGGCGTGCTCGTTTTCGCGCACGGTGACACTGCTGCCGGTCACATCCCCGCAGGTGCAGGCGGCCTCACACAGGGCAGGGCACACCCGGCTGGTAAACTCCGGGAAGCGGTTGGTGGCCATCAGGCGGTGGAGCGCAAGCTCCCACTTGCCGTGGTACACCAGATCGTTCCACTCCGGGATGAGGTTGTTCAGCGGACAGCCGGAGGCCATGCCGCCGATCATCATGCCCGCCTGACAGAAGGGCACGCCGCAGTCCATGCAGCGGGCGGCCTGCGTCTGCTGCTGCTCCCGCGAGAGCCAGATGTGGAACTCGTTAAAATTTTCAAGGCGCTCCAGCGGCGCAACGTCCGTGCTGGTCTTGCGCGCATAATCCATAAATCCTGTTATCTTACCCATGCTGCTGCCCCTCCTTACTTATGCTTCTGCACTGCATAGAATGCTTCGATCTGTGCCTGCTCGCCGTCCAGACCACGCTCCTCTACCGAGGCGATGACCCGCAGCATCCGGTCGTAATCGTAAGGCAGCACCTTTTTGAATTTGGGCAGGAACGCACTGAAATTGTCCAGAATTTCTTTGCCGCGCGGAGAGCCGGTGGCCTCCACATGGGCGCGGATCAACTCCTTCAGGGTGGCAACATCGTACTTGTGCTCCACCGGCTCAAGGCTGACGGTCTCCTTGTTCACCCGCTGGTAGAAGTCCCAGTTCTCGTCCAGCACATAGGCAATGCCGCCGGTCATACCGGCTGCAAAGTTCTTGCCGGTCTGTCCCAGCACCACCACGGTGCCGCCGGTCATGTACTCACAGCCGTGGTCGCCCACGCCCTCCACAACGGCGGTAGCGCCGCTGTTGCGCACGCAGAAGCGCTCACCGGCCACACCGGAGATGAACGCCTTGCCGCTGGTAGCGCCGTACAGCGCCACGTTGCCGGTGATGATGTTCTCCTCGGGCTTGAAGTCGATGCCCTGCGGCGGACGCACAACGATCTTGCCGCCGGAAAGACCCTTGCCCATGTAGTCGTTGCAGTCACCCACCAGCTCCAGCGTCAGGCCGCTCGGGATAAAGGCACCGAAGCTCTGGCCGCCTGCACCGGTGCAGTGCACGGTGTACACATCATCCGGCAGGTCGTTGCCGTATTTGCGGGTGATCTCGCTGCCAAAGATGGCACCAAAGGCGCGGTCCACGTTGGAAACATTCAGGCTGACGCTCTGGGGAGCCTTGCTGCCCAGCTTGAACTTCTTCATCAACACCTTCATGTCCAGCGTGTTTTCCAGATGGAAGTCGTAGCTGTCCTCTTTGATGAAGTGGACGTTGCTGTTTGCAATGGCGGGGTTGTGCAGGATGCAATCCAGATCCAACTCCGCGGCGCGGCTGCCCGGGGCGGCGGGCTTGACCCGCAGCAGGTCGGTGCGGCCTACCAGCTCGTCCACGGTGCGCACGCCCAGCTTTGCCATGTACTCCCGCAGCTCCTCAGCCACAAAGGTGAGGTAGTTGATGATGTACTCCGGCTTGCCCTTGAAGTTCTTGCGCAGCTCGGGGTTCTGGGTGCAGATGCCCATGGGGCAGGTGTCCAGATTGCACACACGCATCATCACGCAGCCCTCTGCCATCAGCAGGGTGGTGCCAAAGCCGAACTCCTCTGCGCCCAGCATACAGCTGATGGCCACATCCCGGCCGGACAGCAGCTTGGAGTCGCTCTCAATGCGCACGCGGGTGCGCAGGCCGTTCAGGATCAGGGTCTGGTGGGTCTCGGCGATGCCCAGCTCCCAAGGCAGACCGGCGTGCTTGATGGAGGTGCGGGGTGCAGCACCGGTGCCGCCGTCATAGCCGGACACCAGAATGACCTGTGCGCCGCCCTTGGCAACACCGGCGGCAATGGTGCCCACACCGGCCTCGCTGACCAGCTTGACGTTGATGTTAGCGCTGCGGTTGGCGTTTTTCAAATCGTAGATCAGCTCTGCCAGATCCTCGATGGAATAGATATCGTGGTGGGGCGGGGGAGAGATGAGTCCTACGCCGGTGGTGCTGTGGCGGGTCTTGGCGATCCACGGATACACCTTTGCACCGGGCAGGTTGCCGCCCTCGCCGGGCTTTGCGCCCTGTGCCAGCTTGATCTGGATCTCCTCGGCGCTGACCAGATACTTGCTGGTCACGCCAAAGCGGGCAGAAGCTACCTGTTTGATCTTGGAATTGCTCTCGCTGTGGTAACGCTCCTCGGGCTCGCCGCCCTCGCCGGTATTGCTGCGGCCGCCCAGACGGTTCAGGGCGATGGCAATGGTCTCGTGCGCCTCACTGCTCAGTGCGCCGTAGCTCATGGCAGCGCCCTTGAACCGCTTGACGATGCTGGAGACCGGCTCTACCTCCTCCAGCGGGATGCCGCCGTCTGCGGCGTAGTTGAAGTCCAGCAGGCTGCGCAGATGCACGCCCTCGGCACCCATGTTGTCCACCGTCTGGGTGAACTGCTTGAAGGTGGCGTAATCGCCGGTGCGGCAGGCCTTCTGGAACAGGTGGATGGTCTGGGGGTTGAACAGGTGCTCTTCCTTGCCGCTGCGGAACTTGTGGGCACCGCTGTCGGACAGCTCCATGTTGATATCCAGTCCCAGCGGGTCAAAGGCAGCGTTGTGCTGCGCTTCCACATCGGCCTGAATGTCTGCCATGCTCACACCGCCCACACGGCTCACCGTGCCGGTAAAGTATTTGTCGATGACCTCCTTCGAGATACCCACAGCCTCAAAGATCTGGCTGCTCTGGTAGCTCTGGATGGTGGAAATGCCCATCTTGGAGGCGATCTTCACGATGCCGCTGAGGATAGCGTTGTCGTAGTCCTGCACGGCGGCGTAATAGTCCTTGTCCAGCAGACCTTCGTCAATCAGCTGCCCGATGGTCTCGTGTGCCAGATAGGGGTTGATGGCGCAGGCACCGTAGCCCAGCAGGGTGGCAAAGTGGTGCACCTCCCGGGGTTCGGCGCTCTCCAAAATCAGTGCCAGTGCGGTGCTCTTTTTGGTGCGGATGAGGTACTGGGACACTGCCGAAACAGCCAGCAGGCTGGGGATGGTCACATGGTATTCATCCACATCCCGGTCAGACAGGATGATGATGTTCGCACCCTCCTTGTAGGCGCGGTCCACCTCCAGAAATACCCGGTCGATGGCCTTTTCCAGACTGGTGTTCTTGTAGTAGTTGATGGACACCGTAGCCACCTTGAAGCCCGGCACGTTCATGTACTTGATCTTCAACAGGTCGGTGTTGGTCAGGATGGGGTTGTGCACCTTGAGCACCTTGCAGTTCTCGGGCTTATCCTCCAGCAGATTGCCGTGGGCACCGATGTAAACGCTGGTGGAAGTGACCACCTTTTCCCGGATGGCGTCAATAGGGGGGTTGGTCACCTGTGCAAACCGCTGCTTGAAGTAGTTGAACAGCGGGGGATGCTGGCTGCTGAGCACAGCCAGCGGAGTGTCGGTACCCATGGCACCGGAAGGCTCTGCGCCCGCCCGCGCCATGGCAAGGATCATGGTGTTCACGTCCTCGTACTTGTAGCCGAACACCTTCTGCAGCCGGGTCAGCTGTTCGCCGGTGTAGCTCTCCACCTTCACGTTGGGGATCTTCAGCCCGCTCAGCTGCACCAGATTGCGGTCGATCCACTCGCCGTAGGGCTCGCGGCTGGCGTAAAGCTCCTTCAGCTTCTCGTCGTCCACCACTTCGCCCTTGACGGTATCCACCAGCAGCATCTTGCCGGGGCGCAGGCGTTCCTTGACCAGAATATTCTCCGGATCGCATTCCAGCACGCCCACCTCAGAGGACAGGATCATGCGGCCGTCCTTGGTGATGTAGTAGCGGCTGGGGCGCAGACCGTTGCGGTCCAGCACCGCGCCCATCACGTCACCGTCCGAGAACAGGATGGCGGCGGGACCGTCCCACGGCTCCAGCATGGTGGCGTAGTACTGGTAGAAATCCCGCTTTTTCTGGCTGATGTTCTTGTTGTTCTCCCACGGCTCGGGGATGGTGATCATCACAGCCAGCGGCAGATCCATGCCGTTCATCACCATGAACTCCAGTGCGTTATCCAGCATGGCGGAGTCCGAGCCGGAGGTGTTGATGATGGGCAGGATCTTGTTCATATCGTCCTGTAAAATGGGGCTGGAGATGCTCTCCTCACGCGCCAGCATGGCATCGGTGTTGCCCTTGATGGTATTGATCTCGCCGTTGTGCAGGATAAAGCGGTTGGGGTGTGCACGCATCCAGCTGGGGTTGGTGTTAGTAGAAAAGCGGCTGTGCACCATACCGATGGCGGATTCATAATCCGGGTCCTGCAGATCAGCGTAGAAGCGGCGCAGGTCGTGCACAAGGAACATACCCTTGTACACGATGGTGCGGCTGGACAGGCTGGGCACATAGGTGCCGTTGCTGGCCTGCTCGAACACGCGGCGCACGATGTACAGGCGGCGGTCAAACTCAATGCCCTTGCTTACCTTGGCGGGCTTTTTGATGAAGCACTGCCAGATGGCGGGCATACAGTCCCGCGCCTTCTGCCCCACGGCATCGGGGTCAACGGGTACTTCGCGCCATGCCAGAAACTCCAGCCCCTCCTTGCGGGTGACCACCTCGAACAGCTTCATAGCCTGTGCCCGCAGGTGCTCGTTCTGGGGGAAGAAGAACATACCCACGCCGTACTCCCGCTCGTTGCCCAGCCGGATGTTCAGCTCCTCGGCCACCTTGGAGAAGAACTTGTGGCTGATCTGCAGCAGGATGCCCACGCCGTCGCCGGTCTTACCCTCGGCGTCCTTACCGGCGCGGTGCTCCAGCCGCTCCACGATGGACAGTGCATCGTCCACCGTCTGGTGGCTTTTACGTCCCTTGATGTCCACCACAGCGCCGATGCCGCAGGCATCGTGCTCGAACTGTGGGTCGTACAGACCAAGGGTGGTTTTCTGCTCTGTAAAGTTTTCCATAGTCTTTCCCATCCTTTTTACTTGTTTGCTTACCGGGGGCTGCGGCACCCTCCGCAGCTTTTTATCCCCTGCAAAAAGAAAAAAGCGCCCCGCAAGGGCATAGGATGCCCCTGCGGAACGCCTTTGTTCCGATACCTGATATTATACAGATTCCTGAAAAATCTTCAAGTGACAGCTGCACCAAATATGCTACACACATTGCGCCGCTTCTTGTGCGAAACGCCGCGAGCCCCCGCAGCTGTGCGCGGCATACAAACAAAACCTCACCCGCCCAGAATGGCCTGCAGGTCGGCTTCCGGGGTGGCAATGGGCTTGAGGCCGTACCGTTCCTGCAGGGTGCGCACCACCCCCGGCGAGAGGAACGGGGGCAGGGTAGGCCCCAGCCGGATGTTCCGGATGCCCAGCGCCAGCAGCGCGATGAGGATGCACACGGCCTTCTGCTCAAACCAGCACAGCACCAGCGAGAGGGGCAGGTCGTTGACGCCGCAGCCAAAGGCGTCGGCCAGCGCCAATGCGATGCGGATGGCGCTGTAGGCGTCATTGCACTGGCCCACGTCCAGGATGCGGGGCAGGCCGGTGCCCGGCACGGTGCCAAGGGGCAGGTCGTTCAGGCGGAACTTGCCGCAGGCCAGGGTCAGCAGGATGGTGTCGGGCGGGGTAAGGCGGGCAAACTCGGTGTAGTAGCGGCGGCTGGGCCGGGTACCGTCGCAGCCGCCCACCAGAAAGAAGTGCCGCAGCTTACCGTCCCGCACCGCCTGCACGATCTCGTCCGCGTGCTGCAGCACGGCGGTGCGGGCAAAACCGGTGGTCACCGTGGAGCCGCCGTTCAGGCCGGGCAGCAGGGTGTCCTGCGCGTAGCCGCCCAGCTCCAGCGCCTTTTCGATCACCGGGGAAAAGTCGCGCCCTTCGTCGATGTGGGGCACGCCGGGGTAAGCCACCACCGAGGTGGTGAACACCCGGTCGGCGTAGCTGGCGCGCAGGGGCATGATGCAGTTGGTGGTGAACAGGATGGGCGCGGGGATGTCCTCGAACTCCCGCTGCTGGTTCTGCCATGCGGTGCCAAAGTTGCCCTTGAGGTGGGGGTAGCGGCGCTTCAGCTCTGGGTAGCCGTGGGCGGGCAGCATCTCCGAGTGGGTGTAGACGTTGACGCCCCGGCCTGCAGTCTGTTCCAGCAGCTGCTGTGCGTCGTAGAGGTCGTGGCCGGAAATCACGATGAACGGCCCCTTTTCAATGGTCAGGGGCACCTGCACCGGTTCCGGATCGCCAAACGCGCCGGTGTTGGCCGCGTCCAGCAGCTCCATGCAGCGGTAGCTGGCTTCTCCTGTGGCCTGCACCAGCTGCCACAGGGCGTCGGTGGTCTGGCCGGGGTCGCCCACGGCCTGCAGGGCGGTACAGAAGAACCGGTCCAGCTCCGGGTCGATGCGGCCCAGCACCCGGGCGTGGTAGTTGTAGGCGGCCATGCCCCGCAGGCTGAACAGCACAAAGCATTTCAGGCTGCGCCGGTCGGCATCCGGTTCCCGCCAGAGGGCCTGCATGTCGTAGTCCGGGCCGGTGCCGGGGCTGGCGTCGTGCACCCGGCGGGTCAGCGCGTCCACGGCGGCGGGGTCAAAGTTCACGTTGGTAATGGTGGTGAACAGCCCCTGCATCAGCAGCCGGGCCTGTTCCGGGGCCGGGCCGCGCCCCGCCGCGATGAGCTGCCCGGCAAACGCGATGAGCGCCCCGGTGAGCCGGTCCTGTGCGGCGGCTGTCTCGGCCGACTTGCCGCACACCCCCGCTGCGCCGGTGCAGGCGGTGCAGCCCGCCGCCTGCTCACACTGAAAACAAAACATCTGCTCGTCCATACAAAACACCCTTTCTGCCATAAGATACTGCCAGTGTGGGCAGAGCGGGGCGGGGTTATACCAAAAAAGAGCCGCACCCCTGCGGGCGCGACTCTTGGACGATGCAGTATGACTTAGTAGGTGATGCCCTGTGCCATCATGGCGGTAGCGACCTTCAGGAAGCCGGCGCAGTTTGCACCGACCATCAGGTTGCCCTCAGAACCGGCAGCCACAGAAGCGTCATAGGAAGCGTGGAAGATGCCCTCCATGATGCCCTTCAGCTTGGCATCCACTTCCTCAAAGCTCCAGCTCAGGCGCTCGGAGTTCTGGCTCATCTCCAGACCGGAGGTAGCCACGCCGCCTGCGTTGGAAGCCTTTGCGGGTCCGTACAGAATGCCATTGGACAGGTAGACCTCGATGGCCTCCGGGGTGCTGGGCATATTAGCGCCCTCGCAGACCACGGTGCAGCCGCCCTTTACCAGAGCCTCGGCAGACTCCTTGTTGATCTCGTTCTGGGTAGCGCAGGGCAGGGCGATGTCGCAGGGGACAGTCCACACCTTGCTGCAATCAGCCACATAGGTTACACCCTCGTGAGTCTCGGCGTACTCCTTGATACGGCCGCGGCGCACTTCCTTCAGATCCTTGACGTAAGCCAGATCGATGCCGTTGGGGTCGTAGACATAGCCGTTGGAGTCGGACATGGTCACGACCTTGGCACCCAGCTGGGTAGCCTTCTCGCAGGCGTAGATAGCCACGTTGCCGGAGCCGGAGATGACCACGGTCTTGCCCTTGAAGCTGTCGTTGCGCATACACTTCAGAGCCTCAGCGGTAAAGTAGCACAGGCCGTAGCCGGTAGCCTCGGTACGAGCCAGAGAACCGCCGAAGGTCAGGCCCTTGCCGGTGAGCATACCGCCCTGGAAGCTGTTGGTCAGGCGCTTGTACTGGCCGAACATATAGCCGACCTCGCGGCCGCCGACACCGATATCACCGGCGGGGCAGTCCACGAACTGGCCGATGTGGCGGTACAGCTCGGTCATAAAGCTCTGGCAGAAGCGCATCACTTCCATGTCGCTCTTGCCGTGGGGGTCAAAGTCAGAGCCGCCCTTGCCGCCGCCCATGGGCAGGGTGGTCAGGCTGTTCTTGAAGGTCTGCTCGAAGCCCAGGAACTTCAGGATGCCCTGATTGACAGAGGGATGGAAGCGCAGGCCGCCCTTGTAGGGGCCAATGGCGCTGTTGAACTGCACGCGGTAGCCGCGGTTCACCTGCACCTTACCGGCATCGTCCACCCAAGGCACACGGAAGGTGATGATGCGCTCCGGCTCCACCAGGCGCTCGATCAGACCAGCCTTCTCGTACTCGGGGTGCTTTTCCACAACGGGCTGGATGCTCTCCAGCACCTCGCGCACAGCCTGCAAAAACTCGGGCTCGTTGGCGTTGCGCTTTTCCAGACCCTCGTAAACACGCTTCAGGTATTCATTCGTCAGCATAATAGAATACTCCTTTTTCCCAATTACTCTATAAATTTGAAAAAGCGGAAATGCCTTTGCCCGCCGCACAGCGGGGATATCCTTGCAGATGCCGGGCGCTTCCGGTTCTCCATGCTTGTATGGCACGCCCGCATAAGCGGGCAATGCTTACTTTACTATTATAAAGCTTTGCGGTGGGTTTTACAATAGCAAAAAGCAGAATTTGTTTAAAAAAACAGATAAAAAGTAACAGCTGCTTCACAAAACGAAAATTAAAAGCAGGAATGGGCCGCGAACCTTGTTTTTTAAAGTGCGCTGCCGCCCCAAAGCCGTGCGGAAAAGAATGTCTTTTGCACCGCGGCAGGCATATCTAAGCAAAAAGCCCTGTGTCGCAAGGTTAGCATCCTCGCCCTCTCCGTCTGCTCCCGCTGGTCGCATCCACCTCTCCCAAGGGGAGAGGCCTTGGCAAAAAGATGAAGTTAGCGTGGACTGCCAAGGGCTCTCCCTTTGGGAGAGCTGTCACCGTAGGTGACTGAGAGGGCGAGCTTGCTAAAACAAGAACATATAGAAAAGGCTGCTGCACAGCAGTTTGTGCAGCAGCCAGAGGGTCAGATCATTTCAGCAGCTTTTCGCAGGCGTCTGCTGCGCCTTCCAAAAATTCGCCGCCGTAGGTCTCGATCATGCCGGCGTCGGAAAGCTCGGCCAGTTTGGGGTCGATGGGGCACTTGGCCAGCACGGGCAGGTTGTGCTTTGCGGCCACCTCGTCCACATGACTGTTGCCAAACACATTGATGTGCTTGCCGCAGTCCGGGCAGACGATGTAGCTCATGTTCTCCACGATGCCCAGCATGGGCACCTTCATCATCTCAGCCATGTTCACGGCCTTTGCCACGATCATGCTTACCAGCTCCTGCGGGCTTGCCACCACAACGATGCCGTCCACCGGCAGGCTCTGGAACACGGTCAGGGGCACATCACCGGTGCCCGGGGGCATATCCACGAACAGGAAATCCACGTCCTTCCAGACCACATCGGTCCAGAACTGCTTGACGGCACCGGCGATGACCGGGCCGCGCCACACAACGGGGTCTTCCTCGTTCTCCACCAGCAGGTTGATGCTCATCACATCAATGCCCATACGGCTCTGGATGGGCCAGCAGCCCTTGTCGTCCGCCATGGCACGGCCATGAATGCCGAACAGCTTGGGGATGGACGGGCCGGTGATATCGGCATCCAGAATGCCGCAGTGGTAGCCGCGGCGGGCCATGGCACAGGCCAGCAGGGCGCTGGTCATGCTCTTGCCCACGCCGCCCTTGCCGGAAACAACGCCGATGACCTTTTTCACACTGCTATTAGGGTTGGGGGCATCGTGCTGCGGAGCGGCATCGCGGGAAGAACAGGCTGCACTGCAATTAGAGCAGTCATGGGTACATTCTTCGCTCATTCTCTTTGTCGCGCACGGCAGGGGCAGGACCCGGGCGGTGCGCTTCCTCCTTGCTCAAAATACAGGCGCGGGCTTGCGCCCTGCCTGACCACTGTTAACTATACCATAAAAAGTGCGCAGAAACAACCCATAGCGCCGCTCATGTTTTGCAAAGCTGCCGCATAGGCTGAACCGTGAACGCCCGTTCCGGGGCAGGGGGAGGTGCAGGGTGCGGCAGAATTACTTTAAAAATGCGGCGCTGCTTACCGGTTCGGACGTGGTGCTGCGGCTGGCAGGCATGGGGCTGCGCATCTGGCTGGCTAACGCCTTGGGCGGGGCGGGTATGGGGCTGTACCAGCTGGTGCTGGCGGTGTACGGACTGTTCGTTACGCTGGCTACGGCGGGCATCTCGGTGGCGGCTACCCGGCTGCTGACCGAGGAGCTCAGCCGGGACAAGGCCGCTGCGCGCGGGATGCTGGTGCGGCTGGTGTTGGCAGGGCTTACGCTGGGCGGGCTTGCCATGGTCGCCCAGCTTGCCACCGCAGGCCTTGCGGCAAAATGGTGGCTGGGGGATGTCCGCGCCGCTGCCGCGCTGCGCACCTCGGCGCTGGGGCTGCCGTGGATGGCGATCTCGGCGGTGCTGCGTGGCTTTTTTCTGGCGCGGCGGCGGGTGGAGCCGAACGTGCTCAGCCAGCTGGCAGAGCAGACGGTGCGTATTGCCGCCGTGGTGTGGGCGCTTTCCCGCACGCAGGGCTGGCCGGACGGCAGCCGCTGCGCGCTGGTGCTGGCGGCTACCGCCCTGAGCGAGGCCGTATCCACCGCCCTGATGGCATTGTTTTACCGGCGGGAGGCGGCACGCTGCTTCGGCAGCACAGCGCCGCGCCCGCCAAGGGAGGTGTCCCGGCGGCTGTGGGACATCCTTTGGCCGGTGGAGGGCGGCAGGGCGCTTTCCAGCGCGCTGCACACGGCCGAGAATATGCTGGTGCCCGCCTGTCTTGCGGTATATCTGGCGGCTTCCGGCGGGCGCACCGCCGCGCTGGAGCAGTACGGCACCTTAAAGGGTATGGCACTGCCGCTGCTCAATTTCCCCTTTGGGCTGCTGGGCAGTCTGGCGGTTTTGCTGATGCCGGAGATCACACAGGCGCATATCGAGGGACAGACCGCCCGGCTGAACGCACTGCTGGACCGGATGCTGCGGCTCACGGGGTATTTCTCCGCGCTGGCGGGTACGCTGTTCTGGGTGTGGGGCAGGCCGCTGGCGCAGCTGCTCTACCATAGCCCGGAGACCGGGTTCTATCTGGAGATCCTTGCCCCGGCTATGCCGCTGATGTACTTGGAAAGCATGGTGGACGGTGCCATGAAGGGCATCGGGGAGCAGAAAGCCGCTTTCCGGTACAGCGTATGGGACGCCGTGCTGCGCATTGGCGGGGTGGCGGTGCTGCTGCCCCGGTACGGGATGCGGGGCTTTCTGGCGGTGATCCTGCTTTCCAGCTTCTACACCTGCGCGGCCAACACCGGGCGGCTGCTGCTTTCCAGCGGCACAGGGCACGCCTTCCGGCGCTGGCTGGGTGCACCGCTGCTGGCTGCTGCCGCCGCCGGGGCGGCAGGGCGGGGCGTGCGCCGTGCGCTGGCGGGCTTTCCGGCACAGGAATTGGCGGGGCAGCTGGCAGTGCTGGCGGCGGGCGGCACGGTGACGGCCATCGTGTTTTTACTGGCGGCGCTGCCGCTGGGGCTTTGGGAGGAAGTGCGGGCGGTGCTGCGGCAGGCAAAGACCGGGAAAAACAGGGGAAAGTGATAAAAACGTAAATTTTCTGGACACAGGCGGGGATTGTGAGTATAATACAAACGTGTAGTTGTATCCTTCCGGCACTGCCGGGGAACACTGCCGAAAAAGCAGCGCTGGGCAAAAGCCTTTGGCGCTGAGAGGAAAAAAGAGGATCGTAAGTGAAAGATAAAACCAAGAATACCCCGCAGGTGCTGCTGCGCCGTGCGCTGCTGGTGCTGATGGATGCTGCCATTGTGGCATTCAGCTTTTATTTTGCCCTGCTGCTGCGGGCAGACGGTGCGGTAGATGCCGTGTGGTGGCCGCACAACCGCGCTCTGCTATACGAAAATCTGCCGTGGATCGTGGCGGTGTATATCGTCTGCTTTCTGGCGGGCGGGCTGTACTCGGTGCTGTGGAAGTACGCCGGTGAGCGGGATCTGATCCGTCTTGCCGGGATGATCGCCGTGCCCACCGCTGTGGTGTATGTAGTGAACCGCCACTTTATCCACGGTGTGCTGTTTAATTCCGCCAACTGTATGGCATCCGTGCTCATCTTTTTGTTTATCGGCGGCAGCCGTCTGGCATGGCGGCTGTTTTTGAACCACCCGCTGGGTGAGCAGCTGCGCAAGGTGCCCGCCAAAGACCCCAACCGCCCTGTAATGATCGTGGGCGCGGGCGAAGCCGGTGCATGGGCCATCAACGTGTGCAAATCCAACAAGGAATACGGCCACGCCGTGGTGGCGGTGGACGATGACCCCGCAAAGCTGAACCAGACCATCCACGGTGTGCCGGTGAAGGGCACGCTGGAGGACATCCCGGAGCTGTGCAATCGCTACGGCATCCACAGCATCATCATTGCCATCCCCACCTTAAAGGGCAGCCGCCTGAGCCACGTCATCGACCTGTGCGTCAGCACCCACTGCGCGGTACAGGTGCTCAGCGACCCGCAGCTGGTGGGCAGCGGTGCGCCCCAGCAGGAGGTGTTCCGCGAGCTGAACCCCGCCGATTTCCTCTCCCGCGAGGAGGTCACGCTGGATACCGACAAAATATCCGGCTACCTTACCGGCAAAACGGTGCTGGTAACGGGCG
Organism: Faecalibacterium intestinale; assembly: GCF_040096575.1. Taxonomy (NCBI): domain Bacteria; kingdom Bacillati; phylum Bacillota; class Clostridia; order Eubacteriales; family Oscillospiraceae; genus Faecalibacterium; species Faecalibacterium intestinale. Next base: position 45,009 of record NZ_JBBMEN010000007.1, read on the forward strand.
GCGGCGGCTCTATCGGCAGCGAGCTGTGCCGTCAGGTCATGCGCTTTAAGCCCGGCAAGCTGCTTATTTTTGATATCTACGAAAACTGCGCCTACGAGCTGCTGATGGAATTGCAGCAGAAGTACGGCCGCGATATCCCGGTCACGGTGCTCATCGGCTCTATCCGGGATAAAAAGCGTCTGGACGAGGTTTTTGATACCTACCACCCCACGGTGGTGTTCCATGCTGCGGCGCACAAGCACGTTCCGCTGATGGAGGTAAGCCCTGCCGAAGCCGTAAAGAACAATGTGCTGGGCACCAAAAATCTGCTGGTCAGCGCCAGCGAGCACGGGGTGGAGCGCTTTGTGCAGCTTTCCACCGATAAGGCTGTGAACCCCACCAGCGTCATGGGCTGCACCAAGCGCATCTGCGAGATGCTCATCCAGACCTTTGCGGGCAACACGGATATGAAGTGCGTGGCGGTGCGGTTCGGCAACGTTCTGGGCAGCCACGGCAGCGTTATCCCGCTGTTTGAAGCCCAGATCAAAAAGGGCGGGCCGGTCACCCTGACCGACCCCAACATCGTGCGCTACTTTATGACCATCCCGGAAGCAGCCCAGCTGGTGCTGCAGGCGGGCGCATTGGCCGAGAGCGGCAACATCTATGTGCTGGATATGGGCGAGCCGGTGCGCATTATGGACCTTGCCAAGCAGCTCATCCGCTTTTACGGCTACGAGCCGGGCGTGAATATGGAGATCAGGATCGTGGGTCTGCGCCCCGGAGAGAAGCTTTACGAGGAGCTGATGATGGACGAGGAGCAGGACAAGATGCGCCGCACCCAGCACAATAAGATCTTTGTGGCAAGCCCCCGCACCATTGATCTTGCCGAGTTCTACGGGCAGCTGCAGGCGCTGGAAGCCGCTGCCGCCCACAACGATGAGGGCGTGGTGCGCCAGCTGGCAGCCATGATCCCCACCTTTACCCCCACCCGGGAGAACCTGAAACTGTAACAGCTTGAACTGCGGCACTGGGCCGCATGGGATAGACCGCAGGCCGGAAAATGCCGGGCTGCGCAAAACGAGAGGGATGTTATTATGGAAAAGAAACCGTTTCTGACCGAGGCGATGGCACAGCAGATCATCGAGGATGTGCCCACGCCGTTCCACGTCTACGACGAAAAGGGCATCCGGGAGAATGTCCGCCGCATCAACAAGGCCTTCAGCTGGAACAAGGGCTTCAAGGAGTATTTTGCGGTCAAGGCGCTGCCGAACCCTGTCATCCTGCAGATCCTCAAGGAGGAGGGCTGCGGCGTGGACTGCTCTTCCCTGACCGAACTGATGCTCAGCGAGGTCTGCGGCTTTACCGGCCACGATATCATGTTCTCCTCCAACCAGACCCCCGTGGAGGATATGAAGAAGGCTTACGAGCTGGGTGCCTACATCAATCTGGACGATGCCACCATGGTGGAGTTTCTGGAGCGGGTGGCTGGTGTGCCGCAGGAGATCTTCTGCCGCTATAACCCCGGCGGGACCTTCCAGCTGGGCGAAAGCGAAGAGGGCTTTCAGGTCATGGACAAGCCCGGCGATGCCAAGTACGGCATGACCGAGCAGCAGATGATCGACAGCTACAAAAAGCTGATGCAGAAGGGCGCAAAGCAGTTCGGCATCCATGCGTTCCTTGCCTCCAACACCATCTCGGATGCCTACTACCCGGAGCTGGCAGCAATCCTGTTCCGGCTGGCTGTCCGGGTGCAGCAGGCTACCGGTGCGCATATCAGCTATATCAACCTGTCCGGCGGCGTGGGCATCCCTTACCGCCCGGAGCAGACCGAGAACGATATCATGGCCATCGGCGAGGGTGTGCGCCAGAAGTTTGAAGAGATCCTTGTGCCTGCCGGCATGGGGGATGTAGCCATCTTCAGCGAGATGGGCCGCTTTACTACCGGCCCCTACGGCGCGCTGGTGTCCACCGTCATCCACGAAAAGCACATCTATAAGGAGTACATCGGTCTGGACGCCTGCGCCGCAAACCTGATGCGCCCCGCCATGTACGGCGCTTACCACCACATCACCGTGCTGGGCAAGGAGAACGCCCCCTGCGACCACAAGTACGACGTGGTGGGCGGCCTGTGCGAGAACAACGACAAGTTTGCCGTTGACCGGATGCTGCCCAAGATCGACATCGGAGATATCCTTTACATCCACGATACCGGTGCCCACGGCTCCGCTATGGGCTACAACTACAACGGCAAGCTGCACTGCGCCGAGGTGCTGCTGTGCGAGGACGGCTCTCACCGGCTGATCCGCCGCGCCCAGACCCCCCGCGATTACTTTGCAACGCTGGATTTTTTGCCCTTTATGAAGCCCCTGTTTGAGGACTGATTCTGATAAAAACGAGGTATGACTCATGTTTTTTGGCTTTCAACTTACCCTTGGCCTGATGATGGCCTTTTACGGTTTTTCGGTGATGAAAAATCCCCGCGTGTGGGGCGATCAGGGGCGCAGGGCGGTCAAGGCCGAAAACTTTGAGGAATACTGCCGCCAGAACGGCCAGTTCTTTTTAAAGGCAGGCTGCGTTGTGGCGGTGATCGGTGCATTGGATGCCCTGATCACACTGGATGCGCTGCTGTACGCTCTGCTGTACATTTTTGGCTTGGCCTTTGCCTTCTACCCCCTTACCCGTTGGTGCAAGCAGAACGAGGGCTTCTCCTGGCCGTGGCCCCACGTCCAGAGCGAGAAAAAGCGCATTAAAGAACTGCGCCGCGAACAGCAGGCACAGGAGAACGAGGAAAAAGGGGAGAAGTAATCCCCCGGATAAAGCAAAATAGCAAAAGAACAGCTCCCGGTCACGCCGCTTAACGTGACCGGGAGCTGTTTTAGCTTACTGCTGGATAAGTGGGCGCTTACTCGGCGTCCTTCGGGTCGGTCATCAATTCCTTGATGCTGGGCACAACGCCGCCCAGATTCTGCAGCTCAGAGGGGATGATGATCTTGGTGGCTTTGCCGTTGGCGACCTTCGCCAGCGCTTCAAGGCTGCGGATGGCCAGCACCTTGTCGCTGGGCATGGCCTCGTTCAGCAGACGGATGGCATCGGCGTTGGCCTTCTGCACAGCCAGAATGGCCTGTGCCTCGCCCTCGGCCTCCAGAATGCGCTGCTGCTTCACAGCATCGGCGCGCAGGATGGCAGATTCCTTTTCGCCCTCTGCGGCGGTGATGGCGGCCTGCTTTTCACCGTCGGCCTTCAGGATGACGGCGCGCTTCTCGCGCTCAGCCTTCATCTGCTTTTCCATGGCTTCCTGAATTTCCCGCGGCGGGATGATGTTCTTCACCTCCACGCGGTTCACCTTGATGCCCCACTTGTCGGTGGCTTCGTCAAGGATAGCGGTGATCTTGCCGTTGATGACATCGCGGCTGGTCAGGGTGTGATCCAGCTCCATCTCACCAATGATGTTGCGCAGGGTGGTGGCAGAAAGGCTCTCGATGGCGGCAATGGGCTGGTTGACACCGTAGGTGTACAGCTTTGCGTCCATGACCTGAAAGAACACCACGGTGTCGATCTGCATAGTCACGTTATCGCGGGTGATCACAGGCTGAGGGGGAAAGTCTGCAACTTGCTCCTTCAGGCTTACCTTTTTGGCAATGCGCTCAATAAAGGGGATCTTGACGTGCAGGCCGGCAGTCCATGTATCGGAGTAGCTGCCCAGCCGCTCAATGACATATACCTTGGACTGCGGCACGATGACGATGTTGGAAACAATGACCAGCACCAGAACAAAAACAAGCGCAAGGATGACAAAAAACAGAACCATAGTGCATCTCCTTTGTCAGGTTGTTGTGTGGGGGTTACGGCTTTCGGTCAGAACAGGCTCTACGATGAGCAGGGTGCTGTGGATCTCGGTAACGCGGCAAAGCGCACCGGGGTCAAGGGTGTCGCCGGGGGTGGCGCAGCGGGCGTTCCAGTCCACGCCGTCCAGCCGCACCCGGCCGGGGACTTCGGCGGTGACAGGGGAAAGCACGATGGCCTCCCGTCCCAGATTGCGGTCGCCGTTGGTGGCGGTATGTTTGAGCCGCAGCTTTGCCGCCAGCGGGCGGAAGGCTGCAAGGCACAGGATGCTTACCACCAGAAAGACCACCGCCTGCACCCGGAACGACCCGGTGAACACGCAGCACAGCAATGCGGCGGCGGAGCCGATGGCAAACCAGATGGAGGTCATATTAAAGGTGCTGGCCTCCAGTGCCAGAAAGCCCACGGCTGCAGCCAGCCAGAGAATGGGGGAGATCTGCATGGTATGTTACCTCCTTATGCTGCTATTATACGGCATCCCCTTGGGGGAAGGTCAAGAGTTTTTTACTGGAACGTTGCACAGAAAACAAAATATAGACAAAAATGGAAAAGAAAGGATGAAAATGGGACAGCAAAACACCCAAAAGGTATTTCGCTGTCCCGAAAAATTGATTTACTGGATATCGTAGTAGCTGTGGTTGGGGTTGTGGCCGTTTTCTTCCACCACGATGGTAAAGCCCATGGGGTTTACCTCGGTGTGCTTGCCACTGGCCAGCGGCTCCACGATGATGTGCTCAGAACGGTTCACGATGATCTCCGCAGTCTCGGTCTTACCGATGCGCTGGTAGTGCAGAATGCCGTCCTCAGCCCGCAGCACCCGCAGCTCTCCGGTGCGGAAGGCTTCGCAGCTGTGGCGCAGCTGCGCCAGCTGTGCCAGCACCGGGCGCAGACGCTCCTCGTGGCTGTCCCAGCAGAAGAAGGCGCGGTTGAAGGGGTCGCGGTAGCCCTGCATCCCGATCTCGTCGCCGTAGTACAGGCATGGTACGCCGGGCAGGGTGTAGATGATGGCATAGGCCATGCGCAGGCGCAGCATCCCTTCCTCGTAGGCTTCGCCGGTCACGCTGCGGCCGCTCTGCCACTCCCGGCCGCGTCCGTTGGCGGGCTCGTCCGCGATCACGGTCAAAGCGCGCTCGGTGTCGTGGGTAGACAAAAAGTTCAGTGCCGTGTTGATGGCAGGGGCAGGGTAGTGCTCGCAGATGGAAAGGATCTCGTTGGCGGCCTGCTGGGCAGGTTTGCCCTTGACAAAATCCAGCACGGAGTTCTTGAAGGGGTAGTTCATCACGCTGTCCAGCCCCTTGCCCAGCAGGTAGGTGCGGCGGTGGTCAAAGCCGAACTTGGTTGTGGCGTCCTCCCACACCTCGCCCAGCAAAAACTTTTCCGGGCTTACCCGCTTGACGGCGGTGCGGATCTTCTCAATAAATTCGTCCGGCAGCTCGTCGGCCACATCCAGACGGAAACCGGCAGCACCCCGACGCAGCCATGTGTCGATGACGCCGCCCTCGCCGGTGATGAACTCCACAAAGGAGGGGGTCTCCTCGTTGACCTCCGGCAGGGTCTCGAAGCCCCACCAGCTGCGATAGCCGCCCTTGTACTTGGAGTCAAAGTCGTACCAGCTGCGGTAGGGGGAGTTGGGGTCGCGGTAAGCGCCGCCCTCGCCGTAGCGGCCCTCGCGGTTGAAGTACCGGCTGTCGGAGCCGGTGTGGCTGAACACGCCGTCCAGCACGATGCCGATGCCGTACTTGGCGGCCTCGCGGCAGAGCACCTCAAACTCCTCGTTGGTGCCCAGCAGCGGGTCCACGTTCAGGTAGTCGGCGGTGTTGTAGCGGTGGTTGGAGTGCGCCTCAAAGATGGGGTTCAGGTACAGGTAATCCACGCCCATCTCCCGCAGGTAGGGGAGCTTGATGCGGATGCCCTCTAAATCGCCGCCGAAGTAGTCCTCGTTCAGGTGGCCGCCGGTCTCGTTGGGCTGCCAGAAGGGCTCGGCGTGCTTGTCGGCCTGATACAGCCGATCCGGGAAGGGCATGGGCTTGTTCTCAATGCCCTCACAGAACCGGTCCGGGAAGATCTGGTAGAACACCTTGCCCTTGATGCATTCGGGCGTCTGGAAATCCGGCTCGTAGACCGTGATCTGCCAGCTTTCACCCTCCTGCCAGCTGACCACGCCGCAGTTGTCTGCCCCGCGCACGATGCGGCGGAAGTCGGTATACAGATCAAAATAGTAGAAGTATAGGCCCGGGTCGCCCAGCACAACATCCACCGAGAAATGGTTCTGGTGGGGTGTCTGGCCGTCAAATTTCATGCGGTAGTGCACGGGCACATCGTATTTGCCCTCCTTTTGCAGTACAAGGTGCGGGTCCACATAGCCCAGCTCCTCGGGGATGCACAGGGTCAGGTGCACGCTCTGCCCGGCGCGCACGGCACCAAAGGGCTGCTTAAAGTAGGGGTCGTAGCTGTTGAACAGACAAGACAAAAAAGATCGTCCTTTCTCAAAAAAGCCCCGGCGGGCGAAATGCCACCGGGGCTTTGCGGTTTTACAGGGGAAAATTACTTGCCCATGGGCACGGGGGAAGCGTACCAGATATCGCGGGCGTAGTCCAGCACGGCGCGGTCTGCGCTGAAGATGCCGCTGTTGGCAATGTTCTTCAGGCTCATGCGGGCCCAGGTCTCGCGGTCAGCATACAGCTTCTGCAGGTCGGCCTGTGCACGGCGGTAGTCCTTGAAGTCTGCCATGACCATGTACGGGTCGCTGCTGCGCAGATTCTCGGTGACCTCGTGGAAGTTCTCACCGTTCCAGCCGCGCTCCAGGAAGTTCAGGGCGCTGTTGGCCACGTCGTCGCCCATGATAAAGGCGTTGGGGTGGTAGCCCACCTGCTTCAGGTTGTTCACCTCGGGGGTCAGCATACCAAAGATCAGCTCGTTCTCCTTACCGGCAGCATCGGCGATCTCCACGTTTGCACCATCCAGAGTGCCCAGCGTGATGGCACCGTTCAGCATGAACTTCATGTTGCCGGTACCGGAAGCCTCGGTGCCTGCCAGAGAGATCTGCTCAGAGACCTCGGCAGCGGGCATCAGGTGCTCGCTCAGGGAGACACAATACTCCTCCAGATACACCACGCGCAGCTTCTCACGCACGGCGGGGTCGTTGTTGATCAGGTCGCCCAGCTTGCAGATCATGCGGATCATCTGCTTTGCCATGTAGTAGCCGGGAGCAGCCTTTGCGCCGAAGATGTAGGTCTTGGGGATGAAGTCGGCGTTGGGGTTCTCCTTCAGGTACAGGTACTGTGCAGCGATGTTCAGCGCATTCAGGTGCTGGCGCTTGTACTCGTGCATACGCTTGACCTGGCAGTCAAAGATGGAATTGGGGTCGATGACCTGACCGGTGCTCTTTGCCAGATAGCTTGCAAAGTCCTTCTTGTTGGCCAGCTTGATCTCGTTCAGCTTCTTCAGCACGGTCTTGTCGTCGGCGTACTTGTTCAGCTTGGTCAGATCGGAAGCATCGTGCTTGTAGCCGTCGCCGATGGTCTCGTCCAGCAGCTTGCACAGACCGGGGTTAGAAGCCAGCAGCCAGCGGCGGTATGCAATGCCGTTGGTCACGTTCTTGAAGGCGTTGGGCTTGAACAGGTAGTAATCGTGGAAAACGCTCTCCTTGATAATCTCGCTGTGCAGCTTGGAAACGCCGTTGATGCTGTTGGCGGTGTAGGCGCAGATGTTGGCCATGCGCACCTGATTGTCGCCGATCAGTGCCATGTAGTCGATCTTGCCCTGATCGCCGGGGAAGGCCTTTGCCAGCTCCTCGCGGGCGCGGCGGTCCATCTCCACCACAATCTGGTAGATGCGGGGCAGGGTCATCTTGAAGATGTCCACGTTCCACTTCTCCAGAGCCTCGGCCATAACGGTGTGGTTGGTGTAGGAGAACACCTTCTGGCAGATGTTGAAGGCCTTGTCCCAGTCAAAGCCGCACTCATCCAGCAGGATGCGCATCATCTCGGGGATAGCCAGAGTGGGGTGGGTGTCGTTCAGCTGGATAGCGACCTTGTCGGGCAGGTTCTCCAGCGTAGCATAGCTGGACAGGTGGTTCTGCACGATATCGCCGATAGAAGCAGCGGACAGGAAGTACTGCTGACGCAGGCGCAGGATCTTGCCCTCAACGTGGTTATCGTTGGGGTACAGCACCTTGGAGATGAGCTCGGCGTTGGCGTTCTTGCTCATAGCGGTGTTGTAGTTGCCCAGAGAGAAGCTGGACATATCAAAGTCCGGGGCCTTTGCCTGCCACAGACGCAGCTTTGCAACGCCCTTTCCGTCGTAGCCCTGCACATACATATCGGAGGGGATAGCCATGACGCTGTTGTAGTTGGTGTGCTGGATGTAGTGGAAGCCGTTGTCCCAGTTCTCGTGGATCTCGCCGTCAAAGCGGATCTCCACAGCCTGATCCGGGTGGCTCTTCAGCCACACCTGACCGCCGGGCAGCCAGTTGTCGGCGCGCTCCTGCTGCCAGCCGTCCACGATCTTCTGCTTGAAGATGCCGTACTCGTACAGGATGGAGTAGCCGGTGCCGCAGATATCGGTGGTGGCCATGCCGTCCAGATAGCAGGCTGCCAGACGGCCCAGACCGCCGTTGCCCAGACCTGCATCGGGCTCTTCCTCAAAAATGCTGTCCAGATTGATGTCGGCGTCAGCCAGTGCCTTCTTGGCAACCTCGTCCAGACCCAGATTGAACAGGCTCATCTTCAGGCTGCGGCCCATCAAGAACTCCATGCAGAGGTAGTAGACCTGCTTGGTGCCGGTGCCGATAGCCTTGGACTGGAACTTTTTGTGGTTCTCGCTCATCATCTGACGGCAGATCAGAGCCAGAGAGCGGTAGATCTGCTGGTTGGAGGCAACATTCAGCTCCACACCGTACTCACTGGTGAGCTTGTCCTGAAGAATTTTGCCAAATTCTTTTGATGTCATAGTGTGCTCCTATCCGCATAAGCGTTTGCTTTGCTAAAATAATTGAGTAGATAATAGCAGCAGAAACGTTCCCTCTTTCGCCCGGCTGCCAACATAACAACGTTATTATAATATGAACGATTTATAAATGCAAGGAAACAGGCGCTTTTTTTCCGTAACTGCTATTTTTTCAGGCCACTTTCTGACAAATATGCCGAAATTTCAAAAATTACACTTTTTCTTGCGGCGTATTTATATTATAATAGAGGGTAGAACTGAACCGCGAAACGTTTTTCGGGGAGTAATTCCGGCAGTAATGGCACAGGAAACTCCGCCGAAACGTTTTCGAAAGCCGAAACGTTACCGGGAACGGTGCCAAATTCCGGTAAAATGCAGAACAAACGGCCTTGCGCCGTACAGATACAGGATAAAAAGGGGAAAACACCATGGTAAACAAGGTAAGGGTCAACATCGCGGGCACACCGTATGCCATCGCCACCACAGATTCGGAAAAGTACATCCTCGGTCTTGCCAAAAAGCTGGACGAGGACATCACAAAGCTGCTGGACACCAATGATAACCTTTCGGTGACCAAGGCGGCGGTGTTCTGCGCGATGGATTATCTGGACGAATACCGCAAGAGCACCGGCAGTGCCGAGAATATGCGCAGCCAGATCCAGGACTACATTGCAGATGCAGCCCGGGCAAAGCTGGCCGAGGACAAGGCATTGGCCGAGAATGCCGTGCTGCGCCGGGAAGCTGCTGCCCTGCGGGAGCAGCTTGCCAAGGAGCGCCAGCGCGAGACCCGCCGGGAAGAACGCGCCGCCCGCGCTGCGGCAGAGACGGCACAGGAGCAGTCCGCAGCCCCGGAAACCCCGGCGGCAGACAGCGCGCAGGCAGACGAGACCAACTGAATGTACCTTATATAAATAGAAGTCAGAAGGAGAACTATGGCAAGGATCGAGATCTTAGCCCCGGTGGGCAGTGAAGAAATGCTCCGCGCGGCGGTGTTCAGCGGCGCGGACGCAGTATATCTGGGCTTTTCGGGTTTCAACGCCCGCACGGGTGCCGGCAACTTTGATGCAGACAGCCTGCAGGAGGCGGTGCGCTTCTGCCACGCCCGGGGCGTGGCGGTGCACGTTGCGCTGAATACGACCGTGTACGGCACGGAATTGTCGGCGCTGGAGCAGGCTATCCGGGCGGTGGCGGCCAGCGGTGCGGATGCGGTCATCTGTCAGGATCTGGCAGTGGCTACCTTAATTGGTAAGATCGCCCCGCAGCTGCCCCGGCACGGTTCCACCCAGATGAGCGTCCACACCCTGCAGGGCGCACTGGAACTGAAGGAGCTGGGCTTTACCCGGGTGGTGCTGGCGCGTGAGCTGAGCCTGCCCGAGGTGGAGCATATCACAAAGCACTGCGGCATCGAGACTGAGTGCTTCATCCACGGTGCGCTGTGCATGAGCGTGAGCGGCCAGTGCTATATGTCCGCCTTTCTGGGCGGACGCAGCGGCAACCGGGGCTCTTGTGCGGGACCCTGTCGTCTGCCCTTTGAAGCCAACGCCCTGCCGGAGGGCAAGCCCGGGCGGCTGCATCACCTCTCCCTCAAGGATAACTCTGCCATCGACAAGCTGGACAAGCTGCAGGCGCTTGGCGTAGCATCGGCAAAAATAGAGGGTCGTCTCCGCACGCCGGAGTATGTGGCGGCGGCGGTCAGCGCCTGTCTGGCGGGCCGCGAGGGCCGCGCCTACGACCGCGACCTGCTGAAGAACGCTTTCAGCCGCTCCGGTTTCACCTCCGGGTATCTGGACGGAAAAATCGACGGCACGATGTTCGGTGTGCGCAGCGAAGCCGACGCCGAGCTGACCAAAAAGACCCTGCCCATGCTGCGCGAGCTTTACCGCCGCGAGCGCTCCCGCGTGCCGGTGCAGATGAAGCTGGAAATTGAGGAAGGCGGCGAAAAGCTGACCGTTACCGATGCCGATGGCAACAAGGCCTTTGCCTATGGGGACGCCGAGCCGCAGCCTGCCCGCACCGACCCCACCGAGAGCCTGAACCGCAGCTTGGCAAAGACCGGCGGCACGCCCTTTACGGCAGAGAAGATCACCGTGGAAATGGACGGCGGGTCGTGGTTCATCCCCGGCAGCGCCGTAAACGAGCTGCGCCGGGAAGCACTGGATGTCCTGCTCAAAAAGCGGGAGGTGCTGCGCCCGTGGCCTACCACCGAGGAACACGTTGCCGCCCTGCCGCAGCGTACCCTGCCGCCTCACCGCACCCTGCGCGCCCGGTTCGAGCGCTGGGAACAGGTGCCGGAGCGGGCACTTGACGGAGTGGAATACCTCATCCTGCCCATTGCGCAGGCCGACCGTGTGCCCCGGGAGTGGCGGGCTAAGACCATTCTGGAGCTGCCCCGGGTCATGTTTGGTGCGCTGGAACAGGACACCGCCCGTCGCATCGCAGCCACGCAGGATGCGGGCTTTGCCGGGTACGAGGTCAGCAACATCGCCCATCTGCGGCTGTGCCGTGGGCTGCCCATGACCGGCGGCTTCGGGCTGAACATCACCAACAATGCGGCGGCGCAGTTCTATGCAGAGCAGGGGCTTTCCAGCCTGCTTATTCTGCCGGAGGTAAAAGATAGCGATATTGCGTCCATTGCACCCACCCGGAACGGGAAGCCTGTGCCCACGGGCGTGATGATCTACGGTCATATGCCGCTGATGCTCACCCGCGCCTGCCCGCTGCAGAACATCCACGACTGCGCCCACTGCGACAAGACCGGCGTGCTGACCGACCGCAAGGCCAAAAAGTTCCCGGTGCGCTGCGGCCTTGGGGTGCGCACCATCTATAACCCCGTGCCCATCTACATGGGTGACAAGCCCGGTGCACTGGCGGTGGACTACGGTGTGGCCTACTTTACGCTGGAATCCCGCGAGGAAGCAGCGCAAATTTTGGAAATGATCCGCACCCACGCCCCCTTTGAGGGCGATTTTACCCGCGGCCTGTATTTTAAAGGGACGAACTGACAGGAAGCTACCGGCATTGTCTCAAGCTTTGCCAGCGAAAAAACAGAAAAATGAAACGAGGTTATACGATGGAACCCATCACTGTAAAATATAAGGTACTGGATGCCCGGGCAAAGGTGCCCGCCTATGCCACCCCCGGCGCAGCTGCCGCCGACCTGTGCGCTGTGCTGGATGCACCGCTGACCGTTGCCCCCATGCAGCGGGTGCTGGTACCCACCGGCCTTGCCATCGAGCTGCCGGGTGCCCACAGCGTAGCGTTGGTGTACGCCCGCAGCGGCCTGTCCATCAAGCACGGCCTGTGCATGGCCAACGGCGTGGGCGTGGTGGACAGCGACTATCGCGGCGAGCTGAAGGTGCCCATGGTCAATCTGGGTGCCGAGGCTTACACCATCCAGCCCGGCGAGCGGGTGGCGCAGCTGTGCATCGCTCCGGTGTACACCGCCGCCTTTGTGCCCGCCGAGGAGCTGGGCGATACCCAGCGCGGCGCGGGCGGCTTTGGCTCTACCGGCCGCTAAAGAAGGGAACACGGAGAAAATGAAGGAAAATAACCTGATCTTAGCCTCTGGCAGCCCCCGCAGACGGGAACTGCTCTCCCTGTACACCACCGATTTCACCGTCTGCGTCAGCGATTTTGACGAGAGCGCCGTCACAGCACCCACCCCGGCGCAGCTGGTGGAGCAGCTGGCTATCGGCAAGTGCCTTGCGGTGGCAAAGCAGCACCCGGATGCCGTTGTCATCGGCTGCGACACGGTGGTGGATGTGGATGGCACCGTGTTCGGCAAGCCCCGCGATGCAGAGGACGCCAAGCGGATGCTGCGTGCCCTCTCCGGCAAGACCCATCAGGTACACACCGGTGTGTGCATTGCAAAAGGGGACAGGGCAGAGCATTTTGTGGACAGCTGCAAGGTGACCTTTTTCCCGCTGGGGGAGGAGGAGATCGCGTTCTACACCGCCACCCCGGAGCCTTACGATAAGGCCGGTGCCTATGCCATTCAGGGGCGCGCAGCCCTGTGGCTGGACCGCATTGAGGGCGACTACTACACCATTATGGGGCTGCCGGTCAGCCGCACCGTACAGCTGCTGGCGCATTTTTTGTGAGAAAAATGGAAAAATGATAGAAAACTTGCCGAAACGCTTGAGAAATGAAGCACTTGCGGCTATAATAGAACCGTGTTATTCTGCGCAGGAGGGTCTGTTTGCAGCAGACTGTCCGGCATTCTGGGATAGATTTAAGGAACGATCGTAAGGAGATTTGGAACAATGAGTTTTCTGTCAAAGGACGTTGGCATTGATCTGGGTACTGCCAATACTCTGGTCTACATGAAGGGCAAGGGCATCATCATGCGTGAGCCCTCGGTCGTGGCGGTGGACACCAAGACCGACGAGGTGCGCTGCGTGGGCGGCGAGGCAAAGGCTGTCATCGGCCGTACCCCCGGCAGCATCGTGGCGGTGCGTCCCCTGAAGGACGGCGTCATCGCTGATTTCGACATCACCGCAAATATGCTGGAGAACTTCCTCAAAAAGGCCTGCGGCAACAGTATGTTCTCCCGTCCCCGGGTGGTCATCTGCATTCCCTCCGGCGTTACCGAGGTGGAGCGCCGCGCTGTGCGCGAAGCTACCCTGAAGGCCGGTGCCCGTCAGGTGTCTGTGATTGAGGAGCCCATGGCTGCTGCCATCGGTGCAGGCCTGCCCATCAGCGAGCCCACCGGCAGCATGATCGTGGATATCGGCGGCGGCACGGCAGAGATCGCCGTCATCTCTCTGGGCGGCATCGTGGCCTCCCGCAGCGTACGCATGGCCGGTGATATGTTCGATCAGGCTATCATCGCCTTCATCAAGCGCAAGTACAACCTGCTCATCGGCGAGCGCACTGCCGAGCAGATCAAGATCGAGATCGGCTCTGCCTATGTGCTGGACCCGGAGCTGACCATGGAGATCAAGGGCCGCAACCTTGTGGACGGCCTGCCCAAGAACATCGTGGTGCACTCGGAGGATGTGCGCGGCGCTCTGCTGGAGTGTCTGGTCAAGATCACCACTGCCATCAAGGAGACGCTGGAGCGCACCCCGCCGGAGCTGAGTGCGGATATCATCGACCGCGGCATTACCCTGACCGGCGGCGGCGCTCTGCTGCGCGGTCTGGATCAGCTGATCCAGAGCGAGACCGGTATTGATGTGCATATTGCGGAGGATCCGCTGGACTGCGTGGCCAAGGGTGCCGGTGCGGTGCTGGATCATGTGGACGTGCTGCATGATGTGCTGGACACCGATGGAGGACATATGTAAGAGCGGCTCTCTGGGGAGAGTGCTGCTCAGAATGCGGAAAAGTTTCAGACACAGCAGCTGTGCGTTTTTTCCGCTGCAAACACTGCATCTTGCGCGGATGGCACGGCTGTCCGCGCTTTTTTCATGCAAGGGCCTGCGGTAGAACGCGGGCATCCCGACAGGAGGGAAGGACCCTTTGAAAGATTTTTTTGATACCTGGAAATTCAAGATCCTTGTGGCCGTGGCGGTATTTCTGGTGGGCATCATGGCCTACGCCGGTGCCAACGGACGCCTGACCGCTGCCCCGCAGGAGCTGCTGGGCGTGATCCTGACCCCTTTCCAGAAGGCGGCGTCTGTGGTCAGCGGCGGCGTAGGTACGGTGTGGGAAAAATACACCAGCATCGACAAAGTCATGGAGCAGAACGAGCAGCTGGAAACGGAAAACGCCGAGCTGCGCCAGCAGATGGTGGACTACGACCGTATCAAGGCTGAAAACGAAGCCTACAAGGCGCTGGCCAATATTCAGAAAAAGAACAGCAACGCCACCTATGTGTCCGGCTTTGTCATCGGACGCGACCCGCTGGACGAGTTTGGCGGTTTCACGCTGGACAAGGGCACCGCAGACGGTGTGGCGGTGAACAATGCCGTCATCAGCGACCGGGGCTATCTGCTGGGCATGGTGGTGGAAGCCGACCCGACCAGCTGCAAGGTGATGACCATCCTGCACCCCAGCTTCAATGCGGCGGGCGTGGTCTCCCGCACCCGGGAAAACGGCATCCTGAACGGCAACACCACCTACGCGCCGGACGGCCTGTGCACCCTGACCAATCTGGAGCGCAGCACCGAGACCCGTGCGGGCGATCAGGTCATCACCACCGGTCTGGGCGGGGTGTTCCCGCCGGATCTTCTGGTGGGCACGGTGCAGGATGTGGTGCCGGAAGCCAGCGGCAAATCCTCCATTGCGGTGGTGCGCCCCGGTGCCGACCCCCGCACCGCCAAGCACGTTTTTATCATTACTGCGTACTAAGGAGGGCACACTGCTATGGAATCTCGCCGCAAGCGCAGCCGCAGCCAGCTGCTGAAGTGGGGCTGCTATGTGCTGGCGCTGTTTGTGTGCGCCGCGTTGCAGACCACGCCCGGGCTTTTTCAGTTGGGGCAGGCAAAGCCGCTGCTGGTGCTGCCGCTGTGTCTGGCGGTGGCAGTATTTGAAGGAGAGTTCGCCGGGGCGCTGCTGGGCACGGTGGGCGGCCTTTTGTGGGACTACGCCGCCGGGCGCACGGTGGGTATGCTGGCGCTGGAACTGCTGCTGCTCTGCTTTGGGGTATCGGTGCTGGTGCAGCTGTATCTGCAGGTGAACCCCGGCAACTTTGCCGCCGTAAATACTATGACGGCGCTGCTGGTGCTCTCGCTGGACTGGCTGTTTTTCTATTATATGCCGGGCTATGCCGGCGCTGCGCTGCGGTACATTGCCTTTGTACTGCCCAGTGCGGTGCTGACCCTCCCGGCGGCGCTGCTGGCCTTCTGGCTGGTGCAGCGCATCCATGACGGGTTTGGGATCGACAACGGTGTGGTCTAACCCGTAAAAGGAGAACCAGATGAACGAAAATGAACGTAAGGTCGTGGTGCGGCGGATGCTGCTGCTCATCGCAGTGGCCTGCATCATCATGGGGCTGTACACCTTCCGGCTGATCTTTCTGCAGCTGGTCAACGGGGACAGTTTCAAGGCAAAAGCCACCAACACCACGGATTATAAGTTCACGGTCACCGCTGCGCGCGGCAATATCGTGGACAGCACCGGCAAGCGCATCGCCACCACCAGCACCGGCTATAACGTGGTGCTGAACAAGCTGCAGATGGGGGATCAGGATCTGGACACCATGCTGCAGCAGATCGTGGAACTTTTGCGCAAGAACGATGAAAAATGGCTGGACACCCTGCTCATCAGCGAGCCGGATGCCGCCGGGAACTATACCTTTACGGACAGCGCCGACAGCACCAGCGACCAGAAAACGCTGGCTGACATGAAGGAGACGCTGGGCTTGCAGCAGTACGCCACCGCCAACGATGTGATGGAGATGCTGGTGGAGAAAAACCATCTGGAAAGCTTCTCCCTGCCGTGGCAGCGGGTGCTGGCGGGCATCCATTACGAGATGGACCGGCAGGCCTTTTCCAACGTGAACAACTTTGTCATGGCGGAAAACGTCAGTCAGGTGACGGTGGCTACCATCAAGGAGCACTCTCTCACGCTGCCGGGCGTGGAGATCGTGGAGACCAGCACCCGCAGCTACGAGCAGGGAGATATCCTCCCCGCCGTGCTGGGGCGTGTGGGCAAGATCACCGCCGAAAAGTGGAAGGTGACCGACGAAAACGGTCAGGTGACCTATCCGCTCAAGGAAAAAGGCTATAACATGAACGATGTGATCGGTATCTCCGGCCTTGAGTCCGTGTACGAGGACGAGCTGCGCGGCAAGGACGGCGTGGAGACCATCACCCGCAATTCGGACGGCGTGATCGTGGACACCAAGATCACCACCGTGCCGGAGCCGGGGCATACCGTGCAGCTGACCATCAACAGCGACTTTCAACGGGCGGTGGACAAGGCCCTTGCCAACAATATCGACATGATCAACCGGGTGTACAACACCGGCGATATGAAAGCTGCCGCCGGCGCTGCGGTGGTGCTGGACGTAAAGGACGGCAGCGTGCTGGCGGCTGCAAACTACCCCAGCTTTGACCAGAATCTGTACGCCACCAACTATTCCGAGTACAGCGCCGACCCCAGCCTGCCCCTGTTCAACCGGGCGCTGCAGGGCCTGTACACCCCCGGCTCCACCTTTAAGCCTGCGGTGGCGGTGGCAGCGCTGGACAGCGGCCTGATCAACCAGTACTCCACCGTCAACTGCACCGGCGTGTACACCTATTATAAGGACTACCACCCCCGCTGCACCCGCCACGGCCACAGCGGCAACATTGACGTGGTCACTGCCATCAAGTGGAGCTGCAACATCTTCTTCTACGACGTGGGCCGCCGCCTGACCAGTGACGTCTACGATGCCTACGCCTACAAGCTGGGTCTTGGGCAGCGCACCGGCGTGGAGGTAAACGAGGCCGTGGGACGGCTGACCAAAAAGACAGACAAAAACTACACCTCATCGCTGGATATTCAGGCCGCCATCGGGCAGGGCAACACGGTAGTAAGCCCCATCCAGCTGGCTACCTACGCCGCCACGCTGGCCAACAACGGCGTGCGCTACCGCACCCATTTTGTCAAGGCCATTCTGGATACCAACACCGGCGAGGTGCTCAGCGAGACCCAGCCGGAGGTGATGGATGTCATCGAGGGCAACGGCAACACCTTTGCGCTGGTGCGGCAGGGCATGACACTGGTGCCCAGCACCATCAGCGGCAAGATCTCCAGCTACCCCATTGCTATCGCCTGCAAGACCGGCACCCCCCAGCGCAGCGAGACCTACGCTTCGGGCAAGCACTACCTGAACGCCATGATGATCGCCTACCTCCCGGCAGACGACCCGGAGATCGCCATCGGCATTACGGTGGAGTACGGCGGCTACGGTGCCCGTACCGGTGATCTGGTGGTGGATATCGCCAACGCCTATTTTGCCATGAAGGACGGCACGCTGGAGGTTGACCCCTATGTAGACCCGCGCACCGTGGTGCAGGAGGACGCCGCAGCGGCAGATACCGCCGCCCAGACCGCCCCGGATGCTGCGAATGATGCACAGACCGATGCAGCCGCCGCAGAACCGCAGCAGACGACCGCGCCCGTAGGGGTGACAGAGGAAGAAAACAACGATGCAATGCTTGCGCAGTAAAGCGCAGCTGCGTGCAAAGTGCTGAACTTGAACGAAAATTTGAATATTGTGTCCAAAAACCTGTTGTAAATGAGTTGCGTTTGTGATATCATGTATAACAAAGGAAATTTATCAAGCGTTTTATATACAAATGTTTCAATAGAGGAGAGATCTACAGATGACGATTGCCCTGATCGCGCATGACTCCAAAAAGGAGCTGATGGTTCAGTTCTGCACGGCGTACTGCCGTATTCTGAGCCAGCATAAATTGGTGGCGACCGGCACTACCGGCAAACTGATTTCCGAGGCCACCGGCCTGCAGGTACAGCGTTTTCTGGCCGGTGTGCAGGGCGGCGACCAGCAGATCGCGTCCCGCATTGCCTGCAACGAGATCGACCTGCTGCTGTTCTTCCGCGACCCCATCAATGCAAAGCCCAGCGAGCCGAATGAGATGACCCTGCTGCGCCTGTGCGATGTGCACAACATCCCCATGGCCACCAACATCGCCACCGCCGAGGTGCTGATCCACGGTTTGGAGCGCGGAGATCTGGACTGGCGCGATATCGTGCACCCGCAGAACTAAAGTATGCAAAAAAGAAGCGCTGTATCGTATAGATACAGCGCTTCTTTTTTGTGTGGAAAGCGGTTGGATCAAACCGTTCCGTTCACCTTAAAATCCTGTGCCATCTCCTGCACATCGGCGGCGGTAAACTCGCCCAAGGGCAGCAGCAGACGGGCAAGGGTGTCCTGCGGCAGCGCTGCCAGTGCGGCACTCTCGTCCAGTGCGGCGTCCACAGCGGGGCAGACGGCGTGCACGCCGTCGCTGCCCAGCTCCACCCGGGCGTGGTGGCCGGTGGCAATATACTGGATGCCCAGCTTGTCGGCAGCGGTCAGCAGGGCGGCAAACCGGGCGTCGTTGCCGCTGCCCAGTACCTCGGCGGGCTGGTTTGCCAGTGCTTCTGCCTTCAGTACGATGCACTCGATGCCAAGAGCCTCGGCAGCCTGCCGTGCGGCTGCTGCCCAAGCGCTCTGGTCAGCGGCCAGCTGCACCACAGCCCCGGCCACGCCAAAGCCCTGCTGCTGCAAAATGCGCACAACAACGCCGCAGTCCACAGTGCCGTCCATGCTGACAAGCACCTTGTCCTGTGTTTCGTAGGTGTCGAACCCGTTGCCGGGCAAAAATGCGTCGCTCATGTTCCTTGCCTCCCGCCATGTGCTTTGCTTTGTGCTACGGCCAGCTGGTCGCAGCGTTCGTTTTCCGGGTGGCCTGCGTGGCCTTTTACCCAGACGTAGGTGATCTTGTGCCGCGCTTCCTGCTCCAGCGCCTGTGCCCATAAGTCCGGGTTCAGGGCAGGGGAGCCGTCGGCTTTTTTCCAGCCCCGGCGCTTCCAGCCCTTGGCCCAGCCCTTTTCCAGCCCGTTGATGACATACTGGCTGTCAGAGCACAGCCGCACCTCACAGGGCTCCTTGAGCTGGCGCAGCGCCTCGATAAAGGCCGTCAGCTCCATGCGGTTGTTGGTGGTGCTGGCGTCGCCGCCGCTCAGTTCCTTTTCGTACACTTTGCCGTCAAAGCGGTAGCGCAGCACCGCACCCCAGCCGCCCGGGCCGGGGTTGCCGCTGCAAGCGCCGTCTGTGTACACCTCTACCTGTTTCATGGGGTTCTCCTTATAGAATAGAATACCTTTATTTAGCGCTATTTTGCCCGGGATGTCAAGAGCCAATGTATACGCCGGCCCAGTTTTGCCAAACCTTGGAATTGACAAAACCGGTGCGAGATACTATACTTAGCGTAACAAAATGCGTATAGGGGTGCACCAAAGGTGTGCGCCCGGCTGTTCCGGCAGAAACGCCACGGTCGCATCGAACAGATGGACTTACCTGGCCAAGAACCTCTTGCGGAACCAACAGCGCTGCTGCAAAAAGCACGCTGAACGATAAATTCTATACGATGCATCAACCGGAAGCCGATGCAGTTTCAGGTGCTTCCCCTGTGCAAGGTGCGGCTGCTCTCCCCGGTGGGGGCGCGGCTTGACCTGCAATTGAATCTGGAGGTAAAGAATGGCTCAAACAAAAGAAAATAACCCCGCACCCCGTGCAAAAGCCCCGGCAGCGCCCAAGGCAGCTGCCGCAAACGGCACTGCTCCCGCAGGGGAAAAGCACACCCGTCCCACTACCCGCCGCCCCTACTATAATCGCCGCCCGCGCCGTGCGCAGCAGCCCAAGGAGGCAGCGACTCCCATCCATATCTACCCGCTGGGCGGTCTGGGCGAGGTCGGCAAGAACATGACCGTCTACGAGTGCAACGGCGATATGATCATCGTGGACTGCGGTCTGGTGTTCCCGGACAGCGAGATGTTCGGCGTGGACATGGTCATCCCGGACTTCACCTTTGTGGTGCAGAACAAGGACAAGATCAAGGGTTTGCTCATCACCCACGGCCACGAGGATCACATTGGCAGCATTCCCTATCTGCTGCAAAAGTTCAGCCTGCCGGTGTACGGCACCCGCCTGACCTGCGGCCTGATCAAAAACAAGCTGGAGGAGTTCGGCCTTGCCGGTAAGACCAAGTTTGTGGAGATCGTGCCCCGGCAGAAGATCAAGCTGGGCTGCTTTACCGTGGAGCCCATCCATGTGAACCACTCCATCCCGGATGCCGTGGCCTTTGCCATCGACAGCCCCGCCGGTACCATCATCCAGACCGGCGACTTTAAGATCGATTACACCCCGCTGGCCTGCGGCGTGACCGACCTGCCTACTCTGTCCGAGTACGGGCAGCGCGGTGTGCTGGCATTGCTGAGCGACTCCACCAACGCGGAGCGCCCGGGCTTTACCGCCACCGAGCAGAAGGTGGCTGCCGGTGTGCGCAGCCTGTTTGCCCGCGCCCGCAATAAGCGCATTATCATTGCGACCTTTGCCTCCAACATCTACCGCGTGCAGCAGATCATCGATCTGGCTGTGGAGGATGGCCGCAAGGTGGCCTTCAGCGGCCGCAGCATGGTCAACAACACCGCCATGGCGCAGGAGCTGGGCTATATGCACATCCCGGAGGGGACTCTGATCAGCGTGGACGAGCTGAACCAGTACCCGCCGGAGCAGGTGGTGCTGGTGACCACCGGCAGTCAGGGCGAGCCCCTGAGCGCGCTGAGCCGTATGGCCTCCTGCAGCCACCGTCAGGTGCGTGTGGGCCCCGGCGACTTCATCATCATCTCCGCCAACCCCATCCCCGGCAACGAAAAGAGCGTGACCAAGATCGTCAACGGTCTGCTGCTGCTGGGCGCAGAGGTCATCTACGAGAGTATGTATGATGTGCACGTTTCCGGCCACGCCTGTCAGGAGGAGCAGAAGCTGATGCTCACCCTGACCAAACCCAAGTATTTCCTGCCCGTGCACGGCGAGTATAAGCAGCTGAAAAAGCACGCCCTCACCGCTGCAAGTCTGGGCATCCCCACCAGCAATATCCTCATTGCAGAAAACGGCTCCAACGTTATCCTCTCGCAGGACGAGATGAAACTGGGCGAGCCGGTGACCGCCGGTGCCGTCATGGTGGACGGCCTTGGCGTGGGCGATGTGGGCAATGTGGTGCTGCGGGACCGCAAGCACCTCTCTGAGGATGGCCTTGTCATCATCGTGGCTACCGTGGACAGCAAGACCGGCAAGGTGCTGGCCGGGCCGGATCTGGTAAGCCGGGGCTTCGTGTATGTGCGCGAGAACGAGAGCCTGATGGACGGTGCCCAGAGCATTGTGGAAAATGCACTGGAGCGCTGTGTGGACGAGCACGTCCGGGACTGGAACAGCGTAAAGACCCGTGTGCGTGAGGCACTGAGCAGCTATATCTACCGGCGCACCAAGCGCAGCCCGATGATCCTGCCGATCCTGATGGAGGTCTGATCCGGGCGCACCGCAAGGCGGTGCAGCGTCTGAGGAGGCAAAAAAACCAATGAAACGTAAACCAAGATGGACACTGGAAATGCTCACGGCCAGTCTGGCGGTGCTGTGCGGCCTTTTGCTGCTGGTGCTGCTGGTGCAGCGCCCCACGGCATGGCCGCTGTTGGCTGTGCTGGTGGTGCTGTGGGGCATAGGGGCAACCCTGTTCCGTTGCAAGCTGCGCAGCTGGGTGGTGCGCTGGACAAGCGGCACCACCTTTGAAAAATCCAAGGTGCAGTTCAGTCTGGAGCCCCTTTCCCAGCCTGCGGCGCTGCTTTCCGGCGAGACGGTGCTGTGGTACAACAGCCAGTTCCGCACCCGCCTGCTGGGCGGGCAGGATGTGCTGGCCAGCCGGGTGCAGAAGCTGCTGCCCGGGCTGGATCTGCAATTGTGCCGCAAGCGCGAGGGGCAGCTGCTGACCCTTGCCGACGGCTACTGGAGCGTGCACAGTTCCACCGTGCCCGGCGAAGCCGAAAGCATGACCCTGCTGGTGCTGAACGAGGAGACCGAGCTGCGCCGCATCGAGGCAGAGTATAAGGCCAGCCGTCCGGGGTATCTTGCCTTTCAGCTGGACGGCTACGACGATGTGTTCGGGGATCTGATGGACAGCGAACGCGCCCGCCTGCTGGAGGGCGTCAACCGCATTCTGGAGGATATGATCGGGCGCGGCAGCGGCTTTCTGCGCCGGGTAGGCAGCGGCGGTCGCTACATCGCAGTGGTGGAGGAACGCCAGCTGGAACAGTTTGCCAACCGCGGCTACGATGTGCTGGATAAGATCCGCGCACTGGACCCCAGCGTGAGCCTTTCGATGTCCATTGGTATCGGACGCGGTGCGCGCACCCTGCGGGAAGCGCAGGATATGGCAGAGCACGCGCTGGATATGGCGCAGGGACGCGGCGGCGATCAGGCCGCTGAGATGACGCTGGACGGCTTTACCTTCTACGGCGGCGTGAGCCACGGCGTGGAAAAGCGCAGCAAGGTGCGCAGCCGCCTTGTGGCCGACCAGCTGGTCAAGCTGATCAAGGAAGCCGACCATGTGGTCATCATGGGTCACCGCATGAGCGATCTGGACGCCATCGGTGCAGCTGAGGGCGTGCTGCGCATTTGTAAGATCTGCGATGTGCCGGCGGTCATCGCCGTCCGGCGGGACGCTACACTGGCTGCCAGCCTGATCGATGCACTGTGCAAGGCGGGGCAGAAGGATGACTTCATTGACCCCAAGGACGCCCTGCCCATCATCTCCAAGCGCACCCTGTGCATCGTGGTGGATACATATCAGGTGGGTCTTGTGGAAAGCAAGGACATTCTGGAAAAATGCGGCAAGGTGGCTGTTATCGACCACCACCGCAAGGGCGTGGGCTACATTGAGAACCCGGCGCTGGTCTGCCACGAGCCTTATTCCTCCTCGGCCAGCGAGCTGGTCACCGAGCTTTTGCAGTATGTGGGCGAGCGGGACGACAAGCCCAACCGCGTGGAAGCCGAAGGTCTGCTTGCCGGCATCCTGCTGGATACGCAGGACTTTACCCTGCACACCGGTGTGCGCACCTTTGAAGCTGCTGCTGCTCTGCGCCGCTACGGCGCAGAGACCGAGCGGGTGCGCAGGTTGTTCGATGTGACCATGGTGGAGTACAACGCCAAGGCCAATCTGGTGGAAAAGGCGCAGATGTACAAAAACTGTGCCATCTCCATCGGCGGCGAGGTGGCCCCGGAAGCCCGGGTCGCCATTGCACAGGCCGCCAACGATCTGCTGCGCATTCAGGGCGTGGACGCCAGCTTTGTGGCGGTACAGGTGGGCAACGGGGTCAACGTCTCTGCCCGCAGCATGGGTGCCGTGAATGTGCAGGTGATCATGGAGTCGCTGGGCGGCGGCGGTCATCAGACCATGGCAGCAGCGCAGCTGAAGCATATCACCCCGCAGGCGGCACGCAACCGCATTCAGGACGCCATCGACCAATATTATCTCTCCCAGAAAAAGACTACGCCGGAAGCACGACCGGCAAAAGGGGAATAAAACATGAAACAGTATGATTATCTTATCGTTGGTGCCGGTCTGTTCGGCGCCGTGTTTGCCCACGAGGCCAAAAAGGCAGGCAAAAAGTGTCTGGTCATCGATAAGCGCGACCATATCGCGGGCAATATCTACACCGAGAATGTGGAGGGCATCAATGTGCACCGCTACGGCGCGCATATCTTCCACACCAACAACAAGGCCGTGTGGCAGTATGTAAACCAGTTTGCAGAGTTCAACCGCTACACCAACAGCCCGGTTGCCAACTACCATGGCCAGATCTACAATCTGCCCTTCAACATGAACACCTTCAACAAGATGTGGGGCGTTGTGACCCCTGCCGAAGCCAAGGCCAAGATCGAAGAGCAGAAGGCCGCTGCAGGCATCACCGACCCGCAGAACCTCGAGGAGCAGGCCATCAGCCTTGTGGGCACCGATATCTACGAAAAGCTCATCAAGGGCTACACCGGCAAGCAGTGGGGACGCCCCTGCACCGAGCTGCCCGCCTTTATCATCAAGCGCCTGCCGGTGCGCTTTACCTACGACGACAACTACTTCAACGCCCTGTATCAGGGCATCCCCAATGGCGGCTACACCGCCATGGTGGAAAAGATGCTGGCCGGTACCGAGGTGCGCCTGAACGTGGATTATCTGGACGACAAGGCTGCGCTGGACGCACTGGCTGAGAAGGTGGTCTACACCGGCCCGGTGGATGCCTACTTCGGCTACCGTCTGGGTGCTTTGCAGTACCGCAGCGTCCGCTTTGAGACCGAGGTGCTGGACACCGACAACTATCAGGGCAACGCGGTGGTCAACTACACCGATGCCGAGACCCCCTATACCCGCATCATCGAGCACAAGCACTTTGAGTTCGGCACCCAGCCCAAGACCGTCATCAGCCGGGAGTACAGCGCCGAGTGGAAAAAGGGCGACGAGCCCTACTATCCCGTCAACGATGAGAAGAACGGTGCCCTGTATGCGCAGTACAAGGCGCTGGCCGATGCCGAGCCGGGTGTGATCTTCGGCGGTCGTCTGGGCGAGTACAAGTACTACGATATGGATAAGGTCATCGAGGTAGCACTGGACGTGGCCGCAAAGGAGCTGGCATAAAGAGCGTAACTGCCCCGGGTCACCGCCGCAAAAAAGGCGTCCCCTTGGGGGAGCTGTCGCCGCAGGCGACTGAGGGGGTAGGGGTGCAGCAAAAGGACATTTGAAATGCTGCCCCGCTTCCTCTTGCCCAAAAACGACAAATGCGCTATACTATTACCATAAGACTGCACCGGTTTTCCGGTGAGAAGTGAGGGATACTATCATGAAAGTGATTCTGAAGCAGGATATCAAGGGCATCGGCAAGAAGGATGAGATCCACGAGGTCTCCGACGGCTACGCCCGCAACTACCTGTTCCCGCGCAAGCTGGCCGCTGTGGCGGATGCCAGCGCTGTGAACATGGCCCGCGGCAAGGAGGCCGCAGCCGATTTCCACGAAGCCGAGAATGTGGCAGCCGCCAAGGCTCTGGCTGCCAAGATCGAAGGCAAGACCGTGACCATCAAGGCCAAGGGCGGCGCATCCGGCCGTCTGCACGGCAAGGTGACCGGCAAGGAAGTTGCCGAGGCACTGGCTGCGCTGGCAGGTGCACCCATCGACAAAAAGAAGATCGAGCTGGAGACCAAGGACATCAAGGATGCCGGCGTGTTCAACGGCAAGGTCCGTCTGTACGTTGGCGTCGTGGCTTCCTTCAAGATCCAGGTGGAAGTGGAACAGGCCTGATCTGTGTGCCGTTTGCGCCCCCTCACAGCAGGGGGCGCTTTTTGGCTTTACAGGATGCTTTGGATTTTGGATAAGGACAAACTACTATGCCGAACGAACGACGTTATTCCAATGAACTGAATCTGGAGAGCATGGGCATCAATCTGCCCTACAATATGCAGGCGGAGCAGAGCGTGCTGGGCGCGGTGCTGCTCAAGCCAGACACTTTGACCGATCTGGTGGAGATCATCAAGCCGGAAATGTTCTACACCCGGCAGAACGCCCAGATCTGGACCGAGATGCTGCGCCTGTTCACCAACGACCAGACCATCGATTTTGTCACCCTGCTGGATGCAGTGGTGTCCGATGGCGTGTTCCCCAGCGCAGACGAGGCCAAGATCTATCTGACCGGTCTGGCAGAAACGGTGCCCAGCATCTCCAATGTAAAGGCCTACGCCCAGATCGTGCAGGAAAAATATCTGGTGCGTCAGCTGATGGGTGTCGCCAAGGACATCTTGCAGGACGCCGGGGACGAGCCGGACGCCGACCTTCTGCTGGAAAACGCCGAGCAGCGCATCTACGAGATCCGCTCCGGCCGCGATTCCAGCGCCCTGACCCCGCTTTCGTCCAGCATGGTGGAAACGCTGACCAACCTGCAAAAGATCAGCGGCCCGGATGCGGACAAGTACAAGGGAATCCCCACCGGCTTCCGTCTGCTGGATACCGTGCTTACCGGCCTTGGCCGCGGCGATCTGGTCATTCTGGCAGCCCGTCCCGGCATGGGCAAGACCAGCTTTGCACTGAACATCGCCACCCGCGTGGCCATGCAGCAGAAGGTGCCGGTGGCTATCTTCAGTCTGGAAATGACCAAGGAACAGCTGACTAACCGTATCCTCTCGTCAGAGGCCGGTATCGACAGTCAGGCCTTCCGTACCGGTGCGCTGCGCGCCGAGGACTGGGAGTACCTGGCGCTGGCGACTGAAAAACTGCACGATGCACCGATCTATATGGATGATACCTCCGGCATTACCATCACCGAGATGAAGGCCAAGATCCGCCGGGTGAATCAGGATCCTGCCCGCCCCAACGTGGGTCTGATCGTCATCGACTATTTACAGCTGATGACCACCGGCCAGCGCAGCGAGAACCGCGTGCAGGAGATCAGCTCCATCACCCGAAACCTGAAGATCATGGCAAAGGAGCTGAATGTGCCCATCATCGCGCTGAGCCAGCTGTCCCGTGCGGTGGAAAAGCAGGGCAACAACTCCAGCCATCGCCCGCAGCTTTCTGACCTGCGCGATTCCGGTTCCATCGAGCAGGACGCAGACTGCGTTCTGTTTTTGTACCGCGATTCCTACTACGCCAGCCAGAACCCGGACGGTGCCGAGGTGGATGCCGATACCGCCGAGTGTATCGTGGCAAAGAACCGTCACGGCGAGACCAGCACCGTGCCGCTGGGCTGGGATGGTGCCCACACCCGCTTTATGGATGTGGACTTCAAGCGCTGATGGATACCGCGATTCTTGCCCGGGTGGAGGATTTCTGCATCCGGGAGGGGCTTTTGCAGCCCGGCACACCGCTGCAGCTGGCAGCGGCAGTCTCCGGCGGGGCGGACAGCATGGCGCTGCTGCTCTTGCTGCGGCAGCTGCAGCCAAGGTTCGGCTATACGCTCTCTGCCTGCCATGTGAACCACGGTCTGCGCGGGCAGAGCGCCGACCGGGACGAGGCCTTTGTGCGGGCGGAATGCGCCCGTCTGGGCGTGCCGCTGCGGGTGTTCCACGCCGCAGAGCTGGCCTCGCCCCCGGCACACGCCGGGGAGGACTGGGCGCGCCGCCTGCGCTACACGGCCTTTGCACAGATGCAAGGGCAGGGGATAGATGCCATCGCTACGGCCCATACTGCAAATGACCAAGCCGAAACGCTGCTGCTGCGGCTGGCGCGCGGCACCGGGCTGCACGGTGCGGGCGGCATCCGGCCAAGGCGCGGGTGCTACCTGCGTCCGCTGCTTTGCCTGAGCCGTGCCGAGACCGAGGCCGTCTGTCGGGCAGCGGGGCAGACGTGGGTCACCGACGAGACCAACGACACCGATGCCTACGCCCGCAACCGGCTGCGCCACAGCGCCCTGCCTGCGCTGGAAAGCACCAACGCGGCAGCGGTGCAGAATCTGGCACGGTTCTGTGAAAAGGCTGCGCGGGCAGATGCCTACCTTGCCGCCGGGGCTGCAAAGCTTCTGGCGGCGGCACGCCTGCCCGGTGCAGAACCGGCGTGGCAGCTGCTGCCTTTGCAGGCGGCAGACCCGCTGCTGCTGGAGACCGCGCTGCACAGCCTTGTAGCCCCGGTGCGGGACGCAGAGGAAAAATATGTGCAGCTGCTGTGTGCCGTGGTGCGGCAGGGCAGCGGTGCAGTACAGCTGACCGGACAGGTGCGCTTTTGCGCCGGAAACGGCTGTCTGCGGCAGGAAACGCTGCTGCAGGCGCTGCCCCGGCAGCCGGAGTGCCTGCCGCAGCAAGTGCCCTTTTTGCCCGAAAAACAGCCGGAATTCCGGCTGCGCGGGGGCTGGAAGGGAAAAGCAGAGCTATTAAAAGCCGATTTTGAAGAAAAAATACAAGTCGTTCATAAAAAAGACTTAAAAAATCGGGCGGATTATGCTAGAATAACTACGTTGTACACTAGTCTTGTTCTGCGTGCCCGACAGCCGGGAGACCGCTTCCGGCCTGCGGGGCGGGGGTTGAGCAAACCGCTGCGCAAGTGGATGAACGAGGCCGGTGTCCCGAACGAACTGCGGGATACGCTGCCGCTGCTGGCCAGCGGAAGCGAAATTTTATGGGTGTGTGGAGAAGGCTTTGCCGATGGCCTTGCACCGGACACGGAAAGCAGATGGATCCTGCACTTGGATGCAGAGATCGAAACACAGGAGGAAAAAACAAATGAGTATGCACGATGATATCAAGACCGTTCTGGTCAGCGAAGAGCAGCTGAAGGCCAAGGTGGCAGAGCTGGGCGCTCAGATCAGCCGGGACTATGCCGGTAAAAATCTGGTGCTGGTGTCCATCCTCAAGGGCTCGGTGGTCTTTATGGCCGATCTGATGCGGGCGGTGAGCATCCCCTGCAATATCGACTTTATGGTGGTCTCCAGCTACGGCGGCAGCAACACCATCACCAGCGGTCTGGTCAAGATCATCAAAGATCTGGACGGTGATCTGTCCGGCAAGGATGTGCTGATCGTGGAGGACATTCTGGACACCGGCGTCACCCTGTCCAACCTTGTGCCCATGCTCAAGATGCGCAACCCGAACTCCGTTAAGATCTGCACCATCCTTGATAAGCCCAGCCGCCGCAAGGCCGACATCCAGCCGGATTACGAGGGTTTCCAGGTGCCGGACGAGTTCGTGGTGGGCTACGGTCTGGACTACGATGAAAAATACCGCAACCTGCCCTATGTCGGCGTGCTGAAGCCCGAGATCTACACGAAGTAACCTGTCCATTATAAAAATCCAGAACTGGAGTTGATTTTTTTGCAACCGAAGAAACCCCGTTTCAATCCGCTGGTGATCGCCATTGTGCTGGCAGCCGTGCTGATGGTGTGGTCGGTGCTGGGCGGCACCGGCGGCAGCGCCAGCGGCTCCTCTATGGCTTATTCCACAGTGGTACACTATTTTGAGAGCAATCAGGTCACCAAATTCTCGCTGGATCTGAATACCGGCGTGATCACCATGACCCTGAAGGAGGGCGCGCAGGAACTGCCCAACGCTGCCGAGCAGAGCACTGCCCAGTCTACGGGCGGACTGCTTTCCGGCCTGCTGTCCTCCTCTTCCTCTGCCCCCACCGGGGTAAAGAAGAACGATGACGGCACCGAGACGGTCAGCTATAAGCTGCCCTACGCCCGGATGTTCGTGGATCATGTGTCGGACTACATCGCCCAATACGATGCAGCCAACCCCGATGCACCCATGGTGTACGACTATGTACCTGCCAAGGAAACCATCCCCTGGATGGAGATTTTGTTCTATCTGGCTATGCTGGGCTGCACAGGTTTCCTGCTGTTCTCCATGATGCGCGGCGGTGCCGGTGGCGGCGGCATCATGAACGTAGGCAAGGCCAAGGTGAAGGACGAGCACGAGAACAAAAAGACTGCTACCTTTGCCGATGTGGCCGGTGAGGACGAGGAAAAAGAGGAACTCAAGGAAGTTGTGGAGTTCCTCAAGAGCCCGGATAAGTTCAATACGCTGGGTGCCCGCATCCCTCACGGCGTGCTGCTGGTAGGCCCTCCGGGTACCGGTAAGACCCTGCTGGCGCGCGCCTGTGCAGGCGAGGCCGGAGTGCCCTTCTATTCCATCTCCGGCTCTGACTTTGTGGAGATGTACGTCGGCGTGGGTGCATCCCGCGTGCGCGATTTGTTCGACAAGGCCAAAAAGACCATGCCCTGCATCATCTTTATTGATGAGATCGATGCTGTGGGTCGTCAGCGCGGCGCAGGTCTGGGCGGCGGTCACGATGAGCGCGAGCAGACCCTGAACCAGCTGCTGGTGGAGATGGACGGCTTTGAAGCCAACGACGGCATCATCGTCATGGCCGCTACCAACCGTGCCGACATTCTGGATAAGGCGCTGCTGCGCCCCGGTCGCTTTGACCGTCAGGTCTATGTGGGTCTGCCAGATGTCAAGGGACGCGAAGAGATCCTGAAGGTGCACACCCGCAACAAGCCCCTTGCACCGGACGTCTCCCTGAAGGTCATTGCCCAGCGCACCGCCGGTTTTGCCGGTGCAGACCTTGAGAACCTTGTCAACGAGGCCGCGCTGCTGGCAGCCCGCCGCAACCGCAAGGCCATTACCATGGAGGACATCGAGGAAGCTTCCATGAAGGTGATGGCTGGCCCCGAGAAGAAGAGCCGCGTGGTCACCCCGGAGGAGAAAAAGCTCACCGCCTACCACGAGGCCGGTCACGCTGTGGCAGGCTTCTACTGCAAGCACCATCCCCGCGTGCACGAGATCACCATCATCCCGCGCGGTCAGGCCGGCGGCTACACCATGTATCTGCCCGAGAAGGATCGCAGCTATGTGACCAAGGGTGAAATGTTTGAGGACATCGTGTCCAGCTTGGGTGGCCGCGTGGCCGAGCAGCTGATCTTGGAGGACATCTCCACCGGTGCTTCCAACGACCTGCAGCAGGCCACCAACATCGCCCGCCAGATGATCACCCGCTACGGCTTCTCCGAGCGTCTGGGCCCCGTGGTCTACGGCACCTCGCAGGAGGAGACCTTCCTTGGCCGCGACTTGGGTCAGGGCAAGGGTTACAGCGAGACCACCGCTGCCGAGATCGACAGCGAGACCCGTGATATCATCGACGAGGCTTACGAGACCTGCCGCCGCACCCTGACCGAGCACATCGACCAGCTCCATGCGCTGGCAAAGGCTCTGATGGAGCGCGAAAAGCTCAACGAGGAGCAGTTCAACACCATTATGGCCGGCGGCACCCTGCCCCCCTGCGAGGACGCAAAGCCCGAGCAGGCACAGCCCGACCAGACCGTGCAGCCTGCCCCGGTGCAGCCCGCAGAGCCTGCCCAGACCGCTGAGCGCGCCGAACCCGCCGAGCAGGCCGAGCCTGCCCAGCCGGAAGTGCCGCAGCCGGATGCCCCGGAGCAGCAGGACTAAGCTTTTTTAGGAAAGGAGCGAGCATCGTGGAGGAAAATTTTAACCCGGTCGCCCAGACCCGTGCAAACTATTATACCCCCGGCAGTCCGGTGCAGTTCGTCTGCGTGGAACTGCTCAAAGGGGACGTCAGCGGCGAGCACGCTGTCTGCCTGACCTTCAAGAATATTTCCCGCGTGACCCTGACCGCACTGGAGATCCACTTCAAGTGCAAGGGCGTGGACGGTGTGATCCTGTGCGAGGACAAGTTCGAGTACCGGGATCTGCAGGTAAAGCCCGGCGAGCTGTTCGGGCAGGACGATGCCGTGTTCATCACGGCAAAGGCAATCACCAGCGTGGATGTTTCGCTGTGCAATGTGTACAACGGCAAGCGTGTGGTGCATCTGGACGGCATCAAGCGTGTGCGTCTGCCTGCGCCCCGCCGTCTGGCCCCGGAGCTGCAAAAGGCGCTGGAAGCCCGCATGAACCGCACCGGGCTCAAGTATCAGCCGCAGGTGTTCGAGAACGGCTGGTACTGCGCCTGCGGTGCCTTCCACCCCACCGAGGAGGATACCGTTTACTGCTCGGAGTGCGGCTGTGACCGCATTCTGCTGCAGAACGCGCTGAACACCCTGCTGCAGCCCGCCGCCCCGGCAGACGAGATGGAAATGCCCCTCAGCGCCCCGGCGGCTCCCGCAGCGTCCGCTGCGGTGGAGGAGCCTACCCGCATCGTGGGTACAGCTCCTGCCGCCCCGGCAGCGCCCGCAGAGGAGCCCACCCGGGTCATGGGCGCAACGGTTTACCAGCCGAAGGCAGCCCCCGTCCAGCCCATCTCGGAGCCTACCCGGGTGCTGGATGCCCCCGCCCGCGCACCGTATTCCGGCGCTGCTGTGGCAGACGAGGGCACCCGCGTGATGCCCGCCGCCGCCCGCCGTCCGGCTCCGGCTCCGGTGCGTCAGCCCGCGCCTGTGGAGGAGGACGAGGAGTACGAGGACAGCCGGGACAGCGTGGCAGAAGCGCTGATCCGCTGGGTGCCGCCCATTACGGCCATCCTGTGTGCAGCCATTGCGCTGTGCGGCTTTGTGTACTACCAGTTCGTGCTGTAAAATAAACTATCCCGGCGGAGGGGGCAGCGTGCCTTCTCCGCCTTTTGTGTGCATTGCACAGAAAGGAAATACCATGCCGGAACAAGCTTTACAGGTGGCTTTTGAGATCAAGACCGCCTGCGATGAGATCAGCCGCCGCCTGCTGCGCTGGCACTGGGAGCGCAAGCCCGGGGCACACAGTCTGGATGCACTGCTGGAGCATATTGCCGCCCGCAAGCAGGAAAGCCCGGATTACTACGACCGTATGCCGGACCTTACCGGCAAGACCAGCTGGCAGCAGCTGGACACCACCCTGTGTATGCGGGTGCTGCTGGACCCGGAGACCGATGCCGCCCGCCCGCTGGATCTGCTGGGCAACACGGCACACCCCTCTGCCGCACGCCATGCCTGCAACGCCATCCGCACCGCCCGCAACGAAGCTGCCCACGCGGCGGTTGCAGCGGACGGCGCACAGGCGGCGCTGCTGTTCAACGAAGCCATCGAGGCGCTGGAGGAGGGCTACGCCGGTACCGCCTTTAAAGAAAACGAGCTGGCGCAGTATTACCGCGAAGCCGAGGACTACCTGAGCCGATGCAGCGAGGGCAAACCCCTTAAAGCGCGCCAGAGCAGCCCGCAGAACGCACAGCAGGGGAAGGCTGCCGCACGCAGCAAGCCCCGCGATACCCAGCAAACCCGCAGCGCCAAAAGTACCGCCGGGCGGCAGAATACCTCTGCCCGCAGCCGCAGCACCGGTACAAAACAGAGCCGCAGCACGGCATCCCGCAGCAAAAAGCAGCAGACCGGCGGTGAGAGCAGGGTGGCGCTGGGCATTATTCTGGCGGCGCTGGTGCTGGGACTTATCGCACGCGCCATCAGCATGGGACTTGTGTAATTGCAGTGTTTTGCGATTCTGGCAGTAAATTGGAAAG
The DNA here is from genome assembly GCF_040096575.1 of Faecalibacterium intestinale. Lineage (NCBI taxonomy): Bacteria > Bacillati > Bacillota > Clostridia > Eubacteriales > Oscillospiraceae > Faecalibacterium > Faecalibacterium intestinale. The sequence goes on from NZ_JBBMEN010000007.1 coordinate 78,174, forward strand.
CAAAAACGTTTGTGCTGTACAAAACAACCAAAAAAACTGCAGACTGTCCCGCAGAAAAACGGTCATTGCACCTCTTGCGGGAAATGTGAAACGGATTTATAATAAGCATGAAAACGTTTACACATTGCCACCGAAGAGGGAACGGAGAAAATATCCCATGACCATCAGTGATATTGCAAAGCTGGCAGGTGTTTCCAGCGCTGCGGTCAGCCGCTATTTGAACGGCGGCCCCCTCAGCGAACAGAAACGTGCCGTGATACAAGCCGTAGTGGAAAAGACCGGTTACAGCCCGGACACTGCCGCCCAGACCCTGCGCACCGGCAAGGTGCGTCAGGTGGGGGTCATCGTGCCCAGCATCAGCTCCCAGTCGGTGGGGCAGATCACCAGCGGCATTGCAGCCGAGCTGGGCGCAAGCCGCTACCTGATGCTGCTGGCTGATACCGAGCTGGACGAGCAGATGGAGCTGGAATACCTTACAGCATTGCAGCGCAACCATGTAGCCGGTATCATTCTACTGGGCTGTGATAATAGCCCGCAGCTGTGCAAGGCGCTGAAGGACTGCCGTGTGCCCGTGGTGGTAACAGGACAGCGCTTTGCAGACCTGCCCTGCGTTTATAACGACGACCGCGCTGCCGCCCGCGACCTGACCCGGAAGATGCTGGAGCATGGCCGCAGAAATATCGTGTACATCGGCGGCAGCGAACAGGACGCCGCCACCGGCATTGCTCGCCGTCAGGGTGTGCAGGACGCTCTGCGGGAAGTGGGACTAAACGCGGATGGTCTGCCCCGCGCCTACTGCGCTGCCTTTTCCATGGAAGAGGGACACCGCTGCATGGAGGAGCTGCTGGCACGCTGCCCGCAGCTGGATGGTGTGGTCTGCGTGACCGACACCGTGGCCTTTGGCGCATTGCAGGTGCTCCGCGCTGCCGGGCGCAGGGTAGGGCAGGATGTCGGCCTTGCCGGTATCGGAGACAACTGGGCGGGCAAGGTGGTGGAGCCCGGACTGACCACCATCCGCTTCTACCAGCGGCAGGTAGGGCAGGAAGCTGCCCGGATGCTGCTGCAAAGCTTAGAACATACTGAGCCGGACGCTGCACCGGTGCGCCAGACCACGCTGGGCTATACGCTGGTAGAGCGCGGCTCACTGTAAAAAAGAGGAACGAATGAAACAAAAGCTGATTTTTTTAGATATCGATGGCACTCTGCTGCCCCCGGGCGAGATGCTGATCCCCCAAAGCACGGTGGAAGCGCTGCGCAAGGCGCACGCCAACGGCCATAAACTGTTTCTGTGCACCGGGCGCAACCTGCGCATGACCCAGCCGCTGCTGGACTACGGCTTTGACGGCGCGGTGTGCAGTGCCGGCGGTTATGTGTTCTGCGGGGACAAGGTGCTGGTAGACCTGCCTATGGAGCCGGAGCTGGCAGAGGGTGTGCGCAACGCCATGGAGCGCCACGGCGTGGAGTGCACGCTGGAAGCGCGGGACGCCACCTACGGCAGCCTGAAGATGATCGAGCGCTGGAGTTTTACCCACCGGGATGCAGGCAATCTGAACAGCGAAGCCGCCCGTTGGCGCAAGGCCATGGAGGACGGCATGACCATGAGCCCGCTGGCCGATTACAAGGGCGAGCCGCTGTATAAGATCGTGTATATCGCGGAGCACAGCAAGGACTTGGACGAGGCCAAGCGCCTGTACGAGGACAGATTCGTGTTCTGTGAGAGCAAGCTGGACGGTCTGGATGGCGGCTATGTGAACGGCGAACTTATCAACCGTAAATTTGACAAAGGACGCGGCATCAAGGCTGTCTGCGACTATTTGGGCGTGCCCCTGCAGGACAGCATCGGCTTTGGCGACAGCGACAACGATCTGCAAATGACCGATGTGGTCGGCATCAGCGTCTGTATGGCCAATGGCTCTGCAAGCCTGAAGCAGCGCTGCGACCGCATTGCCCCCTCAGTGTACGAGGACGGCATCGCCAAGGAGTTTGCAGCCTTGGGACTGATTTGACATATCTTTGTAAAATAGGGCAGGGGAACGTCCGCAGATGTTCCCCTGCCCTAAAATTATAAATAATTCTCCCGCATTGTTTTGCAATAAAAGGAGCACCGCACAAAGAACTGTGCGGTGCTCCTTTTGGTTCATAAATCAGTAGTGCAGATCCTCTGCGGTCAGGCTTTCCAGCACGGGCAGCATGGCAGCGGCTTCGGCTTTGGCGGCGGGCAGATCCATATCGCGGTAGTTGCCGCACTCCACCTCGCTGGCACCGGGCACAGCGCCCTCAAAGCCAGCCATAAAGCGGTAGGCATCCACCGTCAGCTGCAGCGCCTGCGCCGGGGTCAGCCCCCGGGTAAGCAGGTAAAAGCCGGTGCGGCAGCCCATGGGGCCAACATAGATCACCCCGTCCTTCACGGCGCTGTTGCGCGCGTAGGTGGCAAACAGGTGCTCCAGCGTGTGGGCGGCAGCGGTGGTCAGGTAATCGCCCTGATTGGGCTTTTTCATGCGGATGTCCCAGGTGAGCACATCGCCGTCCTGACGGCTCAGATACATCCCGCGCTCCAGCCGGGTGTGATCTACGCAAAAGCTTGCGATACGTTCCATACTACGTTCTCCTTTATCAGCCCTGCAGGCGCTGCACACTGCCGTGTGCGCAGTCCACAGCCACCATCAGGCCATCGCGGATGTGGCTGGTAGCACCGGCGGCACCCACAACGGTGGGCTTCAGCAGTGCCTTGCCGGCAATGGCGGCGTGGCTGTTCAGGCCGGGCTCCTCTACCACCAGAGCGGCAGCGTCGCGCACAAAGCTCAGCATCTCGTTGCTGGTGGAAGGCACCACCAGCACCATGCCGGGCTTGAACTTGGCGCGCACCTCGTCCATGGTGCGGCAGACGCAGGCCTTACCACTGGCAACATCGTTGTTCTCGGGGCCGACACCCACGCCGGTAGCCAGACAGTTGCCCACCATGTGGATCTTGATCATGTTAGTGGTGCCGGAAACGCCCACGGGCACGCCTGCGGTCACAACAGCCAGCTCGCCATTGTGCAGGTAGCCGTTCTCCTTGGCTAGAGCAGTGGACATCTCGATCAGCTCATCGGTGCTGTGTGCCAGAGACATCATCAGCGGGGTGATGCCCCAGCTCAGGGACAGCTGACGCTGCACCTGCTCGCGCATGACGCAGGCAATGATGGGCTGCTGCGGGCGGTACTTGCTCAGCAGGCGGGCAGTAGTGCCGGACTCGGACACGGTCACGATGGCGGCGGCGTTCACGTCCCGTGCAGTCAGGCAGGCAGCATGGGCGGTAGCGTCAGAGACGCTGATCTTGCCGGGGTTAGAATCCATCGTGCGGCCGCGCAGATGGAAACCCTCCTGCTCGGTGCGCTCGGCGATGGCAGACATGGTCTTGAGCGCCTCCACGGGGTAGGCACCGGCAGCGGTCTCGCCGGACAGCATAATGGCAGAGGTGCCGTCGTAGATGGCGTTTGCCACGTCCGAGATCTCGGCGCGGGTGGGGCGGGGGTTCACCATCATGCTGTCCAGCATCTGGGTAGCGGTGACGATGGGCTTGCCGAAGGAGAAGGAGCGCTCGATGATGGTCTTCTGGATGCCGGGCAGCTCGGTGAAGTCGATCTCCACGCCCAGATCACCACGGGCCACCATCACGGCGTCGGCAGCAGCCAGAATGCTGTCGATGTTGTTCACGCCCTCGCGGTTCTCGATCTTTGCAATGATGCGGATGTTGGAATCGTACTGGTTCAGCAGGTTGCGGATCTCGTACACGTCCTGTGCGGTGCGCACAAAGGAGGCGGCGATGAAATCGTAGCCCTGCTGGATGCCGAAGATGATGTCATCCTTATCGCGCTGGCTCATATACGGCATGGACAGGTGCACGCCGGGCACGTTGACGCCCTTCTTGTTCTTGATCTTGCCGCTATTCAGTACGGTGCAGACGATGTCGGTGTCGTTCACGGTCTGGATCTGCAGCTTGATCAGGCCGTCGTCCAGCATGATGGTGCCGTTCGGCTCCACGTCCATGGGCAGATCCTTGTAGGTGATGGAGCAGATCTCGTTGGTGCCCTCCACATCGCGGGTGGTCAGGGTAAAGGTCTGGCCGGCAACCAGATTCTCAACGCCGTTCTTGAAGTCCTTCAGGCGGATCTCGGGACCCTTGGTGTCCAGCAGTGCAGCCACGGGCTTACCCAGCTCCTCGCGCAGAGCCTTCAGCTTTTCAAGGCGACCCAGATGCTCCTCGTGGGAACCGTGGGAAAAATTGAAGCGGGCCACGTTCATGCCGTTGGCGATCAGATCGCGCAGCACGCCTTCCTTATCGGTGGAAGGACCAAGGGTGCAAATAATTTTCGTCTTTCTCATGCAATATACCTCCGTCAACTCTCTCTTACCTATATCCGGCACAGCATCCCTGCAGGCTGCTGTGTATGACCAATGGGAGTAAAAGCTCCCGGTACAGCGGGTCGGTTTATGTGGCAGAGTGGAAAACACAAAACTCTACCACCTATTATTATAATCGTTCCGGTGCAAGAGAGCAAGAGGAATTTTTGCTTGAATACAAGTTTTTGCATCTGTTTATGCTTGTGAGAGGGATTGTGGAAAACTTAACGATGTGGCGCGGCTTTCTGTGGACTGCCTGATGGGGGGAAAACTGCTGTAAAACGTAAAAACTGATAAGAGCGCACAAGGCTGCTTCCTCTTGCATCTGAGGGGCTTTTTGCTTATAATAAGGGTAATAAAGTAGTACTGTTCCGGGGTACGCCCGGAGAATGGAGTGACCATTATGGAAAAACGTGTTTTTCTGATCGTTCTGGACAGCTTTGGCATCGGCGCAGAGCCGGATGCCGCTGCCTTTGGCGATGCAGGCACCAACACCTTGGGTGCCATTGCGAACCACCCCAATTTCAACTGTCCCAATCTGCGCAAGCTGGGTTTGTTCAACATTGACGGCGTGACCGCAGGGGAGAAAACGGATGCCCCGGCGGCTGCCTTTGCCCGCCTGCAGGAGCAGAGCATGGGCAAGGATACCACCATCGGCCACTGGGAGATCGCCGGTGTGGTCAGCCCGGAGCCGCTGCCCACCTTCCCCGAGGGCTTCCCGGAGGAGCTGATCCGGGAGTACGAGCAAAAGACCGGCCACAAGGTGCTGTGCAACAAGCCCTATTCTGGCACGCAGGTGCTGAAGGACTACGGCGAGCAGGCCATGCGGGAAAACGCCCTCATCGTGTACACCAGCGCCGACAGCGTTTTTCAGGTGGCCGCCAACGAAGAGCTTGTGCCGGTGCAGGAGCTGTACCGCTACTGTGAGATCGCCCGGGAAATGCTCAAAGGCAAGTACGGCGTGGGCCGCGTGATCGCCCGCCCCTTCCTTGGCAACAGCGCGGACACCTTCTACCGCACCACCAACCGCCACGACCTGAGCCTGAAGCCGCCCCGCGCTACCATGCTGGATCTGCTGAAGGATGCCGGCAAGGATGTGATCGCCGTGGGCAAGATCTACGATATCTTTGACGGCGAGGGCGTGACCGAAAAGATCAAGACCACCGGCAACACCAACGGCATTGCCTTTACCAAGGCTTTGCAGACCCGGGATTTTGAAGGCATTGCCTTTGTGAACTTGGTGGACTTTGATATGCTTTACGGCCACCGCCGCGATGTGGCCGGCTACGCTGCCGCCGCTACGGAATTCGACCGTTTTCTGGCTGACTTCCTGCCGGGGATGCGGGAGGGCGATCTGCTCATGATCACCGCCGACCACGGCTGCGACCCCTCCTACACCAAGACCACCGACCATACCCGCGAGTATGTGCCGTATCTGGTTTGCGGCAAGGGCGTAAAGGCGGGTACGGACCTGGGCACCAAGCTGTGCTTCGGCACCATCGCCAAGACCATCTGCGAGTATCTGGAAGTGGACGCTTCCACGCTGGACGGCAAGAGCGTATGGCAGGAGATCCGGGCATAAAACGCCCCAAAAGCTATAAGAACAGGAGCGTGAAACGATGCGTATTTATGATCTGATCGCAAAAAAGCGGGATGGCGGCACCCACACCCGGGAAGAGCTGGAAGCTATTGTCAACGGCTTTGTCAGCGGGGAAGTGGCCGACTACCAGATGGCTGCATGGATGATGGCAGTGTATCTGCGCGGCATGACCAATGAGGAGACCGCTGAGCTGACCGATGTGATGGCGCACAGCGGCGTGATGGTAGACCTTTCGCCCATTCCGGGCATCAAGGTGGACAAGCACTCCACCGGCGGTGTGGGCGATAAGACCACGCTGGTCATTGCGCCCATCGTGGCGGCCTGCGGGGTGAAGATCGCCAAAATGAGCGGCCGGGGCCTCGGCCACACCGGCGGTACCATCGACAAGATGGAGAGCGTGCCCGGCACAAAGACCGCCCTCTCGCAGGAGGAATTTTTTGCACAGGTGAACCGGATCGGCCTGTCGGTCATCGGCCAGAGCGAGGGTATCGCCGTGGCAGATAAAAAGATGTACGCCCTGCGGGACGTTACCGCCACCGTCAGCTGCATTCCGCTCATTGCGTCCAGCATCATGTCCAAAAAACTGGCTTCCGGCTCGGACGCCATTCTGCTGGACGTCACCACCGGCACCGGCGCCTTTATGAAGACTGTCGACCAGAGTATCGAGCTGGCGCAGCTGATGGTCGCCATCGGCACCCACCATGGCCGCCGGGTAGCTGCCATGATCACCGATATGGACACCCCGCTGGGTCACAACATCGGCAACAGTCTGGAAGTGATGGAGAGCATGGACGTGCTCAAAGGCCACGGCCCGGCAGACCTGACCGAGGTGTGCCTGCAACTGGCAGCCAATATGCTGGTGCTGGCGGGCAAGGGCGATGCCGCCCACTGCCGCGCTATGGCCGAGGCTGTCATTGCGGACGGCTCTGCCTTTGAAAAGTGCAAGGAAATGTTTGCCGCACAGGGCGGCGATATCCGGGTGCTGGATGATTACAGCCTGTTTGCTCAGCCTGCCGCCAGCTACGAACTGCTGGCCGAGCAGGACGGCTACATTGTGGCCAACGATGCCGAAAAGATCGGCTCTGCCAGTGTGCTGCTGGGCGCAGGCCGCCAGAAAAAGGGCGACCCGCTGGACTTTTCCGCCGGCATCACCCTGCACAAAAAGCGCGGCGACTATGTCCATAAGGGCGAAAGCCTTGCCACCTTCTACGGCGCAGCGGACAAGTTTGAAGCCGCCGCCGCCGAGTACCGCAGCGGCCTTATGTACGGCGCGGAAAAGCCGGAGGAAGCCCCGCTGGTGTACGCCCTTGTCACCAAGGACGGCGTAGAGCGGTACTAAGATCTTTTACGCGGCGGGCGTACCCCAAAGAGTGGTTTTATAGAAGCGAAAATGTAAAAAAGCTGAACACCTGTTTTTTGCAGATGTTCGGCTTTTTTGTATGCGTTTTAAGGGCTGCTATGTGCAGATATCTGCCGCCACGGTATACACTGCATGATAGTGCAGGGCATCCTCCTGCACGGTGCACTCCTCCCGGCGGGCGAAGATCTCCGCATCCGGGAAAGCATCGTGCAGCGCCCGCAGCCCCTGCAGCCGTGCCAGCGTAAGCGCCTGTGCTTCGGTGCGGTACATCGTTTCCTGCTGCTGCCCGTAATAGGTGGTCTCCTCCACCGCGCAGGGCAGGGGCAGGCCGAAAACCTCTAATTGCAGATGCCGGGTGCGGTACAGCCCGTCCCCGTCAGGCGCAGAGGGGGGAAGCGCGGCAGAATGCTCTGCAAAAAACAGCTTGTAATTCGTTGTATTTTTGCCGGTCAGCTGCGGCATCGTCTCTGCCAGCGGAACGCTCTGGTCTGTCTGCCACTCCAGCTGCGCCACCACCGTGCCCGCCGCCGGGGCAAAAATCAAGGTGCCGTCCCGCTCGCTGCGCGCAGTGCCGATCAACCCCTGCCCGGCTTCCACAGTCTGCCCGGGGGCTACCAGCATAGTGCCGCTGGCAAGATTTGTACGCAGCACCGTCCCATTGCACTTTGCCCGCAGCCCGTGCAGCGTGCCTGCGGCGATCTCGGGGCGGGCATGGGCAGGGGCGGCTTCCACCGCAAGCCGGCCTTTTTCAAAATTCAGGCTTGCCCAAGAGAACTCGCCGCTTTCCAGCAGGGCATACTCTCCGCAGCGCAGCAGCTCCTCGGTTACGGCAGTGCCGGGCTGCAGGCCGCAGCTGCGCAGCACTGCACCCGCCCGCGCCCGCTGCCCGGTGGTCAGGCTGCCGTAGTCCACCGCCCATATAAATCCTTGCAGCCAGACCAGCACCAGCCCCCAAGCGACAAGCCCCGCCCAAAGCCCCTTGCGCTGCAGCAGCGGACGCAGCAAAAAATAAAGCCCTATCCGTTTTTCCACTCGCAGCCGCACCCGCCTGTGCCGGGCAAGTGCAGCCAGCCGCCGGTACTGCCAAGCTGCGCAATGGGCGCAAAAGCCGCCGGGCAGGGAAGAAATGCCATATAAATGCAGCCCTTGCCCGGCAGCGTCGGTCAAAAGCGCCTCGGGGCTGCCGTTCCGGGCGGTAAAGCGTACCCCCGCCCAAAGGCTTGCAGCTTCCATGGCAGCCTCCTATTCATCGGAAAAATCGGTGCGCAAAAACTGCCCCTGCACCGTCAGCCGGGCGGCGGTCAGGGTACAGATGCGCAGCCCGCTGCCGTATACCGTGAAACGTCCTTTCGCCAGCCGCAGGCACAGCTTGTTTTCATCAAAAAACAACACTGTGCAAAAATGCTCGATCTCCATCCGGTCGCCGCTCAGGTATACGGCAGGGCGGCTGTAAAACCCGGGCGGCGGCTGTCGGAACAGCCCGCGCAGCCAGTCGCCCGGGGTGCGCCGGTCGTGGTGTGCTCTGGCCATCGCTGTCCCTCCCGTCCCGCGCTTTGTACATTGCACAGCCCATGCTTCCATATATATGGAGGGGGAGGGCGTGCTTATGAGTAAAAGCTGCAAACCACTGTATCCGGGGCTTTTTTTGCTGGGTGCAGCCACGGCGGCGCTGGTATTTGCTGCGCCGCAGACCTGTGCGGCAGCCCTGCGGCAGGGTCTTGCACTCTGCGGCGGGTCGCTGCTGGTGTCGCTTTTTCCATTTCTGGTGGTGTCGGCGCTCATCATGCGCAGCGGCGCGGGCGAGGTATTGGGCGTGCTGCTCTGGCCGGTGGTGCGTTGTATCGGTCTGCGCAGCCGCAGCGCGGGCAGTGTGCTGCTCATCGGCCTTGTGGGCGGCTTTGCCCCTGCCGCCGCCGCAGCTGCCGAGGCAGTCCGCAGCAGGGAGCTGACCCCGCAGGAAGCTTCAGCTCTGCTGCCTGCCTGCATCTGCTCCGGGCCATCCTTTGTCATCCTGACGGTAGGGGAGCAGCTGCTGGGCAGCCGCACAGCCGGGATATGCCTGTTTGCTGCACAGGTGCTGGCGGGCTGGCTGACAGCGGCACTGTTCTGCCGTGTCCGCGGCATACCGGAGCCTTTGCCCGCACCGCCCACCGCCGTGCAAGCAGCACCGCCGCCGGCGCTGGATGCCATCCTTGCGCAGGCGGCAGTGACCTACCTGAAATTATGCGGCTTTGTGCTGTATTTTCGCCTGCTGGCGGCAGGCTGTGGGCTGCTGCTGCCCGCGGCGCTTGCGCCCTTTCCCGCCATGCTGCTGGAGGTGTGCTCCGGCTGCGATTACGCCGCCCGCACCGGTTTGTGGGCAAGCGGGCTGTGCTGCGCCGCGCTCAGCGTGCAGGGCGCTTCGGTGCTGCTGCAAGTGCGCACCCTCTGCCCGCAGGAGGTCTCGTTCAAACCCTTGCTGTGGGGCAGGGTGCTGCATCTGCCGCTTTCGCTGGCGCTGTTTTATCTGGGCTTGCCGGAGCGTGCCGTGGAGAGCTTCAATACTCTGTGCGCCCGGGTGGTGCCCATGCAGCGGGTGCCGACAGACTGCGCTCTGCTGGTGTTTGCGGTGTGCTGTATGACCGCCTGCGAGGCCTGCCGCCTGACCGGAAAGAAGGCACAAAACGCAGCTCCGGCAAATAAAAAGCGCTCTGCGGCTTGCAAACCGCCGCAAAATGTGGTAACATAACTCTTGGTTATCATATTACCAAACGCAGCGACGGAGAGAGTAGGCGCTGCCTGCACGGCAAAGAGAGAAGCTTCACCGGCTGAAAGGGCTTCCATGTGCGGCAGGGGCTGAAGTTCGCTCCCGAGCGGTCTGCGCGAACGATGCGGACGCATCTATTAGCACAGGACGGTTGCGCCCCGTTACGGCGTTTGAGCGCCGCCTGCCCTTGTGCAGGCGGAAACCGGGTGGTACCGCGGAGCAGAAATGGTTACAGCTTCGTCCCTTTTGCCTGAGCAGTCGGGCAGGGGACGGAGCTTTTTTGTTATACTCCGCTCCATGAACACAAAGAATAAAGGAGAGAAAATCCATGCAAGCAATGATCGATGAGCTGGCCAAGCAGGCCGCTGAAAGCCTTGGTCAGGTGTCCAGCAAGGAGACGCTGGCTTCCTTCTGGCAGGAATACCTCAGCAAAAACGGCAAGATCCCTGCCCTGATGAAGAACCTGCGCACCGTTGCGCCGGAAGAGCGCCCCGCCATGGGCAAGATCATCAACGAACTCAAGCAGAAGGTGCAGGCAGACTACGATGCCGCCGCCGAGACCGTGAAGCAGGCAGAACTTGCTGCCCGCAACGCCGCCGAGACGGTGGATATCACCCTGCCCGCCAAGACCCGTCCTGCAGGCGGTCTGCACCCGTTGACGCTGGTCACCAACCAGATCATCGACGTGTTCTCCGGCATGGGCTTTGCCGTGGCAGATGCCCCGGAGATCGAGGATGACGACCACAACTTCACCCGCCTGAACGTGCCCAAGGATCACCCCGCCCGCGATATGCAGGATACCTTCTATCTGTCCGATGAGTTTCTGCTGCGCACCCAGACCTCCGGTGGCCAGATCCGCACCATGGACAGCCAGAAGCCGCCTATCAAGGTGCTGATCCCCGGCCGCGTGTTCCGCTCTGACTCGGACGCTACCCACAGTCCCATGTTCCACCAGATGGAAGGTCTGGTCGTGGATAAGGGCATCACGCTGGGCGACCTGCAGGGCGCACTGAACACCTTCGTGCAGAAGCTGTTCGGCGCCGACACCCGCACCCGCCTGCGTCCCTCCTACTTCCCGTTCACCGAGCCCAGCGTGGAGGTGGACGTAAGCTGCTTCGAGTGCCACGGCAAGGGCTGCCCCCTGTGCAAGCACACCGGCTGGATCGAGGTGCTGGGCGGCGGCGTTGTCAACCGTAAGGTGCTGGAAAACTGCAACATCGACCCGGACGAGTACTCCGGCTTCGCCTTTGGCATTGGCATCGAGCGTATCGCTATGCTGAAGTACGGCATCAACAACATCGGTCTGATGTTCGAGAATAATCTGCAGTTCCTCAAGCAGTTCCACGAATAAGAGGGGAGAGAACAAACAATGAAAGTACCTTTCAGTTGGTTAAAAGAATTCGTTGATATCGATGTTACCGCACAGGAACTGGAGGAGAAGCTGTTCTCCTGCGGTTTCGAGGTGGAAGAGCTCATCCCGCTGGATGCCGGCATCAGCAAGGTGGTCGTCGGCAAGATCGTGGAGATGGAAAAGCAGGAGGGCACCCACCTGACCAAGTGTGTGGTGGACTGCGGCGCTTACGGCCACGAGATCCGCATCAGCACCGGTGCCGCCAACATGAAGCTGGGCGATTGTGTGCCCACCGCACTGGATGGCTCCACCCTGCCCGGCGGCGTCACCATCAAGGCCCGCAAGATGCAGGGCGTGGAGTCCAACGGTATGCTGTGCTCCGGTGCAGAGCTGGGTCTGAACGATGACCTGTTCCCGGGCTCTGAGGTCTACGGCCTGCTCATCCTGCCCGAGGACTCTGTTCCCGGCGCCGACATCGCCCCGGTGGTGGGTCTGGACGACTACATCTTTGATATCTCCATCACCGCCAACCGCCCGGACTGCCAGTCTGTTCTGGGCATCGCCCGCGAGGTGGCTGCTGTTCTGGGCAAGCCCCTGCATATGCCCGCTATGGACTATAAGGCAGTCTGCGAGCCGGACGCTCCCATCACCGTCAAGGTGGAAGCACCGGAGCTGTGCCCCCGCTACATGGCACACTATGTGCGCAACATCCGCATGGGCGAGTCTCCCCGCTGGATGAAGCGCCATCTGGCACTGTGCGGCCTGCGCTCCATCAGCAACGTGGTGGATATCACCAACCACACCCTGCTGGAGATGGGTCAGCCCATGCACGCTTTTGACCTGAACAAGGTCGCCGGCCGCACCATTGATGTGCGCCGCGCCCACGAGGGTGAAAAGATCGTCACGCTGGACGAGAAGGAATTTACCCTCAACCCCAACAATCTGGTCATCTGCGATGCCGAAAAGCCGGTGGCACTGGCCGGTATTATGGGCGGCGCAAACTCCGGCATGGACGATAACACCACCAGCCTGCTGTTCGAGTGCGCCACCTTTGCCCGCGACAGCGTGCGTAAGACCAGCCGTGCACTGGGTCAGAACAGCGATTCCTCTGCCCGCTACGAGAAGGGCGTGGATCGCTACTCTCCGCAGCTGGGTTTGGCACGCGCCCTGCACCTGATCCAGCAGCTGGATTGCGGTGATATTACCACGCTGGAGTACGACCTGACCGATGGCCGCCCGCTGGAGCGCAAGCACATCGTCACCACCCCGGCAAAGATCTGCGCCGTGCTGGGCATCACCGTGCCCGACCAGACCATGATCGACATCCTGCGGCGTCTGGAGTTCACCGTGGACGTGCAGGCCGATGGCAGCTGGGATGTGTCTGCACCCCTGTACCGTGATGACGTGGAAAGTTTCCCGGATCTGGCCGAGGAGGTCATCCGTGAGTACGGCTACGACCATATCGTGCCCACCTTCCTGAACACTGCCTCTGTCACCAACGGCGGCCTGAACTACGACCAGAAGCAGCAGCTCAAGACCAAGCGTCTGCTGGCTGCGCAGGGCTTCTATGAGGCTTCCACGCTGGCCTTCTACTCCAACGCCGAGCTGGATATGCTGCATATCCCTGCTGAGGACGAAGCCCGCAAGGCCATTCGCATCCTGAACCCCATCAGCGAGAACCTGTCTATCATGCGCACTCTGCTGACCCCCTCCATGCTGAACGTCATCGTGGACAACCTGAAAAAGAGCAACGCCGAAGGCCGCCTGTTCGAGATGGCACCGGTCTACCTGGCCAAGGAACTGCCCATCAATGAGCACCCCCACGAGCGTCAGACCCTCTGCCTCGGTGCTTTTGGCCCCGAGGAGGACTTCTTCACCGTCAAGGGCGCACTGGAAGCGCTGGCAGCCGGTTTTGGCCTGACCTTTGATTATCAGCGTGAGACCGCCGCATGGCTGCACCCCGGCATCAGTGCCGCCGTGTATTGCAACGGCAAGCGACTGGGCGTGTTCGGTAAGCTGGCCAACGAGATCAACGCCGAGCTGGAGATCGCCAAGGAGCAGAAGGACAGCCAGAACATCTATCTGGGCGAGCTGGACTATGAGGCTCTGATGTCCTGCGTAGAGGGCGAGCTGCGCTATAAGCCCCTCAGCCCCTATGCACCGGTCAAGCGCGATCTGGCTCTGGTCTGCGGCGAGACTGTGTCCTGCGGCGAGATCGAGGAGACCATCCGCAAGGCCAGCCCGCTGGTCAGCGAGGTCAAGCTGTTCGATATCTATCGCGGCGCTAACCTTGGCGAGGGCAAAAAGAGCATGGCCTTCAGCCTGTCCCTGTCTGATTCCAAGAAGGAAGTCTCTGCTGAGGAAGTGGAGCGCGTGGTCAAGAAGATTCTCGGCAACCTGAAGTTCAAGCTGGGCATCGAGATCCGCTAAAAGCTTATTATATAAGTAATTATATATAGACCCAAGGCCGTCTGTGCAGTGCATGGACGGCCTTTTTGCATGGGAAAGAGGGGGTGATTACAATATGAGTGAAGCAAACTCAATTTTCTTTTAAAAAAGATGTCAAAAAGTGTTGACAAGATGGCCGGGATGTGGTATTATACTTGAGCGCCAAGCGTTGAGACAAAAGAATGACTTCTGAAGTCTCAGCAGGAAGCCCTTGAAAAGAACCAATGAACGTTCAAATGTTCCGGTTAGCACCGAGAAACTGCTGAATGATTTAAGTTCAGAAAAGTTCAAAAGCTTCTCAAAAAAGTGCTTGACAAAAAACCGCTTCTGTGGTAAAATAATCAAGTCGTCAGCCGCAAGGCTGCGGCGCACAGGACCTTGAAAATTGAACAATATCGAAAGAACTTGTAACGGAACCTATATTC
>NZ_JBBMEN010000008.1:0-78453 GCF_040096575.1 Faecalibacterium intestinale
TCTACTACCGCTTCATCGGCAAAATCGACTGACCTTTCTTTTTTACCCAACAATATCTTTAATTAAGGGAGACGGGCACCTCGGAGCCGAACACCTCTAACCTGATGGCACTGGCAAGGCTGTACGGCATCCCGGCAGAGGATCTGCTCAAGGGCGTGGAAAGCGCATTGGAAGCGGAAGGGAAATGACCCCTTCAGTCGCCTGAACTCCCTCAGTCAAAACCTGACGGTTTTGCCAGCTCCCTCTGGGAGGGAGCCTTTGGCAGTACGGCAAAGTTTCCGGTTTTGCCAAAGGCCCCATCTCCGAGGGGGCTGTCGAGCGCAGCGAGACTGGGGGAGTTCGCATTGCGTGAGCAGACGGAAGGGGTTCTACAATTCCCCCTGCATCTCCACCATATCCGCCCAGAAGCGCTTGGGGCAATGGGTCATGCGGCCTTTTTCGTTGTGGCGCGCCTTGATTTCCAGCGTTTTGTAGAACTGCGTCCACAGCGCCTGAAACTGCTGCTCCCGCGCACTGGACGGCGGCAGCTCCAAGGGCGCTGCCAGCTCCAGCAGCCGGGTGCTGTGCCCCTCGTGCAGCAGCACTGCCTGATGGACGGCATCGTAGATCATGAAGTCCTCCTCCGGAAAGCGTCCGCAGAAGTGCGGGCGCAGCAGGGGGAGGATATAATTTTTGGGGTGGATGACCGCGCCCAGCATCCCGTCGTGCTCCTCGAACCGCACAAAGCCCTGAAACTTGTCTACCTCCCAGTCCAGACTTTTTTTCATGGCGTAGAGGGGCGCGACCACCGGGTGTCCCTCCCGCTTGACCGTGCCCGGGCCCAGCGCAAAGGCCAGATGCAGAAAGCGGAGCAACAGCAGCTCCTTGTCCTCCTGCCCGGAGAGAAAATCCCGGCTGACAAGGTACTCGGTCTCTGCGCCCAGCTTTTTGCCAAAGCTGGCAAATACCCGCCGGGCAACGGCGGGGTCGGTGGCAATCTCCTTGACCGGGTAGAGGGTGGCGGTCTCCCGCTGGGGCGTCCACACCGCAAAGGGAAGTTCGTGCTGGGCAAAGCTTTCGTATACGCAGCACAGAAAGCCCTCAAAGCTGCCGTCATACAGGTAGACCACATCGGCATCGTGCAGCTTGCGCGCCCCCTTGGGGGTTACAGCGCCTTGGCAAGACATTGCACGGCCTCCTCTCGTACCATTCGGACAGCCGCCCGGGGCGGCACGCCCTGCCCGATGAGGTTGTCCACGGCGGGCGGGCTGAACAGGCTCAGCTGCTCACAGCTGCCGCTGAATACGTTGGGATCGATGAGCGCCCGGGTAATGCGCTCCCGCCCAGCGGTGCCGCGCCCCGGGTGCGCCCCGGAAAAGCCCCGGCAGGTGATAAAATACTGCGCCCGCTTGAGCACCACGCCCATGCGCTTGAGCTCGTCCAGACCCAGCGCCGCCTGCTTGCGGGCGCGCCAGATGCGCCGGGCGCTTTTTGGGCCGATGCCCGGCACCCGCAGCAGCATCTCGAAGGGAGCGCGGTTCACGTCCACCGGGAACAGCCCGTAGTGCTGCACCGCCCAGTTGCATTTGGGGTCCAGATAGGGGTTGAAGTTGGGGTTGTCCTTATCTAAAATCTCGTCCGCCTCGAACTGGTAGAACCGCAGCAGCCAGTCGGCCTGATACAGCCGGTGCTCCCGCAGAAGGGGCGGCTTGGTGTCCAGTGCGGGCAGGCGGGTGTCCTCGGCTACCGGGATGTAAGCGGAGTAGAACACCCGTTTCAGCCCGTATTTCTGGTACATCCCCTCGGTCAGTTTTAAGATATGGTAGTCCGTCTCCGGCGAAGCGCCTACGATCATCTGGGTGCTCTGCCCGGCGGGGGCGAATTTGGGCGCGTGACGGTAAAGGGTAAGCTCCTCCCGGCTGGCAGCGCCGGACACTGCGATCTGCTTCATGGGGCGGAAGATAGAGTGCCGTCCCTTGTCCGGGGCCAGCAGGTTCAGGCTGCGCTCACTGGGCAGCTCCACATTTACGCTCAGACGGTCGGCCAGATACCCCAGCTGCTGCAAAAGCTCCGGGCTTGTGCCCGGAATGGCCTTGGCGTGGATGTAGCCCCCGAAGCGGTATTCACCCCGCAGCAGCCGCAGCACCGCCAGCATCCGCTCGGTGGTGTAGTCCGGGGTGCCCAGCACCGCGCTGGACAAAAACAGCCCCTCGATGTAGTTGCGGCGGTAGAACTCCATGGTCAGCTCTGCCAGCTCCCGGGGCGCAAAGGTGGCGCGGGGGATATCGTTGGAGCGGCGGTTGACGCAGTAGCCGCAGTCGAAGGAGCAGCAGTTGGACATGAGCACCTTGAGCAGGCTGACGCAGCGACCATCGGCGGTAAAGGCGTGGCAGCAGCCCGGGGCATAGCAGCTGCCTACTGTGCCCGGGCGCGCGGTGCGGGACGCCCCGCTGGAGGTGCAGGCAACGTCATATTTGGCGCTGTCCGCCAGAATGGTCAGCTTGTCCATCAGGGTCTGTTCCATGCAAAAAACACCTCCAAAGAGGATAAAATCGGGAAAAAGGGTCAAAAAATAAAGCCATACGCAAAACAGCAGATGGCTTTATGAAAAACAGGGGGGAAGCCTTCAGCCACGAAAGCTTAAATCATCCGGCTTACCACTTGGCCTTGGTCTCCACCACGCGGCCTGCAATGTGCAGGTGGTTCAGGTCCTCGCCCTTGATGACCATCTCATGATAGGCGGGGTTGAAGGGCTGCAATACCACGCAGTTGCCGCGCTGGATGTAGCGCTTCAAAGTGCCCTCGCCCTCGTCGCCGTAGATCAGCACGCCCAGGTCGCCGTTTTCCAGCGTGTCCTGCTTGTGCACCAGCGCAAGGTCGCCGTCCTGAATGCGGGGCTCCATGCTGTCGCCGCGCACCACCAGATAAAAATAGTTTGCGGGGTCCTTCACCCGGGCGTACTCCTGCCCGTAGTCCTCTTCAAAGGCCAGTGCGCCGTAGCCTGCCTTCACTGTGCCGATGACCGGGATCAGGCTCTCGGTGTAGCTGCCGAAAAAGCGCTCCTCGGGGGCAGAAACATTGCTGACCGGGCGGTACAGCCCCAGCAGATAGTCCGCCGTGGTGTTCAGCAGCTCCGCAATGCGAGCCACAGTGGAGGGGTCGGGGGAGGACTTGCCGCTTTCCCACTTGCCGACAGCCTGCTGGGTGACCCCCAGTCTGGCGGCAAGCTCCGCTTGGCTGACGCCCTGCTTTTTGCGGCACTCCTTCAATAGCTCTGAAAACGACATAATGATGCTCCTTTTCCCGATGGGTGGTTTATGTTGGTTTTATTATACAACAAAAAGGTGTTTCTGTAAAGAGAAATTCCAAAAAAACTTCGAATAAAGGTTGTGGTAAATGGGGCTGCTGTGCAGCTATCGGACAGAAAAAAGAAAAAATTTGCATAAGGGCTTGACAGAACAGCGTAAATCTGGTAAAGTAAATAGGCATTCGACACGGCGTAACGCGAGTGTCCACAAGGAGAGATGTCCGAGTGGTTTAAGGAAGCAGTCTTGAAAACTGCCGTACGGCAACGTACCGTGGGTTCGAATCCCACTCTCTCCGCCATTTTTTATTGAATAAGTGTAATGCACTTTGCTCTGGAGTAGTACTCAAGAGGCCGAAGAGGCGCCCCTGCTAAGGGCGTAGGTCGTCTAAACAACGGCGCGAGGGTTCAAATCCCTCCTACTCCGCCAAGAAAATTCCTCGTAGTTTCGTGAAAACTGCGGGGGATTTTCCTTTTTGTGACCCCTTCAGCCTCACTCCGTTCGGCAGCTCCCCCAAGGGGGCGCCTGAACTCCCTCAGTCAAAACCTATCGGTTTTGCCAGCTCCCTCTGGGAGGGAGCCTTTGGCATGACGGGAAGGGTTGCGGTTAAACCGCAAAGCTTGCGGGCACGCTCGCTCCCCCTCGGGGGAGCTGTCGCGCAGCGACTGAGGGGCTATAAATGGAGAAGCGAAAAAAGCGTTAAAGCGATAGCGCCGACTGGCGCAGCGCTAGCTTTTTTGTGCTTCGACTTCTTCTTTAGGATTGTCAAGGGCGAGCAGCCCTTGGCCCGTTGCGGGGTGGGTGGAGTCCAGAGGTAGGGAGGGGGGACTCGGAACACCCCTCCCTGCCTCTGGCCCAGCGGAGCGTCCCTGCCCGCTGCTGGCAAGCAGGAACTTTCCCTGCGAAGCGTGCGCATTCCAAATTCTCCCAACGCAAAACGGCTGCTGCACGTTCTTGTGCAGCAGCCGTTTTATCGTTTTTATTCCTCGCCTTTTTTCAGTATATCCAGTTCCGGCATCAGCTCGGTGCTCACGATGGTAAGCATCTGCTCCAGCTTAGCGCATTCCGCAGGGGTAAAGCGCTGCCGGGCACGCTCCACTACGGTGTGCAGATACGAGTAGCTGATGTTGTAGTAATCGATATACTTCTGGGTGGGGCGCAGGTGGTACTCCCGCCGGTCGGTGGTGGACTGGATCTTTTCCACATAGCCCTTTTTCACCAGACTGCCGATCTTGTACGCCGCATTGGGGGTAGAGATCTGCATCATGCGGGAAAACTCCGCGATCGTGGGCTCGCCCATCGCCATGATGCCCTCCATGCAGAAGGACTCCACCGTGGTCAGGGTAGCCTCACGGGTGGCAAAGCGCTGGAACACGTTCTGATAAAAATGCAGCTTGAATTTGGTGTAGACGTCCTGAAAAGCTTTTTCCAGCATGGGTCATGCGCCTCCGATGCTTTAGTTTTCTTGCTATACGTTCAGTATACCACGAAAATGCCCCGCTGCATAGCGGAATTTTACGCAGCATCCCCGGAAGTTTTTGCCCGAGTGCGGGCGCGGATGACGCTGAGCACCGCCAGTTCCAGCACGATGGCCACCACCAGCAGCACCAGCGAGGTGAGCAGGCTTGCGCGGCTGCCCAGCACCGCTTGTGCAAGGCCGGTGATGACGTAGCACACCGCCGAGCAGGCTGCCGCCGTAATGGCGTAGGGCAGCTGGGTGGAAACGTGGTTCACATGGCTGCAATGTGCGCCCGCCGAAGCCATAATGGTGGTATCCGAGATGGGAGAGCAGTGGTCGCCGCACACCGCACCGGACAGGCAGGCGGCAATGGAAACCACCAGCATCTCGCCGTCCGGGAACGCCTGACAGACGATGGGGATCAGGATGGAGAAGGTGCCCCAGGAAGTGCCGGTGGCAAAGGCAAGGAACACCGCCACAAGGAAGATGATGAACGGCAGCAGATACTGCAAAGCCGCCGCAGAGCTGCCCAGCAGGTTTGCCACATAATACTTTGCACCCAGCAGGCCGGTCATGCCGGACAGCGTCCATGCAAGGGACAAAATCAGCATGGGGCTGACCATAGCCTTGAAGCCCTCGGGGATGCAGGCGGCAAAGTCCTGAAAGGTCATCACGCCGCGTACCCGGTAGAATACAAAGGTGAACAGCAGGGCGATGCTACTGCCCAGCACCAGACCCGCCGAAGCGTTGCAGTCCGCAAAGGCGGTGATGAAGTCCACGCCCTCAAAGAAGCCGCCGGTGTACACCATGCCGAAGATGCAGGCCGCGATCAGCACCAGCACCGGTGCGATCAGGTCGATGACATGGCCGTTGGTATCATTCCCATCGTCCACATCATCGCCGTAGGGGCGGTCGGCGGTGGTAAACAGGTCGCCGTTTTGGGCGTTGTCCTCGTTCAGCTTCATGGGGCCGAACTCCGCCCCGGTAAAGATGAGGAACAGGCTCATCACAACGGTCATGACGGCGTAATAGTTATAAGGAATGGTGCGCAGGAACATGGTAAAGCCGTTGATGCCAGAGCCCGCCGGGACGCTGGAAGTGACCGCAGCCGCCCAGCTGGACACCGGCGCAATGATGCAAATGGGCGCGGCGGTGGAATCGATCAGGTAAGCCAGCTTTGCGCGGGACACCTTCTGCCGGTCGGTCACCGGGCGCATCACCGAGCCCACGGTCAGGCAGTTGAAGTAGTCGTCCACAAAGATCATCACGCCCAGCAGCAGGGTGGCAAACTGTGCGCCCGCCCGGCTGTGGATGTGGGTGGACGCCCAGCGCCCGAAGGCTGCCGAGCCGCCCGCCTTGTTCATCAGCGCCACCAGAATGCCCAGCATCACCAGAAAGGCCAGAATGCCCACGTTGCCGGAGTCCGACAGCTTGGTGATCATGCCGCCGTCCTCGTTGAAGAACAGGGTGTTCAGCGCCAGTTCAAGGTTGCCGTTGGCATACAGCAGCGCACCGGAAGCAATGCCCACCAGCAGCGAGGTGTACACCTCCTTGGTGTTCAGCGCCAGCACGATGGCAATGACCGGCGGCAGCAGGGAAAAGAAGGTGCTGTACACCGCACAGGTGTAGGTGGCGGGGTCGGCCACCTTGCCGGGGGTCACCGCCGTGCACCACAGCAGCAGGGCAAAGACGAACAGCGCCCCCACCCAGGATAAGTTTTTGTTTTTCATAAGCTCCTCATATCAGGTGTCAATCATTGTCTGCGGGGTTCGTCCGGCGTATCGGGGCGCAGGCTGCGGGGCAGACTACCCACAGAAACGCAAAGGGGGTGTGCACCGTGCCGGATTACAAGGCCATGTACTTTGAGCTGTTCCGCGCCAGTGTGCAGGCTGTGCAGCTTTTGCAGGACGCGCAAACCCGCGCCGAGCAGCAGCTGCTGGCCGCAGACTTGCCGCCGCTGCGGCTGGACGAAACAGACAAAAGCGACTCTTAGCCCTTTTTGGCCTCGGCCTTAGCAGCAAACTTTTCCTCAAAGATGACAAAGCGCTCGTGGGTGCCGCCGCCCACAGGGCCTTTCTCATCCGCAAGCGTCACCTTAAAGGTCAGCTTGCGGCCCTCCACTGCCACCAGCTCGCTGCGGCAGGTCACGGTCATGCCCACAGGGGTGGGTGCGGTGTGCTCCAGCTCCAGCTTGGTGCCCACCGTGCCGCTGCCTGCTTCCAGTGCAGGGGCAACGCTCTGCCAGCAGGTCTTTTCGGCCAGTGCCACCAGTGCGGGGGTGGCAAACACGTCCAACGTGCCGCTGCCCATGGTCTTTGCGGTATTCTCTGCGCTCACGCGCACGCTCTGCTCGCCGCAGATACCGGTTTCCAGCTTCATATACAGTTCCTCCTTATGCGTCCTTTGGACGCAGTTGTGTTATTTGTGGTCATACACCTTTATAAGATATCACAAAACGCGCCGGAATGCACTATTTTTTGCATATTTTTTCAGGGGGAAAAACTCCCTCAGTCGCGGCTTGCGCCGCGCCAGCTCCCTCGGGGAGGGAGCCTCTGGCGAAACCGGAGACTTTCCCGCCACTACTGAAGCCGTCCCCTTGGGGAAGGTGGCTGCGACCAAAGGGAGCAGACGGAAGGGGTAAACCCGCACCCTGTTTGCAAATTTAAATTGCATCTTTTTTGCGTTTTACGGCGATTTTCAGCAATTTTGCGGCAATGTAAAAAACTTTGCGGATTTTGCTTGACAGGGGGCTGTCTGCGTGTTATCATGAACACATGAACAGATGCTCATATATCGAAGCGAAGGGAGAGGACAGCATGACCGGGCTAGAACAAGCCGCACCAGAAAAGGAAAAGCAGCCGGTGGAGATGCCGGATGACGAGGTGCTGTACGAACTGGCAGATCTGTTCCGCGTGTTCGGCGATTCCACCCGCATCAAAATTTTGTATGCCTTACATGACAGCGAACTTTGCGTGCAGGATATCGCGGACGCCGTGCAGCTGAGCCAGTCTGCCGTCAGCCACCAGCTGCGGGTGCTCAAGGACTCCAAGCTTGTGCGCTTCCGGCGGGAAGGCAAAACTGTTTTCTACGCACTGGACGATGACCATGTGCGCAGCATCCTCTCCATGGGGATGGACCATATCGAAGAATGACCGGGCACACGCCCGCACAAAAAGAAAGGCTGGTACTTATTATGAAAAAGACCTACAAGATCGAAGTGGACTGCGCCAACTGCGCCCAGAAGATGGAGGATGCCGCCAACACCGTAGCCGGTGTGGAAAAGGCGACCGTCAGCTTTATGACCCAGAAGATGAAGGTGGAGTTTGCCGAGGGTGCCGACCCCCACGCCACCATGGAGAACGTGTTGTCTGCCTGCAAGAAGGTAGAGGACGACTGCGAGATCTTTGATATCTGATGTGCGGCAGGTTGCTGCACACGGTCAACAGCCTCGCCCTCTCCGTCACCTGCGGTGACACCTCTCCCAAAGGGAGAGGCCTTGGCAAAGAGATGCAGTCTGCGTGGACTGCCAAGGGCTCCCACTTTGGGGGAGCTGGCATCGCGCAGCGATGACTGAGAGGGCGAGGACGCTAAAGAAAAAAGCATCTGCAGCAAGAATTCGTAGATTTTTCTGGAACCCCAAAACGAATGCAGCAGATGCTTTTTACTTTGTGTGTGATTACGTTGTGTAACAACTTTTTCTGTGGAAAAATCCGCCACTTTTCAACAATTTCCACCGGGTTTTCAACAGATTTCGTGAGAAAAACAAAAAAGAAGCGTGAAAAAGTGCTTTTCTGCCGGAAAACTGTGTGGAAAACCCGGGTAAAACTGTGGAATACCCATTTTTTTGCCGAAAAACCTGTGGAAAACCACCCGTTTTTCACCCACTGCACCGCAAAACGAGGAGCGTTGCTTATGAACAAGAAACAAAAAAAGACCCTTGAGCGGATCCTGATCGCCGTGGCGCTGGTGATCGTGCTCAAGCTTTTGCCCGCCTTGCCCATGCCGGTTGAGCTGGCGCTCTACTGCATCCCCTACCTTATAGTAGGCTGGGACGTGCTGCGCAAGGCGCTGAAGGGCATCAAGAACCGTCAGCCCTTTGACGAGTGCTTCCTGATGGCGGTCGCCACCGTGGGCGCGTTTGCGCTGGGCGATTATGTGGAGGGCTGCGCCGTTATCATCTTCTACCAGATCGGTGAGCTGTTCCAGAGCGTCGCCGTGGGCAAAAGCCGCCAGAGCATTGCCAGCCTGATGGACATCCGCCCGGACTACGCCAACATCGAAGGCGAGGACGGCAAGCTGGAACAGGTGGACCCGGATGAGGTCGAGGTGGGCACCGTCATCGTGGTGCAGCCCGGCGAGCGGGTGCCCATTGACGGCGTCATCGTGGAGGGCAGTTCTGCCCTGAACACTGCCGCCCTGACCGGCGAAAGCCTGCCCCGTGACGTGAACGCCGGGGACGAGGTCATCAGCGGCTGCGTGAACATGACCGGCCTGTTGAAGGTGCGCACCACCAAGGAATTCGGCGAATCCACCGTCTCTAAAATTCTCGACCTTGTGGAAAATTCCAGCATGAAAAAGGCCCGGGCGGAAAACTTTATCACCCGCTTTGCCCGGGTGTACACCCCCGCCGTCTGCTACGGCGCACTGGCGCTGGCTTTCCTGCCGCCGGTGGTGCTGCTGCTTATGGGACAGCCCGCCCGCTTTGGCGATTGGGTCTACCGCGCTTTGACCTTCCTTGTCATCAGCTGCCCCTGTGCGTTGGTCATCTCCATCCCGCTGAGCTTCTTCGGCGGCATCGGCGGCGCTTCCTCCTGCGGCATCCTCATCAAGGGCTCTACCTATCTGGAGGAGCTGGCAAGCACCGGCGTTGTGGTGTTCGATAAGACCGGCACCCTGACGCAGGGCACCTTTAAGGTCACCGGCATCCACCCCGCCGAGGGCGTGACCGACGCTGCACTGGTGGAAGCCGCTGCGCTGGCGGAAAGCTGGTCCAAGCACCCCATCTCCCTGAGCATCAAGGCTGCCTATGGCAAGCCCATCGACGCCGCCCGGGTCACAGACGTGCAGGAGCTTGGCGGTCATGGCGTGACCGCGAAGGTAGATGGCAGGACCGTTGCCGCCGGTAACGCCCGCCTGATGGAAAAGCTGGGCATCACCGTGCCCGCCGTAGAGGGCGTGGGCACCATCGTGCACGTTGCCGTAGAGGGCCGCTATGCGGGCTATCTGCTGATTGCGGACGTGGTAAAGCCCCACAGCGCCGATGCCATCCGCGCTTTGAAGGCTTCCGGCGTGCGCAAGACGGTCATGCTGACTGGCGATGCACAGCCGGTGGCGCAGGCGGTGGCGCAGCAGCTGGGTCTGGACGAGTACCACGCCGGTCTTTTGCCCGGCGACAAGGTGGACCAGATCGAAAAGCTGCTTGCCGCAAAGCAGCCCAAAGAAAACCTTGCCTTTGTGGGTGACGGCATCAACGATGCACCGGTGCTGTCCCGCGCAGACGTGGGCATCGCCATGGGTGCGCTGGGTTCGGACGCCGCCATCGAAGCCGCAGACGTGGTGCTGATGGATGACGACCCCGCCAAAATCGCGCTTGCCATGCGCATTGCCCGCCGCACCCTGCGCATCGTGCACCAGAACATCGTGTTCGCGCTGGGCATCAAGGCGCTGTGCCTGCTGCTGGGTGCACTGGGCATTGCCGGAATGTGGGCAGCCATCTTTGCGGACGTGGGCGTGATGGTCATTGCCGTGCTCAACGCCACCCGCGCCCTATATACCAAAGACCTTGCCGGAAAGTAATGGTCTAAGCTGCACATCCTTAGCAAAAAGAATATTTTTTGAGGTTCAGGAAGGTCTGCGGACTTTTCTGGACCTCTTTTTTTAACAGAAGCAGCCGCGCAGGGGGGGATCTTTCTGCTGTCCGTTTCAAAAAGCGACGAATCAGCCAAAACTAACCGCAATGTGTTTCAAGAAGTAACATATTGCGACAAGAAAATTGAACAAATTCTGAATATGTTTCAAAAAAGAACGCAACAAGCCGAAAAATGATTGTGACGCACAGCGGGAAACTATATACTTTTAATCAAGAAAGCCGCATCGGAATTGTGCAAAGGGTCGGGCTCTTGCGCAACAGGTACTGCGGACACAAAAAAGGAGGACACGTTCTATGACACTTCCCATGATCATTGCTCTGGCAGTGACTGTCCTCATGATCATCCTGATCATGGTGGATAAACTGCCCTTCGGCGCACCCCCGCTGCTGGCGCTGCTGCTGCTGGTGGTGTTCGGCGTTACCGACATCAAGACCGCTTTCGGCGGCTTCGCAAACCCCACCATCGTCATGCTGGCATCCTTCATGGCCATCATCGCGGCTCTGCAGAAGACCAGCTTCATCGTCAAGTTCAAGCAGACCATGTTCAACATGGCCAGCAAGGGCGGCTTTAAGGCATACGTCCTGCTGATCCTCATTGTTATGCTGGGCTGCAGCCTGTTCGGCACCGGTTCCACCGCCTACTATGTGCTGGTCATCGGCCTGCTGTCCACTCTGCCCTACTCCAAGCAGCTGCCCCCGTCCAAGGTGCTGATGCCTGCGGGCTTTGCAGCAAACCATCCGCTGCTGCCCTTCAACACCGCGCTGCAGTACGGCATCGTCATCGCCGTTCTGGAAAGCGCAGGCGTTGCGGCAAACGTCAATCTGGTCAAGTTCTCTCTGGTCAACCTGTGCCTGTCCATCGGCTTCCTGGTGTGGTGCATCCTGGCTTACAAGATCATGCCTGACCACCCCATTGCCGAGGCCAAGGAAGAGGCTCTCCACGCCGGTGAGCAGAAGGTTGCTCTGACCAAGAATCAGGAGCTCATCACCTACTTCAGCTTTGTGCTCGCCGTTGTGGGCATGATCCTGCAGAGCAAGATCGGTGACGCAGGCTACGCCATCACCGGTCTGGCCGTGGGCGTCATCCTGATCTCCGGCGTTATGGACTTCAACGAGATCCGCAACTCCATCAGCGCACCCATCATCCTGATGTCCGCAGGCGTCATCGGCATTGCCGATGCTCTGGGCAACACCGGCCTGACCAGTCTGGTGGGCGAGACCGTTGCCAAGATGCTGGGCACCAACGTCAACCCCTTCGTGCTGATCTTCGCTTTCTGCATCCTGACCAGCCTGCTGGCAACCCTGACCGGTTCCACCATCGGCACCGTGTACGTCTTTGCTCCCATGGCCATTGCCACCTGCGTCAATCTGGGTCTGGACCCCACCGCAGCCGCTGCCGCTATCGTGGTCTCCGGCTGGTGCGGACACTTCCTGCCCATTGACGGTATGCCCGCCATGATCATGGGCGCCGGTGACTACAAGATCACCGAGTTCTGGAAGTTCACCATTCCGCAGTACTTCATCCGTCTGCTGGCGCTGACGGTGGGCGCTGTGCTGATCTTCCCCATGAAGTAACAGGAGAAACACCAAATGAAAAACACGTTTGAGCTGGAGCACGTCGGCATCAACACCGACAACGCAGGCGAGGCCGAGCAGCTGGCGCTGCTGCTGTGCAAGCTGTTCAACTTAGAGCCCCGCCACGGACAGAAGTCCGAGTTTGCCGGCAATTATTTCGAGTGCATGAAGAGCCCATTTCTGGGCAAGAACGGCCACATCGCAATGCGCACCCCCGACCTGAAGGCTGCGATGGAGGAGCTGGAGGAAAATGGCTTTAGCTTCCGCATGGAGACTGCTGCCTATTTTGAGGACGGCCGCATCAAGAACGTATATCTTGACGGCGAGTACGGCGGCTTTGCCATCCACATCATGCAGAAATAACGCCAACTGACCGATCTTGTGCAGAACCGGGGATGGAGCGATCCGTTCCCGGTTCTGCAGGTTCATGCCCCGCGAAAATTCAGAGGAGAAAAATTATGCTGGTTCCTGTATTGTTATTTATTATCGGTCTGCTGTTCCTGATCAAGGGCGGCGACTGGTTCGTGGACGGTGCTTCGGCACTGGCACGGCGGTTCCACCTGCCGGAGCTGCTCATCGGTGCAACGGTGGTGTCCATCGGCACCACCCTGCCGGAGGTCATGGTATCCACCATGTCCGCTGTCTCCGGCCATGGTGAGATCGCCTACGGCAACGCCATCGGCTCGGTCATCTGCAACTCTGCCCTGATCGCCGCCATCACCATCGCTGTCCGTCCGGGCAAGGTAGACCCCAAGACCCTGCGGGTGCCGGTAGCCTTCTTCTTTGCCGCAGCCGCCATCTACTGCGT
The DNA here is from genome assembly GCF_040096575.1 of Faecalibacterium intestinale. Classification (NCBI taxonomy): domain Bacteria; kingdom Bacillati; phylum Bacillota; class Clostridia; order Eubacteriales; family Oscillospiraceae; genus Faecalibacterium; species Faecalibacterium intestinale. The sequence continues at coordinate 12,996 of NZ_JBBMEN010000008.1, forward strand.
GGCTGCCTACGCCATGGGCGAGTTCACCCGCCCGCTGGGCTTTGTGATGCTGGCCATGTTCGTGGCTTACATGGTGGCAAACGTATTGCAGATGAAAAAAGCCCCTGCCGCCGCCGAAGCGGAGGCCGAGGCCGAAAATGCCGGGGAAGAGATGTCCCTTACCAAAACGCTGGTGCTGCTGGTGCTGGGCGCTGTGCTGATCGCACTGGGCGCAAACCTGCTGGTGGATAACGGCACCCTCATCGCACAGGCACTGGGCGTGCCGGAGTCGGTCATTGCGCTGACCTTTGTGGCGCTTGGCACCTCCCTGCCGGAGCTGGTCACTGCCATCACCTCGCTGGTCAAGGGCTGCAGCGATCTGTCCCTTGGCAACATCGTGGGCGCAAACGTGTTCAATCTGGTGCTGGTCAGCGGTATGTCCGTCACGCTGGCACCCTTCACCGTGCCGCAGAGTTCCACCCTGTTCGGCATCAATTCCAGCCTTGTGCTGGAGATCCCGGTCATGCTGGCTGTCATGATGATCATGACCCTTCCCGCACTGAAGCGCGGCAAGCTGTCCCGTGCGCAGGGCATTATCCTGCTGTGCATCTACGCCGCCTTCTGCGCCATCCAGTTTACCATGTGACATTCCCGGAGATACTTCCTGAAAAAAGGCTGCTGCACAAAAGTGCAGCAGCCTTTTTGTGGTTCTCTGGTTTTCAGCCCTTGCAGCCCTGTTCCTCCCAGTCGCCGAAATCGTTGGCATCGGCGATCTTGGTGGCGTCGAACTTTCCGCTCTCGTCCTTGGGGGCAACGGCGGGGCCGGCCTCCACGGGGTTGGTGTTCGGGGCTTCGGGGTCGTAGGCGGGGCGCTGGGCAGCGGTCTCCGGCTGGGTCTGGGGTGCGTTCTCAGCAGGGGCAGGTGCTTCCGGTGCGGCTTCCTCGGCAGCTTCTGCGGCGGCATCGGCAGCCTTTGCTTCTTCCTTGGCTTCGGCTTCCGCGTAGGCATCGGCGGTCTTTTCGGCCTCCTCGGCGTCCTTTTCGGCTTCCTCCGGGAACTCGACCTCCTCCACATGGAGCGGGTCTTTCTGGTTCAGGATCTTGTCCAGCACCACGATGGCAGCGCCGGTGACGGCCACGGCAGCAGCCGTGCCAAGAATACGGAACAGAGTTTTCATACCAGAACCTCCTTGTTATAAAGAAACGTTAAGAGAACGTTACGACCTCTTCCAGGGGCTTTTCGGCGGGCTCCACCGACACGGCGGTCAGCACCGGGCCCTTGCCCCGGTAGATGTTGTGGAACTTGTACCCCACCTTGGCGGTCACCCGCACCCATGCGCGCTGCTCCAGCGCCTTGTAGCCATCGTAGCTGCAGGGGAAGCCCACAAACTGGATGTCCTGCACGCAGCAGGTCATGGCAAAGCGGCCGGGCACAAAGCTGTTTTTGCCGGCGCGGTTGGTCTGGCAGACCTGTGCCAGAAAACGCACCGTCTTGCCGGTGTACTTCTGGGGCTCGTCCTGACAATCCATGTACCAGATGCCGAAATCGTCATCCGGGATGTCGATGGGGTCGGCGTTGATATCAAAGGGCAGCGGGTCGGGGATATCATCGTAGGCTACGCTGCCGTCCTTGAACTCGTAGGCGATATCGCACTTGCGGGAGGCCTGCCGCACCAGCTTGTGCAGCTCCTGCCGGGCGTCATCGTTGTTCACGGCTTCGGCGCGGTTGAACACGATCAGCTCGCTGCGGGCGATCTTATCCAGCATCAGACTGCGCATGGAGTTGTCGCGGGCGTAGGTCAGGGCGGTGGTGCCGTCGGCAGTGGCGATGCACTGGTACACCAGCCAGTTCTCGGGCAGTGCCTCGGCCAAGTCCTGCAGCAGCCACATTCCGTTGTACTCGATGACCACGCGGCCTGCGTCCGCTTCCTTGCCCAGCTTTGCAAGGTTCTGGGGGTTCAGCTCGGACTTATCCTCCAGCACCTTCACGGTCACGCCGGGGAAGGCGAACTTTTTCTCGTTGTACTCCTCTTCGCCCTCCTCGCAGATCAGCAGCAGGGTCTTGTCGCCGGAGTCAAAATTGGGGTCTTCAAAGGTCTCCTGAATAAACTTGGTCTTGCCGCTTTCCAGAAAGCCCACAAACAGGTAGACCGGGATCTCTTTTGCCATAATAAATGGTTGCTCCTTTTATCGATGATAGGCGCCCCCTTGGGGGAGCTGGCAATGCCGTCAGGCATTGACTGAAGGGGTCAGCAGCCGAACAGCTGGGCGATGGCGGTCTCGTTCAGCTTGGAGCCGATGACCACCAGCTTGCCGCCCACGTCTGCGCTGCGGCTGCGCACTTCCCACTCGCCGGGCACATAGTCGAACTCCAGCCAGCCGTCTGCGCCGCCGTCCACGATGCCCTTGCTGCGCAGGATCATGCCGTAATTGCCGGTATCCAGCTCGGTGAGGGCGTGCTCCACTTCAGCCTTGGTGAACTTGCGGGCAGTCTCCACGCCCCAGCTGGTGAACACTTCATCGGCGTGGTGGTCGTGATGATGATGACCGCAGCAGCAGTGGTCGCCGTGCTCGTGGTCATGCTCGTCATGATCATGGTGATGATGCTCATGCTCGTGCTCGTCATCATCTTCGTCATGGTCATGATCGTGGTGGTGGCCGCAGCAGCAGTGGTCATCGTGATCATGGTCATGCTCGTCGTGGTGATGATGCTCGTGCTCATCCTCATCGTCGTCATCGTCGTCATGGTCATGATGATGACCGCAGCTGCACACACCGTTCTCATCGTAGTGATGATGGTGATGCTCGTGCTCTTCTTCCTCGTCCTCGTGGGCGTGCTCCTCGTTGGCCTTGGCAGCCATGGCGATCAGCTCGGCCTTGAAGTCGTCCTTGGTGGACATGGCCTTCAGGATCTGCTCACCGGTCAGGTGATCCCATGCTGTGGTCACGATGGTGGCAGTGGGGTTCTTTTCCCGCAGCATTGCCACGGCAGCGGCGATCTTTTCCTCGCTGGCGGTCTGGGTGCGGCTGAGCAGGATGCAGCTTGCATGGCTGATCTGGTCATCGTAGAACTCGCCGAAGTTCTTCATATACATCTTGACCTTGTTCACATCGGCCACGGTGACAAAGCTGTTCAGCTGCACGTCCAGATGCTCTGCCACGCCCTCCACGGCGCGGGTCACATCGCTCAGCTTGCCCACGCCGGACGGCTCGATGACGATGCGGTCGGGGTGGTACTGCTCCACCACCTGCTGCAGAGCGGTGCGGAAATCGCCCACCAGAGAGCAGCAGATGCAGCCGGCGTTCAGCTCGTTGATCTGGATGCCGCTTTCCTTCAGGAAACCGCCGTCAATGCCGATCTCGCCGAACTCGTTCTCGATCAGCACCACCTGCTGGCCTGCAAAGGCCTCGGTGATCAGCTTTTTGATCAGAGTGGTTTTGCCGGCACCAAGGAAGCCGGAGAAGATATCGATTTTAGTCATGTTCCAAATGCCTCTTTCTTTTTATCGCAATATTCGCAATTGTTAGCGCAAAGGGCCGCAGAGTGCTGACCCATAAAAATACTACACCTCTATTATAACAAGGCTGTCAATGGGAAACCGGCCTTTTTCAAGAAAAAATTGTAACTTTTTTTGCAAATTGACGGCGTTTTGGAGCGGGAACGAACTCCCTCAGTCAAAACCTGACGGTTTTGACAGCTCCCTCTGGGAGGGAGTCTCTGGCGCACCCGCAAACTTTGCGCTTTAGCCGGAAACTGTACCGCTATGCCAAAGGCCCCATCTCAGAGGGGGCTGTCGCCGTAGGCGACTGGGGGAGTTTGCTCCTAAACCCTCCCCCGCATTGCATTCTTCCCCGCAGAATGATACAATAGCAGCAGCAAACCATCGCCGCCGGACGTTTTTCCGGCAAATGACAGAAAGAGGGCTTTTGTTATGAGTATGAACACAGTTCCCGAGCGTCTGGCTGCGCTGCGTGCCGCTATGAAGGCAAACGGCGTGGACGTCTATCTGATCCCGGTGGGCGACCCGCATTCCAGCGAGTATCTGCCCGACCACTACACCTCCCTGACCTACTTTTCCGGCTTCCACGGTGAGAACTCCAACTTTGTGGTCACTATGACCGAGAGCGCCGTCTGGGCAGACGGCCGGTACTTTGTGCAGGCAGAGAAAGAGATCGCCGGCACCGAGATCCAGCTGATGCGCATGGGCGAGCCGGGCGTGCCCACCGCCGAGGAATACTGCGGCAAGGTGCTGCCCGAGGGCGGCACGCTGGGTCTGTGCGGCCTGACCGCCAACTGTGCACTGGTCAACAACCTGAAAAAGGAGCTGGAGCCCAAGCACGGCAGCATCAAGACCCTGTTCTTGGAGGACGAGCTGTGGGTGGAGGGACGCCCTGCCCGCCCGGCTACCCCGGCATGGATCCTGCCCAAGGAGTACGCAGGCTTCTCCCCGGCAGAAAAGCTGGAGCAGCTGCGCGCAAAGCTGAAGGAGCAGGGCTGCACCGCCCAGCTGGTTGGCAAGCTGGATAATCTGGCTTGGCTTCTGAACCTGCGCGCCATGGATATCGAGTGCACCCCCTACGCCATGGCCTACTGCTATGTTACCCCCAGCCGCGCCGTGCTGTTCATCAATCAGGCGCGGGTCACCCCGGAGGCAAAGGCAGAGCTGGAAGCCAACGGCGTGACGCTGGCCGACTACGACAGCATTCTGGACGTGATGGCCGCCGAGACCGAGCCGCAGACTGTTCTAGCGGAGAGCGCTACCGTGAACTACGCCGTGTATCAGGTGTTGGAAAACAACCCCGCCCTGACCGTGAAGGACGCCGCCGACCCCCTGCTGGCCATGAAGGGCGTGAAGAACGAGGTGGAGCTGGCACACCTGCGCGAGTCCCATCTGCGGGACGCCGTTGCCATGGTGCGGTTCCAGATCGAGCTGGAGAACCGTCTGGCTTCCGGCGAACAGCTGACCGAGCTGACCGTGGACGAGATCTTGCACAAGTACCGCAGCGCGGACGACAAGTTCCTTGTGGAAAGCTTTGGTACCATTGCAGCCTACGGCGGTAACGCAGCCATGATGCACTACCACGCCACCCCGGAGGATCACGCCGTCTTGCAGCGCAAGGGCTTTTTGCTGGTGGACAGCGGCGCTACCTACATGGACGGCACCACCGACATCACCCGCACTTACCCGCTGGGCGAGCTGACCGAGGACGAGCGGCTGTTCTATACTTGGACGCTGCAGTGCCACATCGACATCGCCAAGGCCGTCTGGCTGGATTACTGCGACTGCCATATGCTGGACACCATCGCCCGCGAGCCGCTGTGGCGTCACCTCATCAACTACCGCTGCGGCACCGGCCACAGCGTCAGCTTTGTGGGCAACGTCCATGAGGGCCCCCACGCTCTGAACGGCCGCAACACCACCCTGATGCGCCCGGGCATGATCGTCACCGACGAGCCCGGCGTGTACGAGGCCGGAGAAGTGGGCATCCGCATTGAAAACGAGATCGAGTGCTACCACAAGGCCGACAACCAGTACGGCACCTTCCTTGCCTTCCGTCCCATCACCTTTGTGCCCATTGCCACCTCCCCCATCGTGCCCGGCGTGCTGGACAAGGAGCAGATCGCTTGGCTGAACGACTACCACCGCAAGGTGTTCGAGCAGCTGGCACCCCGCCTGACCGAGGACGAGCGCGCATGGCTGGCTGAGAAGTGCGCCGCCATCGGCTGCTGAAAGCAGCTGCCGCTTGTGCGTTGAAGTGTAAACTGCTATAAAAAATCCGAACGGTCTGAATCCTATATGGCACAGGGTTCAGACCGTTTTTTTGTAAAATATCTCTTTACGGCAAAACGTTCCTTGACATTATCGGTTTTATCCGATAAAATATAGATAGAAAGATTCGGTATGAGGATGTAAAAATGCGGGGATATGATGTTGACTTCTTCATAAGGGAGAATGGCGATTGCCCGGTAAAAGAGTTTTTGCTCTCCCTTGACAAAAAGATGCGGGCAAAGCTTTTGGTGGAACTCGACCTGCTGGAAGAAAACGGTCCCCAGCTCAGAGAGCCCTATTCAAAGCATCTTGAGGACGGGATCTTTGAGCTCCGGGCAAAGCAGGGGTCGGACATCACGCGCGTGCTGTACTTCTTTTTTGTAGGAAAGAAAATCGTCCTTACAAACGGATTCACAAAGAAAACCCAGAAAACACCCCGCGCTGAGATAGCGACCGCGAAAAAATACCGTGCGGAATACATAGAGCGAAAGGAGAGTCTCTCATGAGTGATTTTAGAAAATTCCTTGATGAACAGCTTGAGGACCCGGAGTTCAAGGCCGAATGGGACGCTTTGCAGCCGGAACGCGCACTGGTTCAGGCCATGATCGATGCACGCAAACGCACCGGCATGACGCAGCAGCAGCTGGCAGAAAAAACCGGCATCTCTCAATCCGACATCAGCAAATTCGAAACAGGCGGCGGCAACCCTTCCATCAAGACCTTGCAGCGTCTGGCGGCAGGCATGGGAATGATCCTTCAGGTTGAGTTCAAGCCTGTCACAAGCGCCCACTGAGCTGCGGACACGTTTCCGTTTTGACAGACATTGTTTTTGAAAATTGCGGTAGATCGTCTACCCTGCAAAGGAAACCGAACCATGATCTTTCACATTGCGATCTGCAGCCCGGACGGGGCGCTGCGCAGCAGGCTGGAGCACCAGTGCATGGAGTTCTTTGCCCGGCGGGAGGACGCCTGCATCGTGGAGCAGCTGCAAAGCCCGGAAGCGCTTTTGCAGCAGGATGCCGCCGGGCTGCGGTACGAGCTGTACCTCATCGAGCTTGCGGCGATAGCCCGGCCCGAAGGACTTGCGGCGGCGGCAGAGCTGCGCCGCCGGGGCCGCCGCGCGCCGCTGGCCTTTGTGGCGCGCACCCCGGCCCACGCATACAGCGCCTACCGGGTGGACGCCATGCAGTATCTGCTGCAGCCGGTGCACCAGACGGAGGTCTCTGCCCTGCTCAAGCGGGCGGTGGAGCCGGAATACGGTCCCACCCTTACCGTGACCACTGCAGACGGCGTGCGGGCGCTGGCCTATGCCGAGCTTGAATATCTGGAGTGCACCCACCATATCGTGCACTTCCACCTGACCACCGGGGAGGATGTGGCTTCCCTCTCGCTGCGGGTACCCTTTTCCGCCGTGGCGCAGCCGCTATTGGCAGACGGACGCTTTGTGCAGCCGCACCGCTCCTATGTGGTCAATCTGGAAGCAGTACAGCTGCTGGCACCCGGCGAGGTACGGATGCGCAGCGGGGCACGCATTCCCATCCCCCGCGGACGGGAAACCGCCGTCCGGGAAGCCTTCTGCGCCCGGGTAGGGTAAAAAGTAAAAAGCCGCTGCACATTCGTGCAGCGGCTTTTTGCTTAATGATTTATTCTTCCTTATCCCGGGGCTTTTTGCGGCGGGCGTGCTTTTTGGGCTTTCGCCGGGGCTTTTTGCGGGAGGGCTCGGGCTGGACAGAGACATCGTTCAGGCGGGACACGGCATCCAGCAAAGCGCCCTGCAGGCTGTCCGAGGGCACACCGCTTTCCGAAAAGGCGAACAGGAATTTGTAGATCTGGGGCTGCAGCTCCTCGTACAGTCCAAGGCGGGTGTACACCTCCTTGAACAGCTGAAAGACCTGCGTTTTGTTCTCCACGATCCCGCGCAGGTCGATCTGGGTGTGGCAGATGCTTTTGGGGTTCTGGATATAGTGATACCCGGCATCGGGGATGGAAACGAACACCTCCGCGTGTTCGAGATACCCCATGTTGAAGAGCAGATCCTCCGCCCAATGGACATCGGGCGCAAAGCCAAGCTGGTTTTCCGCGATGATCTCCCGGCGGTAGAGTTTGTTCCACAGCACGCCGTAGTAAAAGGAAGCGGGCTGCTGCATCAGGCGGCGGGCGTAGTCCTCCCGGCTGTAAACGCCCTGCGGCAGAAAGCCGTACTTGTGCACCTCGGTCTTGGGCGCTTCCGGCTCGATGCCCAGCGATTCCTGCAATGTTTCCAGCGCGTGCCCGGTCTTGCTGGAGTTGGAGGGGATCACCATCCAGTACGGGGCGATCACTAGATCCGCGCTGTGCTGCAAGGCGGCCTGCACAAGGTTCTGGGTGTAATCGGGGTCCAGAACATCATCGCTGTCCGCAAACTGGATATAGTCGCCCTGCGCAAGGGCAAGCCCGGCGTTCCGCGTGCGGGAAACGCCCTCGTTCTCCTTATCCACCACCACGAGACGGGGATCCTTTGCCCGGAACTGCTCGCAGATGGCAAGGCTGTCGTCCGTAGAGCCATCATTCAGCACGATGATCTCCAGCTCCTGATAGGTCTGGCTGCAGATGCTTTCCAGACAGCGGGAAAGCCCCTTCTGGGCGTTGTACACGGGCACGATGATGCTGACGAGCGGATTCGTCATGACAGGGCCTCCTTTTTCACGACAGGATTTGAGTATTATTATTATCATACTCCTGCGCCGCCCGGATTACAAGAGCGCTGCGCTGGGAAATATTACACCTGCGCCCAGTCCAGCGCGGTCCAGTCCGGCAGGAACTGGTCGCATACCCGGCGCAGAGCAGGGGCATCGGCGGCGCTGGAGACGTCCTGAATGCCCACCAGATAGAAGCCGGCATCGTGGGCAGTCTGGGCGGCGTAAATGGCGTCCTCGCACACGGCGCACCCGGCAGGGCTTGTGCCGCCAAGGCGGTGCAGCGCCTCCATAAAGGGGGCGGGGCTGCTTTTGCTCATCGCGCCCCGTGCTTCGATGTAAAAATCAAAGTATTCGTCGATGCCAAGGCGGGTCAGCACGGCGCGGCACTGGCTGCTCCATGTGTTGGAGCAAATGCACATCCGCGCGCCCTCGGCCCGCAGCCGGGCAAGGGTGTCCCGCACGCCGGGCTTCAGTTCCACCTTCTCGTACAATTGGGCGATCACCTCGCGCATCACGTCCAGATAGCCGTTCCTGTCCAGCGGCAGCGCATATTCCCGGATAAGGTACTGTGCGCCGTCCTCCATGCCCATGGTCAGCAGGGTCTCGTGCAGGTCTGCCTTCGGGGTGCGGCCAAAGCGCGCCAGCAGCGCCTCCGGGGCACCCTCCCATACCACCACCATGCTGTCGGTCAGGGTACCGTCCATATCAAAGATCCATTGTTTGCAGTGCATACTTTCCTCCTGTTGTGCGCCCCTCCGGGCCGCAGTGATACACGTCTCTGGCTAGTATAGCACGAAACTTTCACAGGAAAAAGGCATGATCTCTGAAAATTCGGGAGAATTTTATCCGAAAGTATGGTATAATTATAACAATTTTAGAAAATACCGGGAACGTGCACGGGAGGGTTTGATATGGAACGCAGAGATCCCACGCAAAAGGCGCTGGTGCTGGCAGGCGGCGGCGCGCGCGGCAGCTATCAGGTGGGCGTCTGGCGGGCTTTGATGGAGCTGGACTGGCACCCGCAGATCATCACTGGCACCAGCGTGGGCGGGCTGAACGGCGCCATGTTCGTGCTGGATCTGTACGAGACTGCCCGGGATATGTGGCTGACCATCCGCAGCCGGGATGTGATGGAGCTGCCGGAGGAAAACGCCGACCTTTCCGCCCTGCACCAGTTTCTGCGCCGGGTGGTAAAGGAAGGCGGCATGGACGTGACCCCGCTGGAGGAGATCGTGGAGCGGGTGCTGGACGAGGACGCGCTGCGGGCAGCGCCCATCCGGTTCGGCATCGTGACGGTGGAGCAGCGGGGGCTGCGCCCCCGGGAGTTGACGTTGGAGGATATCCCCGCCGGGCAGGTACGGGACTACCTGATGGCTTCGGCGGCCTGCTTCCCCGCCCTGCGGGCGCGGCAGATCGACGGGGTAAAGTTTCTGGACGGCGGGTACAGCGATAATATGCCCACCGGCCTTGCCAAGACCATGGGTGCAGAGGAGCTGGTCTGTGTGGACCTTGAGGGCGTGGGCATCACCCGCCCCAACCTGACCGGTCTGCCCACCACCATGATCCGCAGCTACTGGGAACTGGGCGATATCCTGCACTTCGACCCTGACACCGCCAAGCGCAACATGGAGCTGGGCTATTACGACACCCTGCGCGCCTTTGGCCGCATCCGGGGCTGTGCCTACGCGGTGGACAGCGGTGCGGACAGCAGCGCCGATGCCGAAGCCTTCCGTGCCGCCTTTGACGCGGTGCAGAAGGAGGTGCGGGAGAAGTACCCCGTCACCCTGACCGCAGATGCCGCTTTGCTGCTGGCACGGATGAAGGACGCCCAGCTTGCCCCGCTGGAAGCCGCCGCCGAGGACGCCGGGGTAGACCCCACCCACTTTTATACCACCCGGACGCTGGCCCAGGCGTTTCTGGCGGCGTGCGACAAAGACCGCATGGAAAGCTTTGCCCCGCTGTTTACGGGCAGCAGCACCCCTGGGCAGGCAGCGCTGGCCGCGTTGCTGCCCAATACATTCTTACAGGCGCTGGTGTGGCGCACTTTGACCGCATCGGCTTTGCCGGAGGTGACAGAAGATGAAGGTTTATAAAGGCGTATCCGCTTCCCCGGGGTTGGTGCTGGGACAGGTGAGCCGACTGGAACATCATGTGGAGACCTTCAGCCACGGCCCTTTCAACCCGGAGCGGGAGCTGCGGCTGCTGGCAAACGCCGTGCACACGGCGCAGAATGAGCTGGACTCCATGGCGGAGCGCGCCGCGCCCACCGAGCAGGCCATCTTTTTGTTCCAGAGCATGATGCTGGACGACGAGGGCATGATGAACGAGGTGCGCTTTTGCATCAATGCGGGCATCAGCGCTTCGGCGGCGATGCATCAGGTGGGGCAGCGCTACGCCGACCAGCTTGCCAACATGAAGGATAACCCCTATATGCAGCTGCGCAGCGTGGATATTCTGGACGCCACCCGCCGGGTGATCAATATCCTGACCAACCGCCCCCGGGTGTGGCTGGCGCTGGATCATCCGGTGATCCTTGCCGCCGACCGGCTGATGCCCACCGACCTGTTCAGCGTGCCCTCCGGCATGATCTTGGGCGTCATCACCGCAGAGGGCAGCGGCCAGAGCCATGCCGCCATCATTGCCCGGGCAATGAACATCCCGGGTATCGTGCAGGTGGGCAAGGATTTTCTGGACGACTGCGACGGACGCACCGTCATTCTGGATGCAACCAACGGCAACTGCATCCTCGACCCGGACGCCGTCGCCCGCCAGCAGGCAGAAGCCAGCATCTGCCAGCTCCAGCGCGAGGACGCGGAGATGAAGCAGCTGCACAGCCTGCCGGATGAGACAAGGGACGGCGAACCCTTTGAGCTGCTGGCCAACTGCTTCGGCCCGGAGGATATCGACACCGCCATGCAGTCCGGTGCAAAGGGCGTTGGGCTGCTGCGCAGCGGCTACATGATGCTGCCCGGGCGCATTCTGGACGAGCAGGAGCAGTACTTTTTCTATTGCTCCTGTCTGGCAGCGGCAAACGGCTGCCCGGTGACCGTGCGCACCTTCGACTTTGGCTCCGACCGCACCGTGGCCGATGCCAATCAGGGGCCGCAGTCCTCCAAACTCGGTCTGCGCGGCATCCGCAACAGCCTGCGCCAGCCCCAGCAGTTCCAGACCCAGATCTGCGCTTTGCTGCGCGCAGCCGCCCGGGGCCCGCTGCGGGTGATGTTCCCCATGGTGACCGAGGTGGAGGACTGGGACGCCGCCATGAGCATCGTGGAGCACTGCCGCCAGAGTCTGCGGGAGCGGGGCGTGCCCTTTAACGAGAACACCCAGTTCGGCGTGATGCTGAGCATCCCCGCCGCCTGCCTGACCGTGGAAGACTTTATAGCCCACGGCTGCGATTTTCTGGTCATCGGCACCAACGACCTGACCCAGTACACCCACGCCGCCGACCGGGAGCTTGCCAGCGCAGAGCACTACTACCGCCCCGCCAGCCCGGCCATGAAAAAGCTGATCACCATGGTGATGGATGCCGCCAGCGCGCACCACGTCCCGGTGACCATCTGCGGCCTTGCCGTGGGCAACCCCGCCAACACGGCGCAGTACCTGCACCTTGGTCTGCGCAGCTTCTCGGTAAGCCCCCAGAACCTGCTCAAGGTAAAGCAAGCCCTGCTGGACACCGATGCCCACCCGGATGCAGGGGAAAAGGACTGAAAGCACTTTACAAAGCGTAATATAATGTGAAATAATAAGAGGCTGTTGCACAAATCCCTGTGCAGCAGCCTTTTTGGCGTTGTGTTTTTAACTTTAGCGGGCTCGCCCTCTCCGTCTGCTCACTTTGTTCGCATCCACCTCTCCCAAAGGGAGAGGCCTTGGCAAAGAGATGAAGTCTGCGTGGACTGCCAAGGGCTCTCACTTTGAGGGCCGACTTCCCCCGGCCGGGGGAAGATGTCGTGCAGCGACAAAAGGGGGAATCTGGCATCGCGCAGCGATGACTGAGAGGGCGAGGACGCTGACCGCGTGCAGCAATTACTCCAGATTCCCCGTCAGGGTCATGACGGCGGAGAGCACCGCCAGCGGGGCGGTCTCGCAGCGGAGGATGCGGGGGCCAAGGCCTACCGTTTTTGCCCCGGCCTTGGCAGCCATTTCGGCTTCCTCGGCGGCAAAGCCGCCCTCTGCGCCGGTAACGATGGCAAGGCGCAGCTTCTGCCCGTCGGCGGGCTTTGCTTCGGCCAGCAGCTGGCGCAGGGGTGCGCCGCCGCACTCGTAGCAGAACAGCACAAGGTCGTACTGGTCAAAGCTGCGGCACACCGCCCCGAAGTTTGGCAGCGGCAGGGCTACGTCCGGCAGAACGCCCCGGCCGCACTGCTTGGCGGCTTCCAGCGCAATGCGGTTGTAGCGCTCGTTCTTCTGCTCCTCTTTTTTGGGGGCGGCCACGCAGTAGCGGCTGAAAAAGGGCACGATATGCGCCGCGCCCAGCTCGACCCCGTGCTTGATGATCTGTTCCAGCTTGTCCTGCTTGGGGTAGCCCGCCAGCAACGTCACCTCCACGGTGGGCTCGGCGGCGCTGGGGTAGCCCGGCTCTACGGCAAAGTCTACCCTGTCCTCCCCAAAGCCGGTGATGGTGGCGGTGTACTCTACGGCGCTGCCGTCGCAGAGGATGACGGTATCCCCCGGCTTTGCCCGCATCACCCGGGCAAGGTGATGGGCGTCCGCACCCCGCAGGGTGGCGGTGCCGTCAGAGATCTCGGTGGTAAAGTAGCGGTGCGGCATACTGTGCGCTCCTTCTCATAATGTATGGATATCAGGCCTTTTTGCAGACGATGCACTCCCAGCCGCGCTTTTCCTTCACTTCCACAATGGCAAGCCCAGCCTTTTCCAGCCCGGCGATCACCTCGTCCTTGCGGCTGTCGATGATGCCGCTGGCAATAAAGGTGGCACCCTCCGCCATCAGGCCGGGCACGGCGGGTGCAAGGCTGAGGATGGCGTTTGCCACGATGTTGGCAGTGATGATATCATAAGTGCCGCTGGCTTTATCGGACAGGTCGCCCACCAGCACGGTGAGCTTATCCTGCACGCCGTTCAGGGCTGCGTTCTCCCCGGCGGTGCGCACCGCCACAGGGTCGATGTCCACGCCCTCGGCGCTGGCGGCACCCAGCTTGAGGGCGGCAATGGCAAGGATGCCGCTGCCGGTGCCGATATCCAGCACCCGCTCGCCGCCGCGCACCTGCTCGTCCAGCGCTTCAAGGCAAAGGCTGGTGGTCTCGTGACCGCCGGTGCCGAAGGCAAGGCCGGGGTCAAGGATCAGCTTGACCCGGTCGGTGTCGTACTGCTGCCACGAGGGCACCACAGCCAGACGGCTGCCGATCTCCATGGGGTGGTAGTATTTGCGCCAGCCGTTCTGCCAGTCCTCCTGCTCCACGCCCTCAGTCTCCACGGTGTAGGGGATGCCGGCGGCTTCCATGCGGGCGGCGATAAGCGCCAGCGTTTCCACCTGAGAAGCGCCCGGCTCCAGATACAGATGGATGATCACGGTATCCCGGGGCTTGTCCAGCAGCTCCTGCTCGATCAGATCCACGTGGGCGATCTCGGCCACCTGCTGCTCGATGTCGCTGTAATCCTCGATGTAGATGCCGCCCTCGGCGATCAGGGTAGCAACGGCTTCGGCGTTTTCGGCATCAGCCTTGGCCACAGTCAGGCGGATATCGGTCCATTCCATAAGGCATTCTCCTTTTACGTTGTATCCATGCCGCCCGGCGGGGCAGATGGAAAAAAGTTCTCTTATCTGTATAGTACCCGATTCTGCGCTGGGATGCAAGCATTTGGACAAAATAGACATAAAAAGAAAAGATTTTTCAGCACTTAAATCAGAACGCGTGCAGAAAAAACAAAAAATACTGACAAGCGTACCGTTAAACAAGGACTTTTGGTGCATTTTAATAGAAAAAAGAAAAAACCACTTTCTTTTTTTGCAAAAATATGTTACTATTCTGTTACGGAACTATGGACAGCCTGCAACCAGAGACTGTCTGTAAACACAAACATTCTTTAAGGAGGAATGTGTCTTATGATGAAGTATCTCCAGAAACTGGGCAAAGCTCTGATGCTTCCCGTCGCTGTGCTGCCGATCTGCGGCATCCTGATGGGTCTTGGTTATGCCCTCGCTCCGGGCGTTATGGGCGTTCCCGGTGCACCGACTTCCGGTGCAGCATACACCGTCGGCTTCCTGCTGGTCAAGGCAGGCGGCGCTCTGATCGATAACATGGCATGGCTGTTTGCCATTGGTGCCGCTGTCGGCCTTGCTGACAACGATGGCACCGCAGGTCTGGCCGGTCTGGTCAGCTTCCTGATGATGCAGCAGCTGCTGAACCCCAGCGTGGTCAGCATGGTGCGCACTCTGGAAGAGGGCACCGCTACCTACATCGCCTTCCAGAAGGTCGCCGGCAACTCCTTCATCGGCATTCTGGCCGCTGTTGTGGGTGCTGCCTGCTACAACAAGTTCAAGAATATCCAGCTGCCTGACTGGCTGGCATTCTTCTCCGGCAAGCGCTTCGTTGCAATTGCTACCGGCCTGATCTCCATTCTGGTGTCCGTGGTTCTGCTGTTCGTCTGGCCCGTCATCTTCGACGCACTGGTCGCTCTGGGCAAGGGCATCGCTGGCATGGACGGCATCGGCGCCGGCATCTACGCCTTCCTGAACCGTCTGCTCATCCCCACCGGCCTGCACCACGCTCTGAACAACGTGTTCTGGTTCGATACCATCGGTTTGGGCGACCTGAGCCACTTCTGGGCTGGCGAGACTTCCGCTGATGTGGACTGGAGCCTTGGTATGTATATGTCCGGCTTCTTCCCCTGCATGATGTTCGGTATCATGGGCGCTGCTCTGGCTATGGTCAAGACCGCTAAGAACAAGAAGGCCGCTATTGGTCTGGTTCTGTCCGCTGCAATTTGCGCATTCGTCTGCGGCGTTACCGAGCCCTTCGAGTTCGGCTTCATGTTCCTGTGCTTCCCGCTGTACGTTGTGTACTCCGCTCTGTACGGCATCTTCACCATCATCACCTACTACACCGGTTTCCGTGCTGGCTTCTGCTTCTCCGCAGGCGCTACCGACCTGATCTTCTCTGCATCCCTGCCCGCAGCTGCTAAGACTTGGATGATCATTCCTCTGGGCATCGCAGCATTCCTGGTGTTCTACTTCGTGTTCTACTTCGCTATCACCAAGTTCGACCTGAAGACCCCCGGCCGTGAGGATGACGACGAGGAAGCTGAGAAGAAGGTCGTTCTGGCTAACAACAACTACACCGAAGTCGCTTCTGCTGTTCTGGCTGCTGTCGGCGGCAAGGAGAACGTGAAGGACGTTGGTTACTGCGCAACCCGTCTGCGTTTTGAGGTGAAGGATAACGCCAAGGTCGACGAGAAGGCTGTCAAGGCTGCCGGTGCTGCCGGTGTTATCCGTCCCAGCAAGAACGCTTGCCAGGTCATCATCGGCACCAAGGTGCAGTTCGTGTACGACGAGCTGAAGAAGATGCTGTGATCCTGCACTTCTGAAAAGAATGAACTGCAAAAGTCTGGTTGATTTTGCAGTATGAACCGGGCCGCCGGGGGCGGGGTGCACAGCGCCCCCTCCCGGCGGCCCGCTCTTTTTGCACGGCGGTACAATGTTCACACAAAAGGACTTTTGTAAAAACACCCGGCGTGCTATACTGGGTGAAAAGCAAAAAGCTGTTTTCGTAAGCGGGGTGCAATGCTTATGAAAACGGCTTCAAGGAAAGAACGAGGTGTTTTGTATGATCCTTCAGAATGCACTGGTCTATACCCCGCGCCACACCTTTGAGCGCGGCACCATCATCATCCACGATGGCCGTATCGTGCCCTTTGCCGCCCCGGAAGAGGGCGAAGAGGTGCTGGACGCCGAGGGGCTGTACGCCCTGCCGGGCCTTGTGGATATCCACTTCCACGGGGCGATGGGCAAGGATTTCTGCGATGGCACCGAGGAGGCCATCCAGACGCTGGCGGATTTTGAGGCCAGCAAGGGCGTGCTGGCCATCTGCCCCGCCACCATGACCTACCCCGAGGAGATCCTGAACAAGGTAATGGACGCCGCTGCCGCCCATAAAAACGGCAAGGGTGCCGACCTTGTGGGCATCAACATGGAAGGCCCCTTCATCAGCCCCAAAAAGGTGGGCGCACAGAACCCGGAGTATGTGCAGGGCGCAGACGCCGCCATGTTCCGCCGTTTGCAGAAGCGTGCAAACGGTCTGATCAAGCTGGTGGACGTTGCACCCGAAGAGCCGGGCAATCTGGACTTTATCAAGGAGTGCCATAACGAGGTGCGCATCTCCATCGCCCACACCTGCACCGACTACGACACCGCCGTCAAGGCCTTTGAAGCCGGTGCCACCCACATGACCCACTTGTACAATGCCATGCCCGGCATCACCCACCGTGCGCCCGGTCCCATCATTGCGGCCATGGAGCACGATGCCGAGGTGGAGCTCATCACCGATAACGTGCACATCCACCCCGCCGTGGTGCGGTTCACCTTCAACACCTTCGGGGACGACCGCGTCTGCCTGATTGCAGACAGCGCTATGTCCTGCGGCCTGCCGGACGGTCAATACAGTCTGGGCGGACAGGCCATCACGGTCAAGGGGCCCCGCGCCACCCTGACCGAGCACCCGGACACCATTGCGGGCAGCAACACCTGTCTGTACGACTGCATGAAGCGCGCCGTGCTGGAGATGAACGTGCCGCTGGAAAGCGCCGTCCGCGCCGCCAGCGAGAACCCCGCCAAGAGCATTGGCGTGGACAACGACTACGGCAGCCTTGCCGCCGGACGCTACGGCAACGTGATCCTTGCGGACAAGGAGCTGAACATCAAGGCTGTCATCCAGAAAGGAAACCGGATCGTATGAGAGAGCCTGCGTTTATCTGGCGGCTGCTCACCGGCCCGGAGCTGACCGATGTGTATCTGAACGAGATGCGCCGGGACTTTCCTGCCGGGGAGCTGAAGCCCCTGAGCATGATCCTGAACAGCGAAGCGGATGGCACTGCCCACACATGGGGCGTGTTTGACGGGGACACCCTTGCCGCCTATCTGCTGATGGTGCGTCCCGAGGGCTGCCGGATGAGCCAGCTGGATTATTTTGCCGTAGTGCCCGCCTACCGCGCCCACGGCATTGGGGCGCAGCTGCTGGCGCAGCTGCCCGCCCACGAGGACACCGCCGAGGCCATTTTAATTGAAGCCGAAATGCCGGAAAAGGCCGAGGACGCAGCCATGGCAGTGCGGCGGCTGGGCTTTTACGCCCGCTGCGGCGCGTGGGACACCCACTACACCGAGCATCTTTTTGACGCGTGGTTCCGCATTCTGGTGCTGGACTGCCCGGGCTGCGCGCCCCTTGCCCCGGAGACTGCAGTGGAAGCCCTGACCGACTGCTACCGCCGCACCATCAGCCCTACCCAGTGGCAAAAGCACGTGCAGTTCTTTGCCCCGGATGGCAGCGTGTGCGGCTGAGGGCAAAACGCACATAACCATAACATAAAAGAATGCCCGCCCACCGTGGTTTCCCACAGGTGGGCGGGCATTTTGCGGTTTATCGTTTGTGCGCTGTAAAAGCGCTCAGAGGGCGGCGGTCTGGGGGAGCAGGCGGAAGAGCATTACGGGAAGCCCGCTGTTTGCAAAATCCAGCGTAAAGATGAGTTTGCCGTTCTTTGCTTCAAAAGGCATCTCCGTCTGCGTGCCGTCCGGGGCAATGCGCACAAGCTTTTTGCCTTCCAGCAGTCCGGCGGGCAGCGCAAGCCTTACCAGACCGGTGGGCTGCGTCAGACTGCCGGCAGTCTCAAATGCCACACTCAGGTATTCCCCGTTCGTCCGTGCGGTCACATCCTCCGCAGAAAGACTGCCGCTGATAGTCCACGCCGTTGCGGCTTCGATCTTTTCCAGCTGCGCGGCGTTTTCTGCCTGCCCGCACACGGGGCAGAAGGTCAGCGTTTCGCCTTCCGCAGTGCGGAAAGTAAACTTCCGGCAATCAGTGCTGCCGGTGTGCGCGCAGCCCTGCCGCAGACAATCGGCGCTCTGAGCGCCGGTTCCGTTCGGGGACCATGCACCGAACTGGTGTCCCAGCTTATCGGTCGGGTCTGCGGTGTAGCTGTCTTTGCAGCGGGAGCATGTAAAAACAGTATAGCCGTCTGTTTCACAGGTAGGCTCTACGGTAACAGCCTGATAATCATGATTCAGCGCGGGCAGTTCCGCATAGGTGGTATAATCGCAGCGGGAACAGGTGTCGTAAGCGTTCCAGCCGATTTCCGTGCAGGTAGGGGCTTTTGCATCGTGATTCACCAAATCATGGTTCAGTGCGGGCTGCTCCGCATAGGTGGTATAGTCACAACGAGAACAGGTGTCGTAAGCATCCCAGCCCTTTTCCGTGCAGGTAGGGGCTTTTGCTGCGTGCTGCTCCAGAGCATGGTTCAGTGCGGGCTGCTCTGCATAGGTGGTATAGTCACAACGAGAGCAGGTTTCGTAAGCGTCCCAGCCGATTTCCGTACAGGTAGGGGCTTTTGCATCGTGATTCACCAGATTATGGTTCAGTGCGGGCTGCTCCGCATAGGTGGTATAGTCACAACGGGAGCAGGTTTTGTAAGCGTCCCAGCCCTTTTCCGTGCAGGTGGGGGCTTTTGCTGCGTGCTGCTTCAAATCATGTTTCAGCGCTGGCTGCTCCGCGTAGGTGGTATAGTCACAACGGGAGCAGGTTTCGTAAGCGTTCCAGCCCTTTTCCGTACAGGTGGGGGCTTTTGCTGCGTGCTGCTTCAAATCATGGTTCAGTGCGGGCTGCTCCGCATAGGTGGTATAGTTGCAACGGGAGCAGGTGTCGTAAGCGTTCCAGCCGGGTTTCGTACAGGTGGCGGCTTTCGCTTCGTGAGGCACCAAATCATGGTTCAGTGCGGGCACCTCTGCATAGGTGTTATAGTCGCAGCGGGAACAGGTTTTGTAAGCATCCCAGCCGATTTCCTTACAGGTGGCGGGTTTTGCTTGGTGGTACACAAAATCATGTTTCAGTGCGGGGATTTCTCGATAAGTGGTATAGTTGCAGCCGGAGCGGGAGCAGGTGTCGTAAGCCTTCCAGCCGATCTCCGTACAGGTGGCGGCT
This sequence comes from Faecalibacterium intestinale, assembly GCF_040096575.1. Taxonomy (NCBI): domain Bacteria; kingdom Bacillati; phylum Bacillota; class Clostridia; order Eubacteriales; family Oscillospiraceae; genus Faecalibacterium; species Faecalibacterium intestinale. The sequence goes on from NZ_JBBMEN010000008.1 coordinate 32,568, forward strand.
TTCGCTTCGTGATGCACCAAGTCGTGACCGCCGTCGTACTGCCCTTTGCAAGTGGTGCACTTTCCCTTCGTGATGCAGGTCGCGTTGGGGTCGCCGCCGCAGGGTACGTTCTCTTCTTTTGCGTCGCAGTTGGGGTTCGTGCATATGCGGGTGTGCGTGCCGTCGCCGTTAGGATTCCACTCGCCCCATGCGTGACCGGGGATGTCGTATTCCGCGCCGCAATCTTCACAGATTTTGCCCTCGGTGCAGGTGGGACCTTGGGTACCGCCGGTATGTACCTGTAAATGCGTAACATTGCCATCCTTGTGGCAGTTCTGGCATGCATCTACACAAACCTTATGATAGGCCGAATCATATTTTTCGTATCTGCGAACCTCACGTTCTTCCCTAATCCCACAGAAGGCGCAGTACACCGGGACTGTTTCTGCCGCCGCTTTTAACACGATCCCCGGTATCAGGCACACCATTGCCAGCACCGTCAAACACCGGATCAGCCATTTTTTCATGTTGCTCCCTCCTTGTCATCAAACCTTGTTATCCTTTCAGATCAAACTGCACGGACAGCGATGCAAGCACGGCATCTACCACCTTCCGCGCCTGGGCAAGCATATCGATCTCCGCCACAAAAGCGATGACCTGCTCGCGCTCCTGCGCGGGGACCTGCAGCGCACTCAGGCTCATGCTCAGGAACCGCCGTATTTTGCGCTCCAGCGTAAAGTAGGGGTCGCACCGCCGTGCCATGTAGCCGCGCATCATGCCAGCCGTGCCCAGCTCCATCTCGTAGAAATCGCACTCGGCGCACCCGGGCAGATACGCGCTGAACGCCGCCTGCAGCTCGGCCGTGGTGCTGCGGTGAATGATCTCCGCCGTGGCGGGGAAGGTGTACGCTTCCACATAGATATCCCGCAGATTCTCGCTCAGCTCGGTCATCGCCAGCTGCAAAGCCGTTTCCACCGCGTAGAGGTACACCGGCGAGGGGGCGTTTGCCGCCAGCGGCCTTACCGCGCCGAACTGCCTGCTGAACATCATGCCGATCAGCTCGGTCAGCACACCGTCCTTGGTGCGGAAAATATTCTGGAACGACCCGGCAGAAACATCTGCTTCCTTTAAAATTTCTGCAACCTTGGTGTTCGTGTAGCCTTTTTCCAGAAAAAGCCGGACACAGGCGGTCAGTATCCGCCGTTTTGCTTCTTTGCTGTCGTATCTGCGCGCCATTGGAAATCATCCTTTTCCATAATTGGTTTCTAACCCAATTATATATTGATTTTAAAATCACGTCAAGTAAACTTTTCAGGGCGTATTTTGGGCAGGTTGACGGAATTTAAACTTCCCGCCGGTGTGCAAAAGTGTGCAGAGCCCCAGAAAATGAAAAATCCCACGAGGAATCTTACGATTCTTCGTGGGATTTTGGTGCGCTCGAGGGAACTCGAATCCCTGGCCCTCTGATTAAAAGTCAGATGCTCTACCGGCTGAGCTACGAGCGCATATTCCGCAGCAAAACAATACTGCCGAATAATATTACCACAATTGACTGCAAAAAGCAAGAGCAGCGCCGAAAAAAGCGGAAATTCCCGCGCAAGCGCCCGGATTTGCGGCGGGAGAGATTTTCCGGCGCACAGCATTCGGCGGAAGCCGGTGCGCGCCGCCTATGACTGGGTGCTGCTGTGCAGCGTTTGCAGCCGGCAGTGCTCTGCCCCAAAACCGGCGTGCGGAGCATACCCGGCGGCGCACGCTCCCGTCGGGCAGAAAAAGCAGTGCGGAGCGGCAGTGTCCCGCTATTATATTTAAGGTACGATAAAATGGTGAAACCTAAATTCCGATAGTTGACAACGTGGTAAAATGTGGTACTCTTAGGGTACAAAAAAGCTTTTGAGGAGGGTTTTTATTATGGCTATGAAGATGGATCGCCGTTCCTTTTTAAAGACCTCTGCTGCGGTGGCAGCGGCAGTATCTATGACCGGACTGCTGGGCGGCTGCAGTGGCGGTGACGATGGCACTGATCTGGGTGGCTTTACGGTTGCTGTGGGCGAATGGAGCGCCGTCCCTTATGATCAGGGTATAGGTACCGGGAAATCTTGGTATGCAGATTTCGCAGTGACTGTGCGTGTTCATAATCTGGATAATTCCAATGGCTTTAGTTTCCCTGCAAAATCCGTATTTATGCTTAAGATCAACGGTCAGAAAGTCGCGTTGCAGGGTGGAGATTTGCTGAGCAATATCACGCTGGTCATGAAAAAGGGTGAGCGTAGAACGGGCATTCTGACCTTCCGTCTGGATGAGAGCCAGAAAAATCTCTATCAGGCAATGGAAGCACATACCGCAGAGATCAAGCTTACGGTTGGCGTTGACCCCACCGAGACCTATACCGGTGTTTACGAAGGCTATACTTTTAAGAAGGATTCCAAGCTTGCGTAATTGAACGCAAGCTGCCTAATACAGGAGGTGCATCGCTATGATCAACCGCAGAACATTTCTCAAGCTCAGCGCCGGGGCACTGGTGCTGACCGCCGCAGGGGCTTTGACCGGCTGCGGGGATACCGTAGTCGACAAGACCAGCGGCGTAGCCAAGATCGGTGATGTCACCTTTATCTGTGCAACACCGTTTCTGGGCGGCGGCGATAATTTTGCACTGACCTATTGCACAGAGTTCACCGTCCAGAACAACAGCGCTGAAAAGGTGGTCATCAAGCCGGAGGACATCACCTGCATCTTCCGCGAGTCAGATACAGAGGAAACGCTGTATTTCAAGCGGAACGAGCTGATCGCAGCGCCGGGACAGACGGTCGTCTACAATGGCTCGCAGAAGTTCTATCTGGAGACCAAGGAGCGCATCCCGGAAAAGAACAGTCCCGGCACCTATGAGCTGCGCGTGCGCTACAATGGCAAAACCGCTGTGTTCCTCTACGGGAACAACGGCAAAAACGTAACAGGCCGCGTAGAGTAAAACCCAATACATCCCGCCGCCGGGCACTTCTGGAAACAGGAGTGCCCGGCGGCTTTTGTTTTGTGCCGCATTACCTGTTCTTTACATTGGGGCTGGCATTGTGCACAAAGTTTTACGCACTTTTTGCACGTCCATGGTCGCGGCAAGGGCGGCAAAGCGGTAGAATAAGGCCGTTCCCAAGGAAAACACAAAAAGACAGTGCCGGGCGGGCGCCCGGGTTTTTAATGGAGGAAATTCTATCATGAAAAAGATCTCTCGTCGTTCGTTCCTGACCGTTTGCGGTGCAGCTGCTGCGGCTGCTGCTCTGACTGCCTGCGGCGGTTCTGCTTCTTCCGCATCCAGCACCGCTGCTTCTGCTTCCACCACCGCTTCTTCCGCTGCCGGGCAGGCAGCCGGCACCCTGAGCGGCAACGTTGCGACCGGCGGTTCTACTTCCATGAAGAACGTCATTGCTGCCCTGACCGAGGGCTTTGCCGAGGTCGAGCCGGGCGTTACCGTCAGCTACGACCCCACCGGTTCCGGCGCTGGCATCACCGGCGCTACCGACAAGACGCTGGACATCGGCCTGTCCTCCCGCGCCCTGAAGGACGATGAGAAGAACGATGTGGACGGCACCATTGTGGCGCTGGACGGCATCGCCATCATCGTGAGCAAGGACAGCAAGGTCGCTGACCTGAGCGTGGAGCAGCTCAAGAAGATGTTCACCGGCGAGATCACCAACTGGAAGGATGTCGGCGGCGACGACGGCGAGATCGTTCTGGTGGGTCGTGAGGCCGGTTCCGGCACCCGCGATGGCTTTGAGAGCATCGTGGACGTGAAGGACAGCTGCAAGTACGCACAGGAGCTGACCGCTACCGGCGCTGTCATCAGCGCCGTGGAAGCAAACCCGCTGGCCATCGGCTACGCTTCTCTGTCCGCTGTGGGCGATACTGTCGCCATGGTCACCGTGGAGGGTGTGGAGTGCAGCGAGGACACCGTGAAAGATGGCAGCTACAAGATCCAGCGTCCCTTCGTGTTCGTTACCAACAAGAGCGTTGCCCTGTCTGAGCAGGCACAGGCCTTTGTGGACTTTGCCACCAGCAAGGACGCTGCCGACCTCATCCGCACCGCAGGCGCTGTGCCCGTGAACGAGTAACGGTTAGCGGGCTCGCCCTCTCCGTCATTGCTTGCGCAATGCCACCTCTCCCAAAGTGAGAGGCCTTGGCAGTCCATGCAAAGTCTCCGGTTTCGCCAGAGGCTCTCCCTTTGGGAGAGCTGTCGAGACACGAAGTGCCGAGACTGAGAGGGCGAGGCCGTTCACAAAATACCCCGCCGCGCCGGCCTGCCCTAAAAGGCTGGGCTGGTGCGGCTTTTTATAGGATCACGTTATGAAAAATACAACCTCTTCTCTGCGCCGGGTGCGGCTGCCCCGCACCCCCGCCGACTTGCTGGAAGCGGTGATGAATTTCATCTTCTTCCTGTGCGGAATGCTGGCGGTGTGCTGTGTGGTGCTCATCTCGGTGTACATGGTGGTCTCCGGCGTGCCGGCTATCCATAAAATCGGCATTTGCAAGTTCCTGTTCGGCACAAAATGGGCGTCCACTGCGGCAGAGCCGCTGTTCGGCATCCTGCCCTTCATCCTGTCCAGTGTCTACGGCACGCTGGGCGCTACCATCATCGGCGTGCCCATCGGCCTGCTGACGGCAGTGTTCCTCTCCAAGGCCGCAGACCCAAAGCTGCGCACCGTGGTGGTCACCGCCATCGAGCTGCTGTCCGGCATCCCCAGCGTGGTGTTCGGCCTTTTGGGTATGCAGGTGCTGGTGCCCGCCGTGGCAAAAGCTTTCGGCAAGGCTTCCGGTGCCTGCCTGCTCAGCGCCATCGTGGTGCTTTCCATCATGATCCTGCCCAGCATCGTGTCCGTGTCGGTGACGGCGCTCAACGCCGTGCCGCCGGAGTATGAGCAGGGAAGTCTGGCGCTGGGCGCTACCGATACCGAAACATGGTTCAAGATCAGCATTCCGGCGGCGAAAAGCGGCATTGCCGCAGGCGTTGTGCTGGGCATTGGCCGCGCCATTGGCGAAGCCATGGCCGTGATGATGGTGGCGGGCAACAGCCCCAATATGCCGGACAGCCTGTTCCGCAGCGTTACTTTGCTGACCACCGCCATCGCCAAGGAAATGAGCTATGCCGGCGGCTTGCAGCGGCAGGCACTGTTCAGCATCGCGCTGGTGCTGTTCGTGTTCATCATGCTCATCAATGTTGTGCTGAATGTGGTACTGAAGGGAGGAAACCGCGATGAATAACGGCTTTTCGCCCTCCCGCCGGGCATGGAACCGGGTGATGACCGTGCTGGTCTGGGCCAGCGCAGTGCTGGTGATGGTACTGGTTGCCGGTATCATCGGCATGGTGCTGGTGCGGGGCATCCCCCACATCAGCTGGAAGTTTCTTTCCACTACCGCCAGTGTGCTGAAAAAGACGGACGGCATTCTGCCCGCCATCCTCAACACCCTGTATGTCATCCTGCTGACATTACTCATCGTATTGCCGCTGGGCGTGGGTGCGGCGGTCTACCTGACCGAATATGCTTCCAACCGGCGGCTCATCGAGGTCATCGAGTTCACCAACGAAACGCTGGCGGGTATCCCCAGCATCATCTACGGCTTGGTGGGTATGCTGGTGTTCAGTCAGGCGCTGGGCTTCCAGACCTGTCTTTTGTCCGGCAGCCTGACACTGGTAGTGATGAACCTGCCCACCATCATCCGCACCACACAGGAATCCCTCAAAACGGTGCCGCAGGGCTACCGTGAGGGTGCCATGGGTCTGGGTGCGGGCAAGTGGCACATCATCCGCACCATTGTGCTGCCCTGCAGCATTGACGGCATCGTCACCGGCTGCATTCTGGCGGTAGGACGCATCGTGGGCGAAAGCGCCGCGCTGCTGTTCACCGCCGGTGCGGCAGAGGTGATCGCCAAGAGCGTGTTCAAAGCCTACACCTCCAACGGCGCTACCCTGTCGGTGCTGCTGTATCTGCGCGCCTTTGAGGACGGCGATTTCACCTCCGCATGGGGCATCGGCGCAGTGCTGCTGGTGCTGGTGCTGCTGATCAATCTGGCAGCACGTCTGGCGAAAACGAAACTGAAACAGAAGCAGTAAAAGATTGCAGATATTTGATAGCGGCCTCGCCCTCTCAGTCTCGGCACTTCGTGTCTCGACAGCTCTCCCAAAGGGAGAGCCTCTGGCGAAACCGAAAGCTTCGCATGGACTGCCAAGGCCTCTCACTTTGGGAGAGGTGGCATTGCGCAAGCAATGACGGAGAGGGCGAGGATGCTGAAAAAACGCGATCGTCCTATAAAATATGAGGTACTCTATGGAAAACACGAATGTGCCGGTGATATCGGCAAAGGATCTGAACCTCTGGTACGGCGACTTCAAGGCGCTGAAGAGCATTTCGCTGGACGTGGGCGAGCGGGAGATCACCGCACTCATCGGCCCCTCCGGCTGCGGCAAGTCCACCTTTTTAAAGACCCTCAACCGCATGAACGACCTTGTGCCGGGCGTGCGCATCGAGGGCGATGTACGGCTGAAGGGCGCGGATATCTTTGCCCGCGAGATGGAGCTGACCGACCTGCGCCGCCGCGTGGGCATGGTATTCCAGAAGGCGAACCCCTTCCCCATGAGCATCTACGACAACATCACTTACGGCCCCAAGCTGCACGGCGTGCGCAATAAGGCCGAGCTGGACGAACTGGTGGAAAGTTCGCTGCGGGGCGCCGCCCTGTGGGACGAGGTAAAGGACCGCCTGAAAAAGAGCGCCCTTGGCCTTTCCGGCGGGCAGCAGCAGCGTCTTTGCATCGCCCGGGCACTGGCGGTCAAGCCCGAGGTGCTGCTGATGGACGAGCCCACCAGCGCACTGGACCCCGGCTCTACCATGAAGGTGGAGGAGCTGATGAACGAGCTGAAAAAGAACTACACCGTGGTCATCGTCACCCACAATATGCAGCAGGCTGCCCGTATCAGCGACCGCACCGCCTTCTTCCTGCTGGGGGAGCTGGTGGAGGTTGGCCCCACGAACCAGATCTTCAGCACGCCCCGGGACAAGCGCACCGAGGACTACATCTCCGGCCGGTTCGGTTAATGCAGGGAGGAACAAAGCAATGAGCATTCGCAAACAATACGACAGCGATCTGGAAGCCCTCAGGACCGCGCTGGTGGAGATGGGGCAGAACGCCGCCGAGGCCGTGGAGAACGCGCTGGAAGCGCTGTGCACCGCCGACACCGTAGCCGCCCAGAAGATCGTGCAGGGGGATGACCGCATCAACAACATGGAGCGGGACATTGAGCACCGCTGCATGGCTCTGCTGCTGCGTCAGCAGCCGGTAGCGGGCGACCTGCGCCACATTTCCACCGCCATGAAGGTGGTCACCGATATCGAGCGCATGGGCGACCACGCTTCGGATATCGCCGAGATCATCCCACATCTCGTCACCGTGCGTAAGGAGAGAGACCCCGCCGTCAGTCAGGCTATTGCCATGGGACGCAAGGCCTACCAGATGATCATAGACGCCATGGACGCCCTGACCGCCGAGGACGAGATCGCCGCCCGCCGCGTCATCGCCGCAGACGACGCCGTGGACTACGACTTCAACGCCATCAAGCATACGCTGGCACAGGAGATCGCCGCCGACCCCGCCAAGGTGGACGCCGCGCTGGATCTTTTGATGGTCATCAAGTATCTGGAGCGCATCGGCGACCACGCCGTGAACGTGGCCGAGTGGGTGCAGTTCGTGCGCACCGGGCGCTACAAGGACGAAAGTATGTTCTGATACTCACTCTGCCCTTTTGGGCGCGTGTTTTCCTTATTTTCTTCTGGAAAAGGCTGTCTGCCACCCGGCAGGCAGCCTTTTTCTGTGGGAAAATTTTCAAACGGGCTCGCCCTCTCCGTCACGGCTTACGCCGTGCCACCTCTCCCAAAGGGAGAGGCTCTGGCGAGACCGTATACTTTGCACTTTAGCCGGAAACTGTACCGCCATGCCAAGGGCTCTCCCCTTGAGGAAAGACTTCCCCCGCGCCGGGGGAAGATGTCGCGCAGCGACAAAAAGGGGAATCTGGCGCGTTAGCGCCTGAGAGGGCGAGGAAGCTTTCCCGCAGCGCCGCGCTTTCGCAGAAAGCGGCGCTGCAAATGCCGCTTGCCGTTACGACCCCTCCCGTGAAAATGCGTTTGGAGCGCTCCGCAGAGCGCGACAAACGCGAAATTTAAAATAATTCTTCCGCTGAAGATGCGCAAAGCGAACGCGGAGCGCATTCCAAATCGTCCGCCCTCTCTACAACGAAAATTGACTAAAAAATTTTTATCTTTTCTGCAATGTTTGCGGCGGGTGATTCGTATTCAGGGTATAAGAGCCCGGAAAGGGCTCCGCAGTTATCGTGCGGCGGGTGGTCCGGCTTCCCCCCAGTCCCCCGCCAGCCGCACCGTTACGGAGGACAGATACAATGATGGCAAAGCTTGAACGCTCCACGCAGCCCGCCCGCATGGAGGCCGTGAGCCGCGATGCACTGGTGCAGGCGGCGCTGCAGGAGATCACCCAAAATTATCGTGAGGCCAGCCTTTCCAACGTGGCAAGGGCTTATGGTGTTTCGCTGGCGTATGTCAGCGAGTGCGTGCGCGCCCAGACCGGGCGCACCTACAAAGAGCTGCTGCAAAAGCACCGCATGGAGACTGCCGCGCGGCTGCTGCGCCGCAGCGACCTGAATATCCAGCAGATCATTGCGCAGGTGGGGTACGAGAACACCAGCTACTTCTACCGCCTGTTCCACGAGCGCTACGGCCTGAGCCCCCGGGAGTACCGTATGGTGCGCACCGGCACTGCTCCCCGCCGCCCCAGCGCATGAATCCCCTCTTGGTTTGCTGCCCCCGACCGCCGTGCTGCCGCCCCGCGCACGGCGGTCTGTCTTTGCCGCAAAATGGAGAAAAATCTGGTGCTTTATGGAAAATTGTGTTATACTGAATAAAATGCACCCCGCGCGGCAGGGCGCGGGCAAGAGAGGATGAGTGGATATGTTTCGCGGAGCAGTAAGAGCGGATATGGCAAAGATCCTTGAAGTCTATGCCCGTGCGCGGGATTTCATGGCGAAAAACGGCAACCCCACCCAGTGGGGGGACAACTACCCTACCCCGGAGCTGCTGGAGGAGGATATCGACACCAACCGGCTGTTCGTGTACATGATCAATGGCCGGATGCAGGCGGTGTTTGCCTTTGTCCTTGGCGAGGACCCCACCTATCAGACCATCGAGGACGGACAGTGGCTCAACGACACCCTGCCCTATGGCACACTGCACCGGCTGGCTTCGGCGGGCGAGAGCAAGGGCGTGGGCAAAGCAGTGGTGGAGTGGTGTCTGGAGCACTGCGAGAGCCTGCGCGCCGATACCCACGCCGACAACAAGGTGATGCAGCATCTGCTGGAAAGTGAGGGCTTTACCCGCTGCGGCATCATTCATGTGGCGGACGGCACGCCGCGCATTGCCTACCAGCGGATGTCCCTGACCCAGAGCCAGCTGGGGTGAGCAGAAAATAGTTTTATTTGCAGTTCCGAAACGCCTGTGGGCGTTTCGGAACTATTTTTTTCACAGAAGGGGTTTGTATCCCCCTTTTGTTTTTTCCTTCCATCACCTGTGCGTATGGTGGGGTGAAAAATTTTCGCCTTTCTGTACAAACGCACTGAAAAATTGTAGGATAAGAATGGAAAAGACGTTCACTTTCACGCTTTACAACTTTACCTAGATAAAGTAAAATAAGGACAGAAGCCTTTCATACTATGGGCGCGGAGGATGCCGCGCCGGATGTTTTTGTGTATAGAGACGCCGGAATTGTGCCGGTGCAGGGAAAGAAACACGGGAAAAGGAAAGAAACGAGGGAGCAGGATGGAGTTCAGTCTGGAGCATCTGCAGCCAAAGGAGCACGCCTCCTTTGCGCTGCGCAGCCTGTACGAGACGGCAGGCTGCCGCAAGTACCACATGGGACGGTTCGAGGAGTACAGCCTGTATCAGGAGAACCGCAGCTTTCTGTCGTCGGAGCAGGTCATCACCTTTACCGATTTGGACGGCCGTCTGCTGGCGCTCAAGCCGGATGTGACCCTGTCCATCGCCAAGACGGCGCAGCCCGTGCCGGGCGAGACGCTGCGGTACTACTACCACGAGAACGTCTACCGTCCCTCTGCCGAAAGCCACACCTTTAAAGAGATCTCCCAGATGGGGCTGGAGCTGCTGGGCGCTGTGGGCGAAGCCGAGGTGCAGCAGGCGGTGTGTCTGGCGGCGCAGTCGCTGGCGGCGCTGGGCGCAGAGTGGGTGCTGGAAGTCAGCCACATGGGCTACCTGTTCGGCCTGTTCGATGCGCTGGGCGTACCGGAAGCCGCCCGGGCGCAGCTGCTGGAAAAGCTGCGGCAGAAAAATGCCCACGAGCTGCGTGCCGCCGCGCTTTCTGCGGGGCTTTCCGAAACAGCGGCGGACGCCTTGTGCGGGGTGCTGGAACTTTCCGGCGGCTACGCTGCTACCCTTTCCAAGGCGGCGGCGCTCTGCCGCAACCCCGCCATGACCGCCGCTGTGGCAGAGCTGACCGCCCTGGCGCCCACGCTGGGAAAGGCGGGCGGCAGCATCCGGCTGGACTTGACCTTAGCCGGTGAGATGGAATACTACAACGGCCTTGTGTTTCAGGGCTATCTCAAGGCTTTGCCCCGCCCGCTGCTGAAGGGCGGACGGTACGATTTACTGCTGCAAAAGTTCACCCCCGGGGCGGGTGCTATCGGCTTTGCGGTGTATCTGGACGAGTTGGACCGGCTGAACGCGATGCCGCCGGTACAGCATCAGGACACCGGCAAGGTGATGCTGAACGTGGCGCTGCCCAAGGGGCGGCTGGGCGACAAGGTCTACAATTTGCTGGCGGGCATCGGCTACGGCTGCCCGGAGGACTACAACGCCACCCGCAAGCTGGTGGTGGAGAACCCTGCGGCGGGCATCCGGTATTTTCTGGTCAAGCCCAGTGATGTGGCTATCTATGTGGAGCACGGCGCTGCCGATGTAGGCATCGTGGGCAAGGATATCCTGACCGAAGCCGCCGCCGATGTGTACGAGCTGCTGGACACCGGCCTTGGCCGCTGCCGGATGTGCGTAGCCGCACCGGCGGGCTACCGGGACGACCCCAGCCGCCCGGTGCGGGTGGCCACCAAGTTCGTCAACATTGCAAAGCGCTACTACGCCTCCATGGGGCGGGATATCGATATCATCAAGCTGAACGGCTCTATTGAGCTGGCACCCATCCTTGGGCTTTCGGATGTCATTGTGGACATCGTGGAGACCGGCACCACCCTGCGGGAGAACGGCCTGCAGGTGGTCACCGAGTTCATGCCCATCTCGGCGCGGTTCATCGCCAACAAGGCCAGCTACCAGTTCAAGCACCGGCAGATGGACACCATGCTGGAAAAGCTGCGCGACACCTTGCACAAGCAGGAGGAAGAGAAATGATCAAGCTGTATAATTTTGACGAGCTGAAGCCGGAAGAGATTCTGAACCGGGACATCCGCGCCGAAAAGAACGTAGAGGACGTGGTGGACGCCATCATTGCGGACGTGCGCGCCCGGGGCGACGACGCCCTGAAGGACTACGCCCTGAAATTTGACGGTGCAACTATCGAAAATTTACAGGTGACGCAGGCGGAGATCGACGAAGCCTTTGCGGGCATGGACCCCTATTTCCTCGAGACCCTGCGGCATGCGGCGGAGAACATCGAGCAGTTCCACCGCCAGCAGGTGCACAAGAATTTTGTGATGAATGACCGCCCCGGCATTGTACTGGGGCAGAAATATACTCCCATTGAAAAGGCCGGTGTCTATGTGCCCGGCGGCACGGCGGCGTACCCTTCCACCGTGCTCATGGACGTCATCCCCGCCAAGGTGGCAGGGGTGTCCGAGATCGTCATGACCACCCCCGCCGGGAAGGACGGCAAGGTGAACCCGGTCATTCTGGCCGCTGCCGCCACCGCCGGAGTAACTAAAATTTTCAAGACCGGCGGCGCACAGGCTGTGGCGGCACTGGCCTACGGCACCCAGAGCATCCCGGCGGTAGATAAGATCGTTGGCCCCGGCAACATCTACGTTGCCACCGCCAAGCGCAAGGTGTTCGGCAAGGTGGGCATTGATATGATCGCAGGCCCCAGCGAAATTCTGGTGCTGGCAGACGGCAGCTGCAACCCCGCGTGGGTGGCGGCAGACCTGTTGAGTCAGGCCGAGCACGACAGGCTGGCAAGCCCGGTGCTTGTCACCGACAGCGAAGCCCTTGCCAAGGCGGTACAGGCAGAGCTGGAAGTACAGATCCCGCAGCTGCCCCGCGCCGCCATTGCCCGCGCCAGCGTGGACGACAACGGCAAGATCATCCTCTGCACCGACCTGCACAAGGCCATTGAAGCCTGCAACATCATCGCACCGGAGCACTTGGAGGTGTGCGTGGAGGACCCCTTCGGGGTGCTGAACGAGATCCGCAACGCGGGCAGCATCTTCCTTGGCCGCAACGTGCCGGAAGCGCTGGGCGATTACTTTGCGGGCCCCAACCACACCCTGCCCACCAGCGGCACCGCACGCTTTTCCAGCCCGCTGGGCGTGGACGATTTCGTCAAGAAGTCCAGCTTCATCTACTACACCCGGGACGCGTTGGAAGCCGTTGCGCCCCGCATTGCAGACTTTGCCGAGCGCGAGGGTCTGCACGCCCACGCCCGCAGCGTGACCATCCGGTATGAGAAGTAAGAGGAAACCATTATGAGCCGTTTTCTTTCCCCTGCCCTGTCCACTGTCACCCCTTATACGCCGGGAGAACAGCCGCAGGATCAGCAATACATCAAACTAAACACCAACGAAAGTCCCTATCTGCCGTCGCCCCGGGTGGTGGCAGCCGTAAGCGAAGCCGAGGTGGAAAAGCTGCGCCTTTACTCCGACCCCGCCTGTGCCCAGCTGCTGCGCACGGCGGCGGCGCATTTCGGCTTGCAGCCTTCCCAGGTCATGCCCGGCAACGGCAGCGACGAGAACCTGTTCTTTGCGCTGCGGGCCTTCTGTGACGAAAATCACCCGCTGGCCTTTGCGGATATCACCTACGGCTGCTACGGCGTGTGGTGCGGCCTGCTGCATATCCCCACCCATATCATCCCGTTAAAAGAGGACTTCACCCTTGACCCCGCCGATTACCACGGTCTGCACGAGACCATCGTCATCGCAAACCCCAACGCCCCCACCGGACTGTGCCTGCCCCGGGATGCCATCGAGGGCATTTTGCAATCGAACCCGGACAGCGTGGTCATTGTGGACGAAGCCTATGTGGACTTTGGCGGCGAGAGCTGTGTGCCTTTAATTGACCAATACGACAACCTGCTGGTGGTGCAGACCTTCTCCAAATCCCGGCAGCTGGCGGGTGCGCGGCTGGGGCTTGCCATGGGCAGCGCGGCGCTGATCGCTGACCTGAACCGGGTCAAGTTCAGCCTGAACCCCTACAACATCAACCGCCTGACTTTGAAGGCCGGGCAGGCTGCGCTGGAAGATACCGCCTACTTTGATAAGACCCGCGCCGCCATTATGGACACCCGCGCATGGACGATGCAGCAGCTGACTGACCGGGGCTTTACCGTACTGGACAGCCGCGCAAACTTTGTATTTGCCAGCACAGAACGGATAAGTGGCGGCATACTATACAAAAAGTTAAAGGAAAACGGCATTCTGGTGCGGCATTTTGATGCGCCGCGCATTGAAAACTGGCTGCGCATCACCATCGGCACGCCGGAGCAGATGCAGGCGCTGATGGACGCCGTGGACAAGATACTGGAGGTGTGACAATGGCAGAGCGCATGGTAACGCTGGAACGCAGCACCAACGAGACCCAGATCGAGCTGACCCTTGATCTGGACGGCACCGGCCGCTACGAGATCGACACCGGATGCGGCTTTCTGAACCATATGCTGGAACTGTTTGCCCGGCACGGACGGTTTGATCTGGTGCTCACCTGCCACGGCGATGTGCAGGTGGACTACCACCACACCACCGAGGATGTAGGCATTGCGCTGGGACAGGCCTTTGCCCGGGCGCTGGGCGAGATGCGCGGCATCTGCCGCTACGGCAGCTTCTACCTGCCCATGGACGAAGCGCTGGTGCTGTGCGCGGTGGATCTTTCCGGCCGATGCACCCTGAACTGGGACATCCGCTGCCAGACCGAAAAGGTGGGCGATTTTGACGTGGAGTGCGCCAAGGAGTTCTGGTACGGCTTTGCCCGCAGCGTGCCCGCCACCGTCCATTTTGTGCAGTTTGCGGGCGAGAACACCCACCACATTCTGGAAGCCTGCTTCAAGGGCGCGGGCCACGCGCTGGCCGAAGCTGTGCGCATCGACGCGGCACACCGGGACGAGATCCCCTCCACGAAAGGACTGCTGGTATGATCGCCATTCTTGATTACGGGGTGGGCAACCTGTTCAGCCTGCGCTCCAGCTTGCAGCAGCTGGGGCTGCAGGCGGTGGTCACCGCCGATGCCGATGCCATCCGCGCCGCCGACCGGCTTATCCTGCCGGGGGTAGGCGCATTCGGGGATGCCATGGCAAAGCTTACCGCCACCGGCCTTGTGCCGGTGCTGAAGGAGCAGGCAGAAGAAAAGCCCCTGCTGGGCATCTGTCTTGGGATGCAGCTGCTGTTTGAAAAAAGCTACGAATACGGCGAGCACGCCGGGCTGGGCTTTATCAAAGGCAAGGTCTGCCCGCTGGGGCCCGACCTTACGGACAAAGGGCTGAAGGTGCCGCAGATGGGCTGGAACGCTTTGCACATCGTAAAGGATGACCCGCTGTTCCGCTACATCCGCGAGGGCGAGTATGTGTACTACGTCCACAGCTACTACGGCAAAAACTGCGCCGAAAGCACCCTTGCCGTCAGCGATTATTCCATCCCGGTCACCGGCGCAGTGCGGGCGGGGCGGGTGTACGGCACCCAGTTCCACCCGGAAAAGAGCGGCGACACCGGTCTGCGGATCCTCAAGGCGTTCAGCGAATTGTGAGCGGGCACGCCCTCTCAGGCACCGAGCAAAACGATTTTAAATGCCCTCCGCTATCGGGTTGCGGCACCCAGCATCCGCATCGTGCCTTGGGCGGCACTTGCGTCTTGCTGGCCGCTGCCCCAACAACTCCTCCCTGCTTCCGCCACTGGCGGCGGTCATCGTTGTTGCACTCTGGGCATATTCAGCGGAAAAATTATTTTTAATTTCGCGTTTGTCGCGGCCTGCGGGCCGCTCCAAACGCATTTTCACGAGAGGGGTCATAATGTATGCAGCTATTTCCAGCCATTGACCTGCGCGGCGGGCAGGTGGTGCGCCTGACACAGGGCGACTACGACCGCATGACCGTTTACGGGCAGGACCCCTGCGCACAGGCACGCAGCTTTGTGGCCGCCGGGGCAAAAAATCTTCATGTGGTGGACTTGGACGGTGCCAAGGACGGCACCCTTTCCAACTACGACACCATTGCCGCGCTGGCAAAGCAGGGCGGTTTGTACATCGAGGTAGGCGGCGGCATCCGCACCGAGGAGCGCATTGAAAAATACCTTTCCCTCGGGGTGGGGCGCTGCATTCTGGGCAGCGTGGCGGTGACAGATTTTGCCTTTACCGCCCGGATGCTGCAAAAATACGGCGACAAAATTGCCGTGGGCGTGGATGCCAAGGACGGCTATGTGGCCATCCACGGCTGGAAGGAGGTCAGCGCCGAGCCGGGCGTTGCCTTCTGCAAGCGGCTGGCAGAGGCCGGCTGCACCGCCATCATCTACACCGACATTGCCTGTGACGGCGCGATGCAGGGCACAAACCTGAGCCTTTACCGTCAGCTTGCGGCAGAGGTGCCCGGGGTAGCCTTTACCGCCAGCGGCGGCATCTCCTCCGAGGCAGAGCTGCTGGAATTGCAGCAGATGGGCACGGCAGCGGCGATTCTGGGCAAAAGCCTGTACACCGGTGCGCTGGATCTTGCCCGCTGCGTGCAGCTGGTGCAGGACTGAGAAAGAGGGAGCTTTATGATAACCAAACGCATCATCCCCTGTCTGGACGTGCGCAACGGCCGGGTGGTCAAGGGCACGAACTTTGAGGGCATCAAGGACGTGGCCGACCCGGTGGAGATGGCACGGCTGTACAACGCCGCCGGGGCGGACGAGCTGGTGTTTTACGATATCACCGCCAGCTTTGAGGGACGCGCCCTCTTTACCGACATCCTGACCCGGGTGGCGGGAGAGATTTTTATTCCCCTGACCGTGGGCGGCGGCATCAACACACTGGAGGATTTTGACCGGGTGCTGAAATGCGGCGCGGATAAGGTAAGCGTCAACTCCGGTGCGCTGAAGGACCCCGGGCTGATCCCCGCCGCCGCGCAGCGCTACGGCGACCAGTGCGTGGTGCTTTCCGCAGACGTGAAGCGGGTGAACGGACAGTTCCGGGTGTTCGCCAAGGGCGGGCGCGAGGATACCGGCCGGGATGCGCTGGACTGGATCAGCTGGTGCGCTGCCCACGGCGCGGGCGAAATATGCCTGAACAGCATCGACACCGACGGCGTGCGTAACGGCTTCGACCTTGAAATGCTGGACGCGGTGGCTGCCCGGGTAAATATCCCCATCATTGCCAGCGGCGGCGCGGGCAAAAAAGAGGATTTTCTGGAGCTGTTCCACCACAAGGGCATCGATGCCGGGCTGGCGGCGGGCATCTTCCACCAGAAGCTGCTGGGCATCCGGGAGCTGAAAGAGTACCTGAACGCCAACGGCGTGGAGATGCGGCTATAAAAAGCACAAAAACACCTTGCATTTTTGTCTTGAATACGATAAAATACACAGTATCCCCATCCGGGGAGGGAGAACCGTCATGGAACTGAAATTTGATGAAAAAGGCCTGATCCCCGCCATCGTGCAGGATCACTACACAAAGCAGGTGCTCACCCTTGCCTACATGAACGCCGAAACGCTGGCGCTGACCATTGCCGAGGGGCGCACCGTATTCTGGAGCCGCAGCCGTCAGGAGATCTGGCGCAAGGGCGAGACCAGCGGCAATGTGCAGCGGGTGGTGTCCATTACCGCCGACTGTGACGCCGACGCACTGGTGGTAGAGGTGGTAAAGGACGGCCCCGCCTGCCACACCGGAGCTGAAAGCTGCTTTTTTAACAAGGTATATGTCTCCCCGGAGCTGAAGCAGTTCAGCTGGCAGGGGCTGTACGAGCTTATTAAAGGCCGCAAGGATACCCCCACCGCAGGCAGCTACACCACCTACCTGTTTGAAAAGGGCAAGGAGAAGATCCTGAAAAAGGTGGGCGAGGAGTGCACCGAGGTCATCATTGCGGGCGAAAAAGAGGACAAGGCCGAGACGGTCTACGAGATCAGCGACCTTGCCTATCATGTGCTGGTGCTGATGGTCAGCGCGGGCATCACCGTAGAGGATGTGACCCGGGAGCTGGAAAAGCGCCATGTCATCGACCACAAGGTCAAGCAGGAAAGGATGCAGTGAGAAGCCTATGGCAGATTACAGAAAATCCAGCGTACATTGCCACTCTACCCTGTGTGACGGCAAGAACACCTTGCAGCAGATGGCGGGTGCCGCCTGTGCGCAGGGGCTGACCACCCTTGGTTTCAGCGGCCACAGCTACACAAAGCCCGACCGCGAATACTGCATGACCCCCGGCCGCACCGCGCAGTACCGCGCCACCATCGCCAAGCTGAAAAACGAGTACCGGGGCAAGGTGGATATCCTGTGCGGCATCGAGTGGGACCTGCTGAGCGAGGGCACGCCCACCGGCTTTGATTACTGGATCGGCAGCGCACACCACCTGTACGGCAAAAATACCGGCAGATACTACGAGATCGATTTCCGCCCCGAGGATCTGCGGGACTGCATCAACAACGATTTTGACGGCGACCCGCTGGCAGCGGTAGAAGCCTATTTTGCCGAGGTGGAGAAGATCGCCGCCAAAAAGCCGGACATTCTGGGACATATCGACCTTGTCAAAAAGCTGAACGCGGACGGCAGCTTCTTTGATGAGGAATCCCCCCGCTACAAGGCCGCAGCGCTCAGGGCGCTGCAAGCCGCCCGGGAGAACGACTGCATTCTGGAAGTGAACACCGGCGGCGTATACCGGGGCTACCGCAAGGACTTCTACCCCGGCGCATGGCTGCTGGGCGAGTGGAACAAGCTGGGCGGCAGGGTGCTCATCACCGCCGACGCCCACGACACCGCCGCGCTGACCTTCGGCTTTGACGAAGCCGCCGCCGCCATCAAGGCCGCCGGCTTTACCGCCCTGACCGTGCTGACTGTCAACGGGTTTGAAGAGCAGCCCCTATAAAAATAAAAAAATGCGGTTGGAACGGCCTGCAAGCTGCTCCAACCGCATTTTCACGAGAAAAGCTAAAACCATACAGCCGTCTCCAAAAAGACACACGACCTCGCCCTCTCCGTCTTTGCTTCGCAAATCCACCTCTCCCAAAGGGAGAGGCCTTGGCATAACGGCAAAGTTTCCGGTTTCGCCAGAGGCTCTCCCTTTGAGGAAAGACTTCCCCCGCTCCGGGGGAAGATGTCGCGCAGCGACAAAAGGGGGAATCTGTCACCGCAGGTGACTGAGAGGGCGAGCCAGCTGCCCGCATAAACAACGCCCTTGTGGCTAATTTTTGCGGTAAAACACCAATCGGAGGAACCCTATGACCCAGACGCGACCCCTGAAAACAAACCTCTTCAACCGGAATGCAGACCTGCTGCACGGGCCTATTTTCAAGAACCTTTTTCTGTTCATGCTGCCCATTCTGGTGTCCAATTTATTCCAGCAGCTGTACAATACCGTGGATACCATGATCGTGGGCAACGTGCTGGGCGATAGCGCACTTGCCGCCATCGGCTCCTGCGGGTCCATCTACGAGCTGCTGGTGGGCTTTGGCATCGGCATCGGCAACGGGCTTTCCATCGTGGCTGCGCGTTCCTACGGGGCGCAGGACGAGGATCTGCTCAAAAAAACGGTGGCCGGGTCGCTGGTCATCGGGCTTTGCGCAAGCTTTGTCATTACTGCGGCGGGCTTTTTCGGCCTGCGGCCGCTGTTGCAGCTGCTGGACACCCCCGCCGAAATTTTAGAGGACGCCTACCGGTATATCATCGTCATCGATTTGGGCGTTTTAGTGATGTTCCTTTATAACCTGTGCGCCGGGCTGCTGCGCGCTATCGGCAATAGCGTGATGCCGCTGGTGTTTTTGCTCATCAGCTCGGGGCTGAACGTGGCACTGGATCTGTGGTTCATTGCCGGGCTGGGCATGGGCGTGCAGGGCGCGGCGGTGGCTACCGTCATTGCGCAGGGCATCTCGGTGGTGCTGTGCATTCTGTATGTGATGCGCCGCGTGCCGCTGCTGCTGCCCGCCCGCAAGCACTGGGCGGTGGGACAGCATTTGTACTGGGAGCTGTTCAGCCAAAGCATCTCCATGGGGCTGATGAGCAGCATCGTGTCGGCGGGGTCGGTGGTGCTGCAATACGGCATCAACGGGCTGGGCACGCTGACCATTGCGGGGCACACCGCCGCGCGCAAGCTGTTCTCCTTTACCAGTATGCCGCTGATCTCCATGGCAAACGCCGGTTCTACCTTCGTCTCCCAGAACCGGGGCGCCGCTCAGCCGGAGCGGGTGCGCAAGGGAATGCGCACCATGTACCTGTGCTCGGTGGTCATCATGGCGGCAGACATCGTGCTGATGCAGCTTTTTGCCCGGCAGCTGGTGCAGCTGATCTCCGGTTCCACCGCGCCCCTCGTGCTGGAAAACGGCGCACGGTATCTGATGTGGAACGCGCCGTTCTACGCGGTGCTGGGGGTGCTGCTGTGCACCCGGTACGCTTTGCAGAGCCTTGGGCAGAAGGTGCTGCCGCTGTTTTCCAGCGTCATCGAGTTAGTGGGCAAGGTGATCTTTGTGCTGGTGTTCATCCCGCGCTACGCCTACAACGCCGTTATCCTGTGCGAGCCCATCATCTGGTGCTTCATGGCGGCGTATCTTGTGGCAGTGTACCGCCGCGATGCCTTTGTGTATCCGAGAAAGAAAACCATCTGAATGCGCGCCGCGTTCGCTTTGCGCATATTCAGCGGAAAATATATTTTGAATTTTGGGGTTCTGAAAAGTCTGCGGACTTTTCAGAACCCCTTTTTTCACAGAAGAGGTTTGGAACGAACTCCCTCAGTCTTTGCTTCGCAAAGCCAGCTCCCTCGGAGAGGGAGCCTCTGGCGCGCCCGGACACTTTGCACTTTAGCCGGAAACCGTACCGCCATGCCAAAGGCCCCATCCCAGAGGGGGCTGTCATCGAGCGCAGCGAGATGACTGGGGGAGTTCCTTCCCCCAAACGCAAGCACCGGAGCGTCCGCAGACGCTCCGGTGCTTGTTTTTATGATGTTTTTACCATGCGGAAGGTCTTTCCGCGCTTAATGCAGTCCAGCAGCAGGTCGTACTCTGCGGGCACTTCACCGATGACGTTTACCTTTTCGTCTGCGGGCAGGTCGGTGCGCATGAGCTGAATCTCGCCGGAGTAGCGCCCGTAGCCGATGTTATCCATGGTCACGCAGCGGCGGCGGCGCTCTGTGCAGTTGTCCGGCTGCACGGTGCTGCCAAAGCAGGAGTAGAGCCGGGATTCCTGATACCGCACAAGCGTTTTGGGCGAATCCGGGCGGCAGGTAAAGGTGCGGTCGTACAGCGTCTCGTAGCCGGGGCGCAGGGCGACCGGCAGGCAGAGCTCGCCGGTTGTGCAGAAGTGGCGGATATACTCCTGCTCCCGGGTGCTGACCTCCGGGTCGCCCGCAAAAATGCCATCCAGCCCGTAGTTCAGCGCCAAGTCCGCAAAGGCCGCCGAGGGGGCGGCGGTGCGGTGGGCTTCCAGCGTAGGCAGACCCTTGTACAGCGGGCCGCGCAGCAGGGCGTCGCCGGGGATAAAGCCGTACACCTGCAAACCCTCTGCCTGCAAAGCTGCGGTGCTCTCGCGCAGAAATTCCGGGTCAAGGCCGGTCTCCGGGCGGGGGTAGAAGTTGTGCATGGCGATGACCGTGCCGCCGCCTGCCGCCAGCTGCCGTGCCACCTCCGGGGTGGTGGTAGAAGCGTTGACGGCAACGGGCAGCTGCTGCGCAAGGGCGCACATCCGCTCCAGCGAGAAGCCGTAGTCCAGCCGCAGACCCCACAGGTGCAGCCGCTTTGCCAGCGCGGTCAGGTCGGCGCAGCCGAACTGCCGGATGGTCTTTTCCGACACGTCTGCCAGAATGCGCCAGCCCTGTGCCGCCAGAAAGTCGCACATTTCCTGCACGCGGGCGCAGTAAGCGGCATCAAATTCTTCGCTGATATGCAGTGAGATAAAAACAGGCGCGCCGCCTGCCGCAAAAGCGGAAAGCGACGCACGCTGTTCCTCAAACTGCGTCAGATACACTGACCGTCCGAGTGTTTTAAGCATTGGCAACGTCCTCAACAGAGACCATTGCATTGGTCACGATAAAGCCCATGATGTAGCAGATGACCAGACCCACTGCGTAGCAGCCAACGGAAGCAGCCACACCGTGAGGGCCGGCGGTCATGACGAACAGAGCCAGCAGACCGGAGGGGCCCCAAGCGGTAGCAGCCACCTGCATGGCCATGACGAAGGCACCGCCGAAACCAGCGCCCAGACCGGCACTGATGAAGGGCTTGCCCATGGGCAGGGTGACGCCGTAGATCAGCGGCTCGCCGATGCCCAGCAGACCTGCGGGCAGTGCGCCGGTGATAACGTTCTTCAGGCGGGTGTTGCCGCACTTCTTAGCCTTGAAGTAGATAGCGACAGCAGCGCCAACCTGACCTGCACCGGCCATAGCCAGAGCGGGGTACAGGGTAACGTAGCCAAAGCTCTCCAGCTGCACGGAGTACAGAGCGACCAGACCGTGGTGCATACCCATAGCGACCATGGGCAGGAACAGAGCGGTGGAAACATAACCGGCAATGATGCGCACGATCAGGATATCGCTCATGCACAGCTTTTCAACCACCCAGCACAGCGCGGTGGAAACATAGCCGGTAGCGGGCATGATGATCAGGATATAAGGCACAAGGCACAGGATCATGGTGATCAGCGGGGTGAACACGATGTCCAGAGATTCGGGCATCCACTTGCGCACCCAGCGCTCGATCTTGACAAGGCACCATGCGCCCAGCACAACGGCCAGCACGCCGCCGCGGCCTGCACGCAGGATGGAATCCAGCGGCACAGCCTCGTTGAAGAGACCCAGAATGGAAGAGATCTTGTTGATGCCCTCCAGACCGGTGATCATGCCCAGCATACCGCCCAGAATGGGGGTGCCGCCGAACTTTTCGGCTGCGCGGTAGCCGACCCATGCGGTCAGGTAGCCAAGGAAGCAGGTGTTCATCAGGCCCAGCAGGGTGCTGATAAGGGCCAGTGCGGGGATGTCGGCGTAGTTCGGCACCACCTGACCGATCAGGGAGTTGATGCCGGCGCACAGACCGGAAGCCACAACGCCCGGGATCAGGGGGATAAAGATATCGCCAAAGGTCTTGAACAGCTCCTTGACCTTGCTCTGCTTCTGCCCGGCCTTGACTGCGGCCTTGTTGGTCTGCCAGTCGTTGGCGGTGGAAGCGGCGGCGTCCGCCGGGATGCCCATGTCGCGGCAGATATCTGCGCACTTGCGGCACTTGCCGGGGCCGACCACGATCTCTACATAGCCGGTACGGTCATGCACGATGCCCATTACGCCCTCGATGGCCTTCAGGCCCTCGTCGTCGATCTTGGCGTCATCTTTAACGCGCACCCGCAGACGGGTCATGCAGTTGGTTGCGGTGAGAACGTTGCTCTTTCCGCCGACTTTCTCCAGCGCCGCGCGGACCAGTTCTTCATTCGTCATAAGTGGGTCCTCCTTTAAAACAGGTGTATATCCGATGCGGCCTGTGCCGCTAAGGAACTTGGGTGTGCAAATGTGCCTTACAGCACTTCCAGCCGGATAGCTTCCCGCACATGGCCGTGTGCCCGTTCCAGCCGCCGGGCGGCTTCTGCGGCATCGCAGTCTGCCAGCAGCATGGTAATGGCAGTCTTTACGCTGCCGCCCGCTGCATCAATGGCGGCGCGGGCTTTTTCCCGCTCCACGCCAGTGGCGTCGATGACGATGTTCTCGGCGCGGGTGTGCAGCTTTTCGTTGGTCTGCTGCACGTCCACCATCAGGTTCTGGTAGGCCTTGCCGGTGCGCACCATGGAGCCGGTGGAGATCATGTTCAAAATCAGCTTCTGCGCCGTGCCGGACTTGAGCCGGGTGGAGCCGGTCAGCACCTCGGGGCCGCAATTTACCTCAATGGCAAGCTCTGCGGCCTTGCCGATGGCGCTGCCGATGTTGCAGGCAATGGCGGCAGTGTGGCAGCCCACGCTTTTGGCGTAGTCCAGACCGCCCAGCACATAGGGCGTGCGGCCGGAGGCGGCAATGCCCACCACAAGGTCATTTGCGGTCAGGCCGTGGGCTTTCAGATCCTCAACAGCCAGCTCCCGGCTGTCCTCTGCGCCCTCCACAGCCTCGATAAAGGCCTTTTCGCCGCCGGCGATCAGCCCCACCACCATCTCCTTCGGCACACCGAAGGTGGGCGGGCACTCGGCGGCATCCAGCACGCCCAAGCGGCCGGAGGTACCGGCGCCCATATAGAACAGCCGTCCGCCTTTTTCAAAGGCTTCTGCCGCCCATGTCACCGCCTGCGCGATCTGCGGCAGGCACTTGGCAATGGCCAGCGGTACCCGGGCGTCCTCCTCGTTCATGACAGTCACGATCTCCAGCGGGGACATCTGGTCCAGCTGCATCGTGCGCGGGTTGCGGGTCTCGGTGGTCATCCCACTCAGATTCAAGCCCATTTCCTGCACCTCCACTTTCCGCTTTCTGCCGCACCCTTGCGGCGTGATTGTGACCAAAGTATAAACTTTTTCAAACAAAATGTCCACAAAAAGACTATTTTGTGGTACAATGTTTTATGCAAGCATTGTTTTTGAAATTTTTGCTCACAAGTATGACTTTTTTGTGCAGCTTGTTCAATCCATCCTGAAATACAACAGAGATATCGATATGCAGAACGTTCTTTTACGCCTGCGGGAGGTGCAGCCCTCCCTCAGCAGCACCGAGCGGCAGATCGCGCAGTTCATTCTGGACAACCCGGACGAGACCACCACCCTCACCATCCGGGAGCTGGCGCGGCGCTCCTTCTCCTCCCCTTCCAGCGTGGTGCGCATCTGCCGGGTGATCGGCTTTCAAGGCTACAAGGAGCTGCGCCACGCCCTGACGCTGGAGCTTGCCACCCTTGGGGAGAACGGCAGCCACCGGGAAAAGGATATCACCCCGCAGGACAGTTTGCAGGAGATCGTGGAAAAGGTGACCCACAAGAACATCCAGAGCCTGCTGGACACCCAGCGGCTGCTGTTGCTGGACGAGCTGGAGCAGTGCGTGGAGCTGATCGCAAACGCGCGCACGGTGCTGTTGTTCGGCATCGGCTCCTCGCTGTGCGTGGCAAAGGACACCTACCTGAAATTTCTGCGGCTGGATAAGCCCTGTGTGGTCAACGAGGACTCCCACTCGCAGCTTTTGCAGGCGCGCAACGCCACCGCGCAGGATGTGGGCATCGTGTTCTCCTACTCCGGGCAGACCATGGAGATGATCCAGTGCATCAAGGAGATGAAGGCGGGCGGCGCACCGGTGATCGCGGTGACCCGCTACTACCCCTCGGAGGTGGCGCAGCTGGCCGACCATGTGCTGTATGTGGCTGCCAACGAGAGCCTGTTCCGCAACGGTGCCATGTCCTCCCGGCTTTCCCAGCTGAACGTGATGGATATCCTGTACACCGCCTACGCCAGCCGCAACCACGAGGACACCATGCGCCGCCTGACCAAGACCCATATCTATAAGCCCGGCGACCCGGAGGTGCTGACCCAGCCGTAAAAAAGCTGCCCCGCAGGGTACAAAAAAGGCGCTTGGTGAACGATCACCAAGCGCCTTTGCTCCCGTTGACGAAAGTATAGCGTTTTTTGCTGGTTCTTTCAATCCGAAAAGTGCAGCAACTTTTTTGTCAGGCAGTTTTTTGTTTTGTAAAGTGTTACAATGTTTCGCTTTGCTTTTTGTTGGTTTTGCCATGTCGGTTTTCTTGCCCTGCAAAAAGCCAAACGTGCAAATAGGGTGCAGAAAGTGTGCAGCCGCGATGCACCAGACCACGATAGCACTATTCGTGCTGCTCTGGCTCATAACGGACATCGTCCGTTACCCTTTCTTTTTGTACCCGCAGTCGCAGTAGGGTCCGCCGGAAGCAAGGGTATACTGCCGCACAAAATTTGTCACACCGCCTGCTTCGCTCATGGTGTAGTCCAGACGGCACAAAGCAGGGGTCAGGTCGTACAGCCCCAGCTCCTTCATCAGCACACAGATGCCGCACTTGGTAAAGCGTCCCTCGTAGCCGCTGCCATCCGGGTATTCGTAAAATTCCATGTTCCACGAGTAAGGGTTGCGGTCGGCAGCTTTCAGAGCAGCGGTGGCTTTCATGGTGGCAATATCCTTTGGGGTAAATTTGCTTTTTCCGCTCTTGCGGCAGAACCACTGCATGGGCGCTGTCATCATGGACTTTGTGTAGTAATCCGTCAGCCTGTCCACCTCCGGGCGCTGCGGCATGGAGAGAATGAACGCCCCGATCATGGCGCAGTTGACCAGATTCATTTTGAAGCGGTCGGCCTTTTCAAACTCCGGCAGCCTGCGAATGATCTGCTGGTATTGCGGCTTTGCCTTTTTCGTGATGGCTTTTGCAGTGTCTGCATCATAGCCCAGCACCGCGGTCAGCTGCTTTTGAAAGGAACCGGCAAACAGCGCCCACATTCCAAAGGGCATCCCGGCATACTTCATTGTCTGCCTCCAAACCCGATCTTCACGATCTGCATTTTCATTCCGTTGTCCCCGACCTTTGCAAGAAAGCGGAAAAAGCCGCTGACGGAAAGGTCTTTCAGGTCACTGTAACCTAACATATATCCCCTGCTGGACACCTGCAAACGGCTGTCCCATGGGGAAAGCTCGCTTTTTGCATCCGAAACCGCAAAATACGCCCCTACATCCTTGATTTTCGCCGTCCTGAGCCACGTTTTGGCGATCATCTTCACCGCCGTGCGGTTGGCAGCGTCAAAGACCAGCACACCGCCGGGAAACGCGTCTGCCATCCCCTGCACCAGCGCCCTGACCTGCTGGGTCAGAAAGTAATAGAACACCCCGGAGGCAAAGAACACCGCCCCGCCGGAGGCATCGATCTTGTCAAACCATGCGGGGTCTTTCAGGTCACAGGGGATGTTTTGCTCCCGCTCCCCGGCAGGCAGAAGCTGCTGCCGCAAGGCGATCACATCCGGGAAGTCCAGATTGTAGATCTTGCATCTGCCGTTGTCGCAGGCTTTGCCGGTGTTGTCCAGCCCGCAGCCCAGATTGACCACCGCTGCACCGGGGTGCGTTTTCAGGTATGCCTGCACCTCCCACGCAAGGTCATTCTGCCGCATGGCCACCTCCAGCGCACCGAAACGCTGCATCAGGCTGCGGGAGTTTTTCTCTGCCTGCGAAAAGTCGTAGTCGATTTCATCAATCAGACGCACCGCCGTCTCGTCCCGGTAAAGGGTCGGATACAACTCGGTACACAGCTTCCGGGAATACAGTGGGAGAATCAGCGTCTCCTGCACGGTGTTTTTCTCGATTTTGTATTTCATAGGTTCCTCCCTGTTCTCCTTATTCTGCTTTCCGGCAGACAAACCATGCCATGCCCTTCACTGTTCCAAGTGTTACGGTTGCGTACCGTTTCTCCAGCCGTTTTTTCAAACTGAAGGCCGTCTCATAGGGCGGTGTAAAGAACCCCATCCCTTCATAAACGTGCCGGACAAACCAATCCGTCCGCTTCTGTTCGCCCTTTACATAAAAGCAGCCGCAGAAGATCCCGCCGGGTCTCAAGACCCGAAAGACCTCCCGGTAAGCGGCCTCCTTATCCGGGAACGCGTGAAAGCCGTTCAACGACAAAACGACGTCAAACGCGCCGTCCGCAAAGGGCAGCGCACCCACATCCCCCTGCCGGAAGGTCACATTTTTCAGGTGCAGACGATCTGCCTTTTCCAGACGTCCTCCGGGATATGGGCACCGAATAGTTAGACAAAGCTAACTTTCTGCTCTATAAAAAGCCGCTTCTCAGCGGTCCTTCTGCCAAGATAATACGCCCTGCTGTTGTCTCTGTCAAGATGTTTAGGCGTTTTCGGAGATTCCGAAAGAGATTTCGTTATCGAAGTCTCCCCTCGCCGCATGAAAGATGCAAATCGTTTCCTGCATCGAAAAAATTCACCTCTGCAAACTTGTCTGTTTCTGCTTGACAACGCCCTGTGGGAGTGCTATTTTAATCCCAAAGATTTGTTCTGCCTAACCATTTGAGGGGTTTTACCCCTGCATTTTTTGCGCAAATTGTTAGGCAGTGCTAACCATTTTCAAAACTGAGATAGAGGTGTGTTACCATGAGATTGAAAAAAGTATTTGCTAGTGCCCTTGCGGCCGCTATGTTGGTATGCGCTGTGGCAGTTCCTGCTTTTGCTGCGGAAGATGTGGAACAGGAAAACTGCCTGACCTCCAGCTACGTCCAGATGAACATTCCCTACGCCGACTTCTACAAGGCTGCCGGTGTGGACAACGCATCTGAGATCGATGCTGTTACCAGCGCCACCAAAAACAAGACCCGTGCAGGCAACCTTGCTGCCGGTTCCTACCACGTCAACACCGATGGCACCGACATCACCGGCGTTTCTTGCCCGGTCAAGGTGCTGACCCCGTGGGCACTGAAGAACGCAAAGCAGGTCACCGATGCCGACAGCTACGACATTACTGTTACCCTGAAGGGCAAGGAATCCACTACCACCTACACCGGCGCAGATGCTCTGTTTGAGAACGAGAGCTACGCTTACTACAAACTCAACGAGACCCCGGCCTACTACATCACCGCATGGTACAACCTGCTGAGCGGCAAGTGGGAGTTTGGCAAGGTCCACGCCACTGAGACCACTGTAGAGGGCGCAACCGTGGAACTGAACACCAACGGTCACCACACCACCTACGAGATGAAGATCTCCGGTTTTGATCTGGACTACAAGACCAACAAGGTCTACGGCGTAGTGCTGACCACCGCCGATGGCAGTGAGTACGGCCTGCATCATGTGACCAACATCTGGCATGGTACCAAGCTGGGCTTCAATGCCGATGATCCTTATTTTGCATCCATCATCGGCAAGACTGTTACTCAGATCACCTTCTACGCCGCCGACGGTGTGTATGTCCTGCCGGTCAACGTGGCGCTGTGAGGTCGCGGAAAGCTTCCTGATTTAGCGAAATACAGTACAAAACGGCAAGGCCGCCTGCTGCCAGGCGGCCTTGCCGTTTTGTAGCAATTTGTGTTTCTAGGAACATCGTTCGGAGTAGCCTGCGCCGCACAGCTGCTCACACAGCAGTGCCTGCCGCTGGTCTTTCAGGCTCATGTCCAGCTTACGGAAGCGAAGCAGCCATCGCAATCCAACTTTTTCAATCGTTTGCAACATCGTTGGATTGCATATCGCAAAATATGCCGGTTAGAACAGTATTCCAAACCTGCCCTTGCGATTGAAACGGATAAATTCCTCTTTGATCTTGGGCTTTGCCAGCTTTTCTTCCGCAATGCGGGCTTCAAGTTCACGCTTGGTTTCTTCCAGCTGCTCCAACCGCTCCTTGGTGGAGCTGGGCAGGATGCCCGCCTGAATCGCATTGAGCATATTCTGGATACCCGATTCCGCATCGAACGGTGGAACGTGCATCTCAAACAATGTTTCGTATAATGGATATGCCATATTTTGCGTAAGATTGCAAGATAAATCTTATTTCTGACAGAAAGGGCCGAACCCGTGCAACGAGTCCGGCCCTTTCTGTGCTTTGGTTGGATCTTAAGCAAAGTTATGGTAAATGAAGAAGTTGTCTTTGGGAGTTTACAGCAGGCTCAGTGCTTCCTCGTCTGCCACAAGGATGCAGTCCGGATGCAGCTGCAGGATGCTGCCGGGGCAGGCAGGGGTCACAGGGCCGGTCACGGCGTCCTTGACGGCCTGTGCCTTGGCTTTACCGTTGGCTACCACCAGCACCTTGCGTGCCTGCATGATGGTCTTGATGCCCATGGTGTATGCCTGTTTGGGGACAAGGTTCTCGTTGCCGTCAAAGAAGCGCTTGTTGGCTTCGATGGTGGTGGGAGCAAGGTCGATGCAGTGGGTCTCCAGCTCAAAGGCTTCGCCCGGCTCATTGAAGCCGATATGACCATTGGGGCCGATGCCCAGCAGCTGCAGGTCGATGCCGCCCAGCTTGTGGATGATACCGTTGTAACGGGCACACTCGGCGGCAGTGTCCAGATTGGTGCCGTCCGGCAGGTTGGTCTTGGCCGGGTCGATATTCACCTTGCTGAACAGGTTCTCGTTCATGAAATACCAGTAGCTCTGGGGATGCTCCTTGGGCAGGCCGCGGTACTCATCCAGATTGACAGTAGTGACCTCGGAGAAATCCAAATCGCCTTTGTTGTACCAGTCCACCAGTTGGGCATAAGTGCCCACCGGGGTGCCGCCGGTGGCAAGACCCAGTACACAGTCCGGCTTCATGATGACCTGTGCGGAGATGATGTTGGCCGCTTTGCGGGACATATCCTGATAATCTTTTGCGCGGATGATCTTCATAATAATACTCCTTTTATAGTACCGTTACGCCTGCGTTCCGGCAGGCCTGTAAAAATTCTACGGGCAGCTTTCCGTCCGAGATCACAATATCAATATCGGACAGCTCGCAGATGTGGAATGTACTTTTCAGTCCGATCTTGGAGGAATCCAGCAGCACGGCTTTCTGCTCACTGCGGCGGAGCACGGTCTGCTTGAGCCGTGCTTCATCCTCCACGCCGCAGGTAAAACCGGTTTCCGGGCTGTAACTGGTCACGCCCAGCAGCAGCAGATCAAAGTTGATGCCCTCCATCGTCTGGATGCTCTGTGCACCGCAGACGCTCAGGCTGAACCGGTTCAGGCTGCCGCCCGGCAGGGATACATGGGGCTTTTCCAGCTTTGCCAGCTCCATGGCGCAGCTCAGGCCGCTGGTGTAGATGAGCATGGGCTGATCCGGGATGCACCGGGCCACTGCTGTGGCGGTGCTGCCGGAATCCAGAAACAGGGTGGTGTTGGGGCGCAGCAGAGCAGTGGCTTTTTCGGCAATGATCTGCTTTGCTTCGGCATTGCGGGCGGAACGGCGGCTCAGCAGGTCGTCTGTGCCTACCACCTGCTCCACCGACTTGACACCGCCATGCACCCGCACCACACGGCGGGCTTCATCCAGTGCTTTCAGGTCGGTGCGCAGGGTCATTTCCGAAACGGAAGGGAAAGCTTCCTTGAGCTGGGCAAAGCTAATGCTGCCTTTGCGGTTCACCAGCTCCACGATCTGATTGCGGCGTTGTTCCATGGGGGATTCCTCCTGTCTGCGTTTGTCCTGTCCCATGGCACGTTCCGCTTAGTCCTCCGGGTTGAAGTTTGCCAGCAGATATTCCTCTGCTTCCGGGCACCACAGGCCGTTGTGGGCATCCACGATGTCAGCCAGTGCGGTATAGCGGGGGTCGTTGTCCTGTTCGCCCTTGGCACGCAGATCGGTCAGGGCGATGAGGGGCATGGTCAGGTGGGTGTAGATCAGCTTTTTGCCGCCGGGGATCTTGGGCAGGTTTAGGGTGGTCTCGGCAGCGGCGTTCAGACCGCCGATGTGGGTGACCATCACAGCCGGGTCGATGCGCTTAGCGGCGGTCAGTTCCAGCGACTCGATCATGTCGGCGGTATTACCGCCGGTGGTGCCCATGACATGGGTAGAATTGTAGTGCACATCGTAGAAGTTCATCTTGGCACTGAACTGCTTGTCGGTGGGGCCTGCAAAGAAGTTCAGGCAGCCGTCACGACCCAGCACAGCACTGGACAGCTCCACCACCGGCGCGATGGGGGCGTAGCAGAACACATCATCAAAGCCGGTACCGCCGGTCAGCTCCCGCAGCTCGGCAGCGGGGTCTGCCATGTTGGCGGTGTTGACGAAGTACAGGTCGATGCCGTCCTTCTCCTTGACCTCCTTCGGGGGGAAGAGGGACTCCGCACGGGCCAGACGATCCTCGTTGATATCGGTGACCACCACCATGCCGGGGCGCACATCACGGTGCAGTGCGTAGGTCAGAGCTCCCAAACCCATGGGGCCTGCACCGGCCAGAATCGCCAGCTTGCCACCCTTCTTGATGCCCATATCGTGATGGTACACACCCATCTTGGTGTGGTAGGCGGCGTTGAAAGCACCGATGGAACAGCTCATAGGCTCGGCCAGAGAAGCCTCGTAGTAAGCACGGCCCTTGTACTCCAGCAGGCAGCCCAGTTCCATGACCTCGGCAGGGATGATGCAGTAGGTGGCGTCGCCGCCGAAGAACTCGTAGGAGTAGCCGGGGCTCCACATGGTGCCCTTGTAGTTCAGGGCGGGCTGCAGGGTGAACTTCATGCCGGGCTTGAACTTATCCTGATGCGCCTTGCCCACCTTGACGATATCACCGGCGAACTCGTGACCCATGATGGCGGGGTGCTCGGCTACATCCGGATGCACACGCTTGTGACCAGTGCCGAGGATGGCGCACTTGTAAGTAGACATGCAGATGCTATCGGAAACGACCTTGACCAGGATCTCATCGTCCTTGATCTCCGGCAGTTCAAAAGTATCCAGACGCAGATCGTTGGCGGCGTGCAGACGAACAGCTTTGACTTTCATAATGAAACTCTCCTTTTATTATAACAGTTACCGTTGTGTTTTCAAGAAGTTTTACAGATGTTGGAAGGTGACCAGCGGCAGCAGTTCTTCGATCTGGCTGCGCTCTGCAGCCTGTGTGCCGCTGCACATCACATTGGCGGCTCCTGTGGCGATGGACAGGCGAACAGTGTTTTCTTCGCTAAGCCCTTCCGCTTCGGCGTAGGCGAGAGCGGCGACCACGCTGTCGCCGGCACCCACCGTGCTGCCCACTTTGACCTTCAGTGCCGGAGCGTAGATCACGCTGTCCTTGCGGAGATACAGCGCACCCCGACCGCCCATGGACACCACCACATGTTCGATGCCCCTGCGGATGAGCGCCTGACCGGCATCGGCCAGTTCATCCAGCGTTTTCAGCTCCTGGCCCATCATGCGGGAAAGCTCGTCGTTGTTGGGTTTGACCAGATAGGGAGCAGCCTTCAGCCCCTCTGCCAGCAGCTCGCCGTCTGCATCCAGAAAGACCTTTGCCCCTGCCTTTTTGCAGGATTCCACCCATGTGTAGTAGGTGTCCTTGGGGGCACCCTTCGGCAGGCTGCCTGCCAGCACCACGATATCCCCCCGCTTCAGTTCCTTCAGCAGGTCGTACAGCAGGGCGGTCAGCTCCGGGGCATCCACCTCGATACCCGGCTCGTTGATGTCGGTGTTGGTGTGGTTTTCCGGGTCGATGACCTTCAGGTTCGTGCGGGTCTCGCCGGGCACGAAACGGAAGTTGTGGGCAAGCCCTTCACCGTCCAATGCGTCCTGAATGGCTTTGCCGCTGTTACCGGCCAGAATGCCGATAGCCTTGCTGGTCCCACCCAGCTTTGCGATCACCTTGCTGACGTTGATGCCCTTGCCACCGGGATCGGTACGCATCTTGGTGATCCGGTTTACGGTGTCCAGCGCAAGGTTCGGGATCTCAACGGTCTTGTCCAGCGCCGGATTCAATGTTACGGTGTAGATCATGGGAACAACAGCCTCCTTCACGATTGTTGTTATGAAACTCGAAACTGTTGAAACGAAAGCTCTGGCATTATAATACCAACAGTTCTTGCCCCTGTCAAGCTGTTGTTTCAACAAATTGCACCGCGCGTTTTTGGTGCTTTTCGCCAACTTTCTGGGATACATGATTTTTAGTTCAAAAGTTCTCTAATAGGTATCTTGTTATAATAACAAAAAAGCTCCCTGCTCTGCCCAAAAAGGCAAAAGCCGGGAGTGCGTTTTCAATTCATTTTGTGTGCGGCGGTTTGCAGTCCGCAAAAAAGGTGCGGTCAAAGCCCTGTTCCAACAGGTCTGCAGCTTCCTGCTGTTGGCCGGTGCGCAGTGCCTCCATCAGTCGGGGCGTTTCGATCAGCTGCCCGCTGACATTCTGCATGACCTCCACCGGGACGCCGTTCCCGTCGTCCGGGGCCAGCAGCACCAGTGCCCCCAGCACGATGCGCCCCGGCTCATAGACCGGCGGCTGTGCCTGCAGATAGCCCAAGCGGCAGTCCTTTACCGCACTTGTCCTGCAATGGAGCAGCAGGGCATACAGGGGTTTGATGTAGGTATCGCCCAGCGTTTCACGGCGGCGAAGCTGCTGCTCCACCAGCCGGGCGTCCGCTTCCTGCGGGCAGAACAGCTGCGCCGCTGCATGGATGAGGGCAGCGCGGCTGCCGGGAGCCTTGACGGGCTGGATGGTCAGATGTTCCAGCAGCCCGGTCATGGACCGGGTCAGGCGCGCATAATACTGCAGCTTGGAGCCTGCGTGCGGTGCATCCTGCACAGGCTGCACCGCCGGTTCCGGTTCTGCGCGGTTCTGGCTGTACCGCGTGATAGCGTCCTTCAGCACGGCACGATCCGGTTCCAGCAGGGAAGGGCTGATGCACACCGCCGGGTAATCCAGTTCCAGCGGCACGGTGGAGATAATGAAGTCGATTTTTCTCCGGCACAGGTCGGCGGCGTTCAGCTCCCGCACCGAGCAGCACCCCTCTACCTGCAAAGAGGGAAACTCGTTTCCCAGCCTGGAAGCCAGAAAGCGGCTGGAGCCCATGCCCAGCGGACAGGCCACTACCACCCGCAGCCGCAGCCGGAACATGGCATTCTGTTCCAGCACTGCGCCAAAGTGCATGGCAAGGTAGGCCGCTTCATCGTCTGAAATGGCGGGCAGAACGAATTGCTGCTGCACCGCATCACAGGCGGTGCGGGTGGCTTTCCACAGGCCGGGGTAGGCGGTGCGGATGGTGTCCAGCTGGGGGTTTTCGGTACGAATGTTCTGCTCCACCCGCAGCAGCATGGGGCGCAGGTGGCAGTACAGGTCATCCCGCAGGGAGGTGTAACCGGAAAGGTCTGTGTGCAGCGCCTTTTCCATTTCCCGGATAAGGGCGGCTTCCAGATTCCGCAACTCCATCTCCTGTGCGCTGCCCCAAGGGTCCTCTGCGCCCAGATAGGCGGAGAGATACAGTTCCAGATACTGCGCTTCCTCAGGCGGCAGGGTCAGCCCGAAGGCGCGGTTCAGCGCCGCCACCAGCCGGGCAGCATGATTGCCCGCCGGGCGCAGCCCTCTGGGGGCACTGCCCTTGTCGCCGCCCTGCCGCAGCTGCTGAATGGTCAGGGTGCAATGGATCGCCAGCGCCAGAAAGCCTGCATCCGGCAGATGAAGCTGCTCTTCCTGTTCAAACTGCTGCAAAACCGCCCAGACCTTTTCGGCCGTTTTTGTATCCAGCAGGGTCGAGAAGATCTCGTTTTCCGGCATCCGTCCGCAGAGCACCTCTGCCAGTTCCTTTTCCGGCATACTGCTGCGCAGCAGGGCAGACACCACCCTCCGGTAGGAAGAAGCATCCCCCTGCAGCCAGACCCCCACGCCGGGGCGGCGGAACATCTCCACCCGGTAGGGGTGTAGCTTGGTCTCAAGTTCATCCAAGTCTGCAGACAGTGTGCTTTCCGAAACGCCAAGCGCCCGTGCCAGTACCGCTGTTTTGCAGGGTTCCTGCTCGCTGAGCAGCCTTGTCAAAAGCTGCTGCCGCCGCTCTGCGCGGGAAAGTTCTTTCCTGTCGCCGCTGTTCAGCTGGGTGCGCAGTGCGTCTCGCCGCTCCGGCGCTTCATCCAGCAGCAGACCCTTGCCGGGATTCCGCACAAAATGCGCCCCGGCAGCCTGCATCCACTGCTCCACAGCGGGCAGCTCCCGCAGCACGGTGCGGCGGCTGACCCCGATGCTTTCAGCCAGCGCCGCCGCCGTCACCCAGCCCTGCGGAAGGCTGAGCAGCTGCTCGATCAGCTTCCGTGCATTTGCCGACAGTTCCTCACGATACACCGCACCCATGTTGCTTTTCTCCTTTTCCAAAAAGTTACCCATTGCTTCTATTGTAGCATAGTGCCACCCCGTCTGCCAGCCCCCAACGCAGAAAAGAAGTTGTGTGTTTTTTGTCACCATTGCCCGGTGACAAAAGCTTCCTTGTTCCCGTCTTGTATCCCGGTGCATCAGCAAATATGCACAAATCACCCGCGCATCCATTGGAAATGTTGCCGTATCAGCCCACTGGTGTCACCATCCTCCGGTGACAACCCCACCGCTTGTCACCATTGAAATCCGGCGCAGTATCGGCTAGAATAGTGCCAGAACGAAACGAAAGCTCCTCCGAACAACCGTCCGCAGGCCGCAGCTCCCATGCCACAGGAGCTGCACCGCCTGCCTTTCAAGTGAAAAAGGAGAGCTACAAATGAAAAACGCTGTTTCCCGCTTTGGCAAGTTCCTCAGCGGCATGGTCATGCCGAATATCGGCGCATTCATCGCGTGGGGCTTCCTCACTGCTCTGTTCATTGAAGCGGGCTGGTTCCCCAACGAAAAGCTGGCCAGCATGGTCTCCCCGATGCTGACCTACCTGCTGCCCATCCTCATTGCAGGGCAGGGCGGCAAGATGATTGCAGGCGACCGCGGCCGTGTCATCGCCGCCATCGCCGTGGTGGGCTGCATCTGCGGCTCGAACTACACCATGCTGATGGGCGCCATGGTCATGGGCCCTCTGGCCGGCTGGGTCATCAAGCAGTTCGACAAGAAGGTGGAAGGCCATATCCCCGCCGGTTTCGAGATGCTGATCAACAACTTCTCCATCGGCATTCTGGGTATGCTGCTGGCCATCCTTGGCTACTACGTCATCGGCCCGTTCATGACTGCCATCCTCACCGTGCTGACCGCCGGTGTGGACTTCCTTGTGGCGCACAGCCTGCTGCCGCTGGTGTCCATCTTTATTGAGCCTGCCAAGGTATTGTTCCTGAACAACGCCATCAACCACGGCATCTTCAGCCCCATCGGTGCAAGCCAGGCTGCTGAGACCGGCCGCTCCATCATGTATATGCTGGAAGCCAACCCTGGTCCCGGTCTTGGTGTCCTGCTGGCCTACTGCTTCTTCTGCAAGGACGACACCACCCGCCAGTCCGCTCCCGGTGCTGTGATCATCCACCTGCTGGGCGGCATCCACGAGATCTACTTCCCCTACATCCTGATGAACCCCGTGATCATCATCGCCCCCATCGTGGGCAACTTCTGTGCCATCCTGTTCTACTCTATGACCGGTGCAGGTCTGTCCGGTCCTGCTTCTCCCGGTTCCATCATCGCCTACATGGCAATGGCTCCCCGGGATTCCATTCTCACCGTTCTGCTGGGCGTTGTCATCGCCGGTGCTGTTTCCTTTGTCCTTTCCTCGGTCATTCTGAAAGCAACCTCCGGTCACACCAAGAGCCTGACCGACGCCCAGAACGAAATGAAGGAGATGAAGGCACAGGCTAAGGGCGAGATTCCTGAGCCTACTGCCGTGAATGTCGGCCAGATCCGCAAGATCGTCTTTGCCTGCGATGCCGGTATGGGTTCCAGCGCCATGGGTGCTACCAAGTTCCACAACCGCATTAAGGCGGAGCGCCCCGACCTGACCGTGACCAACTCCAGCGTGGACACCATCCCCGCTGACGCGGACGTGGTGGTCTGCCAGCGCGTTCTGGCTGACCGCGCCGCCAAGTGCGCCCCGCAGGCACAGCTTGTTACATTGGATAACTTCCTTGCAGATCCGCATCTGGACGCATTGTACAACGCACTGACCTCCACTACCCCGGCACTGGATGCCAAGGCCGAAGCTGCCGCCAATGAGGAGATCGTATCCGACCTGCGTAACGCAGCCGTAGCCCCTCTGGCGGCTGCCGTGACCGAGGCTTCCAAAGCCAACGATTCCGTGATGAAGATCCAGGCGGAGGACATCCAGCTGGGTCTGCCCTCCGTCACCAAGGAGGAGGCCATCCGTGCTGCCGGTGCGCTGCTGGCAAAGCGCGGCTATGTGGATGACAGTTATGCCGACGCCATGGTGGAGCGCGAAAAGCTGGTGAGCACCTACATGGGCATGGGCGTAGCCATTCCCCACGGCACCAGCCAGAAGAAGGGCACCGTTAAAAAGTCCGGCGTTGTCCTGCTGCAATATCCGCAGGGCGTGGACTTCGGCGATGAAAAAGCCTACCTCGTGTTCGGCATTGCCGGTGTCGGCAACGACCATCTTGACCTGCTGGGCAATGTCTGCGAGATCCTTGAAGACGAGGATGCGCTGGAACAGCTCAAGACCACTTCCGATATGAATTATGTGCTGGAGCACTTACAATAACGATTCCAAAAAGGAGAGATTTTTATGAAGAGCATCGATATCACCATTCAGGACAAAGAAGGTCTGCACGCCCGTCCCGCCGGTATCCTGAGCAAAGCTGCCAAAGGCTTTGAGAGCAAAGTCACTATGACTAAGAACGGCAAAGTCGCCGACATGAAGAAGATCTTTGCCGTAATGGGTCTGGCCGTGAAGTGCGGCGAGACCGTGACCATCGCCGCCGATGGCCCGGACGAGGATGCCGCCATTGAAGAATTGACCAAGCTGTGCAAGGACGCATGACTTCTCCCTCCGTCTATGACCATTCTGCATAAATACTGCTGACGCAAAACCGCTCCGGGCAGAACGCTCGGAGCGGTTTTGCTGTCAGTATGCGTTTTTCATCACCGTGTTTTCCAGAAAGCTGAAAAACACATCGTATTCATTTGGGGTCAGCTTTTTGCGTCTTAACAATTCGGAAACATTTGTAGAACTTGTCGGGGCGAGGCCCCTCCATCTGCTATCGCAGACCGTTCTGCCGCTTAAAAGCCCCACTGGGGCTTTCATTGCTGCGCTGCGCTTCGCAAACGCGGTCTATGCGTTTTGAGCGCAGCGGTAGAGGGCAAGAACCGTCCCGTGGCCACAAATTTTCAATTCTTGAAAATTTCCTGTCCATCCGGGACTTCACTTCTCAAACTCTTGCGAGTTTTCTAAGTGATCTTGTTGGGGTAGCGCTTGTCGGGGCAACGCCCCTCCATCTGCTGTCGCAGACCGCGCTGCCGCTTAAAAGCCCCACTGGGGCTTTTGTTGCTGCTCAAACGCGAGCTTGCCTTGGCAGACAGAACAGGCTCATCTCTCCGGCAAAGAGAAACAGAGCGTTCCCGCCGGGGAACTCCCTGTTGTACATATCGCTTGTCTGTGGTCTTTTGCAGGGTGCGTCCGCGGGGCGCACCCTGTTTTTGTTTTACCCTTAATCTTCTAGCCCATGGCTTCCAGCCACATTCTTCAAATATTTCTCCGGGTCACCGTTCAGAATCAAATCCGCATATCCCAGCGGGTCATTGTAGATAAGGTAGTCCTGTTCCGTCTGCTGCGCCATGGTCACGTCCAGTGCATCCTCGACCCCGGTGCAGTCGATAGAAACCTTTCTGCCATCCCGGAGCAGCAGCTCCACGCACCCGGTGTCCATGTTGAATTTGCAGGCGCTTTCATCGTACTTCATGTTTGTGTCCTTTCCGCCTTACGGCACTCTCACAGTGGTCTGTCGTGCTTTCTTATGATAAGGTCTAGGACGTTTTTCGATGGAAGCAAGGGATTCGTTCTGTTTTCCAAAGAATACAAAAAATCCGAACCCTTCTCCTATCGGAAAAAAGTTCAGATTTTGTTGTTGTGGTGCACCTCCAGGGACTCGAACCCTGGGCCCACTGATTAAGAGAAACCAGCATGCAACAATCGTCAATTTTTAAAATTGCGTCAATTCGTTGCTTTTGTCGTTTTATCGTAAATTTGTGTTTTGCATCTGCTGCATTCTTTGCACCTGCCATCCCCTCTTGCATCCGTTATCCAGCCGTTCCGGTGTGCAAAAAGTGTGCAAAAATGTGCAGAGCTAAAATCAGCCCGGCAAAACAGGGCGTTCCGCACAGTCCAGCGAACCGGATTTCGACCGTATTCAGAGTGCAAAATTATCCAGTTTTATCCAGACAACAATCTTACATGACACATCGGTTCTATGGCAGGGTTTAGGACATCCGAACAGAAACCGTTTGATATAGAAATGAGGTTCACCATGAACAAACTACTTTCCTGTCGCTATAGCATGGACATCAACCGGGTGGAAGCCCGGTTCGAGGGTGGCACTGCCCTTGCTATCGGCTGCGCCGCCATCGAGAATGAGTACGGCAACACCCCGGCGCGGCGGGCAAAACTGGACTGGTTGCTGTACAACAGGCCACTGGAGTACGCGCAGCTTGTGCTGGGTGGAGAGATCAAGCATTATCTGTCACTGGGCTGTGACCACAGCAGACTGGAAGATTAAGGTATTTAATATAGAAAACAGCCACCTACTGCATCAATTTGACGCAATAGATGGCTGTTCTTTCATTTACAGATTTTCGCCGTTTGAAGCAATCACCTTTTTATACCAGTAAAACGAATCCTTTTTCAGTCGTTTCAAAGTTCCGCTGCCTTCATTATCTCGATCTACATAGATGAAACCGTACCGTTTTTTCATCTCCCCGGTCACCATGCTGACCTCATCGATGCAACCCCAGGTCGTGTAGCCAATCAAATCTACTCCATCGTTGATTGCTTCGCGCAGAGCCGTAATGTGCTTGCGGAGATAGTCGATGCGGTAATCATCGTGGATAGAGTCGTCGGTCTCCACAGTGTCAGCAGCACCCAAGCCGTTTTCCACGACCATGACCGGGATGCCGTAACGGTCGTAGATTTCATTGAGAGAGAAGCGCAGACCGTCTGCATCAATAGCCCAGCCCCACTTGGAGTATTCCAGATATGGATTCCGGATGCCTGCCGTAAAGTTGCCCTTTACCTTCTCTTTGCCCTCTGTATCCTCTGCCGTGACCAGCGAGGTGCAGTAGTAAGAAAAGCTGTAGAAGTCGACCGTTCCGGCTTTCAGCACCGCTCTATCCTCTGCGGTCACATCCAGTTGTACGCCATACTTCTCCCAAATGCGGTTTGAGTAGGAAGGATAGGCACCACGCACCTGCACATCGCTGCAATAGAACTGCTGCATCTGCTTCAATTCCATATCCGCAATCACATCTTTGGGGTTGCAGGTGGCCGGGTAACTCTCGCCATAGCAAATCATGCAGCCGATCTTGTTTTCTGGGTCGATGGCATGACCCATCTGCACGATTTCTGCGCTAGCCAGCAGACGATGGTGCAGCAGAGTAAAGGTACGCTGTGCATCATTTGCAGCCGACTCTGTTGGCAGCAAATTCAGGAACATCAAGGCATTATTGATTTCATTGAAGGTAAGCCAGTAGTGTACGACACCCTTGTACTCTTCAAACAGCGTCCGGGCATATTTTTTGAATAGTTCAATGGTCTTGCGGTTTGCCCAGCCCAGCAGTTCATTCTCAATATACAGCGGCGTTTCTCCATGCCAGATGGTGACAAGCGGCTCAATATTGTACTTTTTCAGTTCCCGGAAGATGTTCCAGTAAAACTCCAACCCCTGCCGATTGGGTTCTTCTTCCATTCCTGTGGGATAGATACGAGACCAGTCGATTGACATCCGGAAAACCTTGAATCCCATCTCGGCAAACATACGAATATCTTCTTTATAATGATGATAGAAGTCGATTGCCGTATGGTTGGGATAATACTCCCCTGCGTGGAGGGCATACTTTGCGCCCTCCGGGAGCAGTTCCCGCAGTTCGGCGAATTTTCCCGGCTTGCTGTCCTTGTCAAGATAGGTATAGTACCGGGGTTCATTCGCACTGCCAGCGGTACGGACATCGTAAATCGAAAGACCTTTTCCGCCTTCCGCATAGCCGCCTTCGATCTGGCTTGCAGAGGTTGCACCACCCCACAGAAATCCTTTTGGAAATGACTTCATACTGCATCCTTTCCGTTCTTCATTTACCATTTATGTACCATTATGCAGCGTCACATCATGCTGCATTTTCTTCCTTATAGAATACCAGCGTACCAATCAGTGCCAGCGCAAAAGCAGCGACCAGAGAAATTGCACCGTTGACCATGTTTGCAGTAGAAGCACCAGAGAAAGCCAAGAAGGAGCCAACTACTGGTAGACTAAAGGTCATACCGACCACCGCCGTGTGAGTCAGGCCGCAGTAGAAACCTGCAATGCCACTTGCAACAACTTCTACAATTAGGCAGGTCTTATTGCGGAACAGAATGCCGTAAATGGTCGGCTCAGATACACTGCCCAGCAGCTGGGAAGTCAGAGCAACCGTTCCGGTCTGCTTTTCGGTAGCAGACTTGCTGCGGACGATATAGCCAATGCAGATGCCAACCAGTGCCATACTGTAAATGCACATATACGGGAAGTACAGGCCATCAGAACCAGTCTGCGTGTAAACTGCAAAGGTAGCCAAGAACACCGGACCGCCCAGGCCGAACGCCACCATAAAGACATATAGCGCGGCCACCAGTGCGCCTTCCAACCAGCTTGCATGGGTGCTCAGCAGCATAACGATGGCAGCAAGGCCGTCACCCAGCCACTGACCGATGGGACCCAGAACGCACAGGCCCAGAACTGTCATGATGGCAACCGTCAGCGTGGGTACGAATACTGTTTTTAACACATTTGGGATGATTTTATTCAGCAGCTTCTCCGCATAAGCCTGCACTGCCACGATTAGGAGAATCGGCAGGAAGGTAGAACTGTAGTTGATAAGGGTCATCGGGAACAGGCCGAACACCTTGAACGGCTCACCCGCTGCCACTACACCGGTCATGGCAGGTGAAAGCATGATAGCGGCCATGGCAATGGAGATTACCGTGTTGGCACCCAGCTTCTGCGAAGCACTGTAGGCCAGTAGGAACGGCAGGAAGTAGGTGATGGCGTTGCCAATACCTTCCAGCAGAACATATACATCTGACTCTGCGGTGAACAAACCGAGCAGGCTCGGTCCGAAGATAGCAGAAATGGATTTGAACATGCCCATGACAACAAAAGCGTACACAATAGGCGAAATACAGCCGGTCATGGCCGAGAACAGGGTGTTCAGCACAGCCTTAAATCCCTTTTTCCGCTTCTGTGCCGGTACGGTTTTCTTTGGTGCCTTTGTCTCAAAACCACCAAGCTTCATAAATTCTTGATAAGCATCATCA
The DNA here is from genome assembly GCF_040096575.1 of Faecalibacterium intestinale. NCBI lineage: Bacteria > Bacillati > Bacillota > Clostridia > Eubacteriales > Oscillospiraceae > Faecalibacterium > Faecalibacterium intestinale. Next base: position 74,783 of record NZ_JBBMEN010000008.1, read on the forward strand.
ACTGCCGGTCCAATAATGACCTGAATTTCACCGACGTTCTTCTGAAGGCCCAGTACTCCCGGCAGCTTCTTGATTTCTTCCACCGGAACATTGTCCTCATCATGCAGTCGGATGCGCAGTCTAGTGGCACAATGGGTAACACTTGCAACATTGTCTTTTCCGCCAATTAGCTTCAACAGCTCATTTGACATATCAGTATATTTTGACATATTTTCCCTCCGTTCTTTTGTGTGCGGCCGCTTTTTCTAATTCCATTATAAGCTTTTTTCAAAGGCTTTCCATGTTCCTTTCAAATTTCTTTATTGACCAAATCAAAGATTTTTGGTATTTTATAAAGAAAGACGTTCATACGACATTCTTTTGGGAGGTAATTTGCCGTGAATCCCGAACAACTCGACCAGAAGTTGCGCACGATTACAAAACATGAAGCCCTTTACCGCTGTGGGATGCGGCGTTCTTTGTTAAAGGAATTTCCCGTTTGCTGTATGGATGGCAAAGAGGTGATGCAGTTTTCCTATGCGGCGATTTCAGAGGAAAATAACGGTGCGCCTTTTCTGGTTAAAAAACATTCTCGCTTTCGCAGCTACCCTCTACACGTCCATGATTGGGTCGAACTGAGCTATATGTATTCCGGTTCTTGCGTACAAGACATCAACGATACGGAATATGAGATGAAGCAGGGACAGCTCATGCTCATGTCTCCCGGTATCGTACACACAATCAATAAACTTGGTACGGATGATATCCTCATCCAAATTGCTCTGGGACAGAATAATCTTACCCACGGTTTCTTTAATCGTATTTCTTCTACTGGTATTGTATCAAATTTTCTTCTGAATGCCTTTACTTCTAACAATCGTCTAGACGACTTTTTTCTATTTTCTTCCGAAAGCAGTCGGCGGCTTCGGCTCTTCATCACAGAATTTCTCTGTGAGTGGTATGAACCTTCTCCAGCATCTTACGATATGCTGAACAGTCTATTTTCGCTCATCATCTCAGAACTCATCAACACCTTGAACGTGACGTCCGATCACCCGGCTACGCATAATAAAGGAACTTATGTGATGCCTGCACTCCGCTACATTGAAAACAACTATAAAACCTGTGACTTGCAGTCCGCTGCCCAACAGTTCAATCTGCATCCAAACTACCTCTCTGCAATGCTCAAAAAATACACCGGCTCCACCTTTAATGAACTCGTTCAACATGAAAAGCTGACAGCTGCAGAGAAGTTGCTTCTGAATTCTGATATGAGCGTTACAGATATTGCCAGTTTTGTAGGATATCAGAACGTGAGCTATTTTTATAGAATCTTTAAGAGAAAAAATAACTGTATGCCAAATGAATATCGGAAACGCAGCCGATAAGCTATTTTGTCAAGAGGGCTGGCACCGTCCAGCCCTCTCTCTTTTTGCCAAAGTTTCCCTTGTTTTTTCTTGCAAGCTGCCGAAATCAGCACATCTTCAAAGTTTTTTGTTGACACACTGCGATTTTTGTGGTAATCTATCCCAACAATTTAATATAACATATTTACTTAGAGTTCCAGCTCGGCTCCCGAAGGAGCCGGAGCAAGTTTTTAACTTTCTATCGCTACATAACGAACCCGAACCAAGGCCATCCCGGAAGGGATGGTCAGGTTCAGGTTGTTGTGTGGCGATTTTTTATTGCAAAATCAGCAACGAACCTTGAAAACCGCATGACCGTCTGCATGGGATACCCGGCGATGACCCTGAGAAGGAGAGCCGGAAAACGCCGCCGGAAGGGGGGCAGGAAAGCCATGCAGGGAGAACGGCAGGACGTTGATTTCCCAGTTGCGGAGTAAAACGATGTGATCAAAATGATCACATCGTTTTTCCGTAACGCCAAGAAAGGACGGAATGCCTATGAGTAATTTTACCCCTGCATGGTTCAAGAAAGGTTTTTTCAACGAATCCCTGTTCTGTGACGATTTTCTGAGTACCCACCAGCTGCTTTACTCGAATGGCGCATTTTTCACCCCGGATGGCCGCATGACCGATACCATGCCCCTGCGCTGCGAGATTTTTGAGATGATGCGTGAATATGTCGGGGCAAACCTTGCCAAGAAGGTCACCAATGTGGTGGATGTGCTGAAACTGGCGGCACAGGTGGAGGACTTTCCACCTGTCACCGACCGCATTGCGCTGGCAAACGGAACCCTGTATCTGGACGGCACCTTTCAGGAGGGCAAGCCGGAGATCGTCCGCAACCGGCTCCCGGTCAAATATGACCCGAAAGCTGCACAGCCCACCCATTGGCTGCGGTTCCTGTCCGACCTGCTCTACCCGGAGGACGTTCCCACGGTGCAGGAGTTCATCGGCTACTGCCTGATCCCCAGCAACAAGGGTCAGCGCATGATGGTCATCAAGGGCAGCGGCGGCGAGGGCAAGTCGCAGATCGGCGTGGTGCTGTCCCGGCTGTTCGGCTGCAACATGAAGGATGGCAGCATCGGCAAGATCTCGGAGAACCGCTTTGCCCGTGCCGACCTCGAACACACCCTGCTCTGCGTGGACGATGATATGCGGATGGAAGCCCTGCGCCAGACCAACTATGTCAAGTCCATCGTGACCGCACAGGGGCAGATGGACTTGGAGCGCAAGGGCAAGCAGAGTTATCAGGGTTGGATGTACGCCCGCCTGCTGGCGTTTAGCAATGGCGATTTGCAGGCATTGTATGACCGCTCGGACGGTTTCTATCGCCGTCAGCTCATCCTGACCACCAAGGACAAGCCCCTGTCTCGTGTGGACGACCCGGACATTGCCGAGAAGATGGCGGCAGAGGTCGAGGGCATCCTGCTGTGGGCATTTGAGGGCTTGCAGCGGCTGGTGAAGAATGGCTTCCAGTTCACCGAGAGTGACCGTGCCAAGCGCAACCGGGAACTGGTGAAGCGGGACAACAACAATGTGTTCGATTTCCTCGAATCCGAGGGCTACATCCGCCTGAAGGCGGATGCCTGCACCAGCTCGAAAGAGCTGTATGAGGTCTACAAGATGTGGTGCGAGGAGAACAGCCTGAATGCGATCAAGGCACGAGGGTTCAGCGATGCGCTGATCGCCAACCAGCGCAGGTATAATCTGGAATCCACCAACAACATCGTCAACTCGTCCGGGCGGCGTGTCCGGGGCTTTGTGGGCATCGAAGCCCTTGTGCAGCCCGACCTCACCCCCAATAGCTGGCGGGCATGACCCGCTTTTGATCCCCCTATATGGTGCGTTTTCGGTCTTTCGCTGCGTACGTGCGTACAAAGAAAGCCGCCTGTTGCGTACGCACGTACGCAGCAAAACGCCAAAGTTCTCCTTTATAGGGGGGTGGCAAAGTGTCAGGTTGACAGTTTGCCAAGAGTGGTAAGTGACGGGAAACGGTACTTACCAGCTCCTACCCAATTCCCCAAAATGGGAATCAGGGTGGGATGGCCGTTATCAGACCGTCTATCTGCCTGTTACCATTTTGGGAACAGGCAAAATCAGTTGGTCAATTTGGCCAACTGAAAAAGCCGGACGAGCTGCGGGCAGGGATTCGCAAATCTTTGCCTGTCAGCTTGCCCGGAGCAAGAGTGCAGAGAGCGCAGCTCTTTGCCCCAGTGATATGATGCTGTGCGTCATATCCTACTGGGTATTATCTGGCGCAAAATGGCGGCAGATCCAGCAGCTCCG
>NZ_JBBMEN010000009.1:0-78185 GCF_040096575.1 Faecalibacterium intestinale
TCCAGAAAGCCCTTCTGCACCAGCTTTTCAATGGTGGCTGCTCTGGTTGCCGGAGTACCGACACCCTGACGCTCCACACCCTCCGGCATACTATCCGCACTGGTGGTTTCCATAGCGTGCAGCAGGGTATCCTCTGATACGCTTTGTCAAGGGTGTTTAAGAAATTTTTTCGCTTTGTTCAAACTCTTTTGCACAATCATTCAAAATAAGCCGCTTAATCTTATCGGTCATCGTTTCCTTGCTCGTTTCGCTGAAATGCAGCTTGACACGATAGGTTGTCTTTCCAATCCTCTTTACCATAACGGGCTGCTGTGTGCCTTGTGCGGTCAGAGGGGAAGCGGTAGGGGTGGCGGTGCGGGTGTTGGTTTCGTTGCTCATAGGCTCTCCTTTCCATGAGAAAAGCCCCATGCGGTCATACATGGGGCGGTGGTTTTGAGGTTGAAGTGGCGAAGTGGCAAAGTGGCAAGGTATCTGGGTTTTGCCACTTGGATTTTGCCGTTTCACTTTTTAAGAGCGTGATACCATGCCGCGCCAATGCGCTTTGAGGTAATGCGCCCGTCAAGGTTTTTCTTTGCCGCCCGGACAGTACGGGCAGAAATCCCCGCGTCGGCTGCGGCTTTCTCTATGTCCTCGCTGGCAAGCTCTTTTCCGTCTGCCAGTAGGTCAAGTATCAGCTTTTCAGCCTGTTCGGTTTTGGTGGCGTTATTGCTGCCCGCGCCGGACAGCAGCTCGTCGGCGGTTATATCATATTCGCCTATCCACTCAAAGCCTGTTTCCGGGTCAAGGCAAAAGGCAACGGGCTTTCCCTCCGGCGCAAGGGAAGATTTGTCGTGAATGATAACGCGCACATTCGGCTCACGCTTCACGCGCCCAATTAAAAGGACGCTCCTTGCTGCGGCGCGGAAGTCGATAGAACCTAATCCCCGGTATGCGCTCTGCCCTCCGGCAGCTTTGTTGAGATGTCCGATAAGGATAACGGCGCACCCGGTACGCTCGGCAACATCGGCAAGGCGGCGGAACATGGGGCGCACTTCGTTTGCCCGGTTCATGTCGGTCTTTTCGCCCATATACGCCTGTATGGGGTCAAGGATAATCAGCCGCGCCCCGTTTTGCGTGATTGCTTTCTCTATGCGCTCGTCGGACAGGGTAAGCTCCCGCTTGGCTTCATCAATCACAAGCACCCGGTCAAGGTCGGCTTCTGCTTCCATCAAGCGGGGCTTGACGGTATCGCCCAGCCCGTCCTCGGCGGTCTGGTAAATCACTTGGAATGGCGGCAAGGATTTCATTCCCGGCAGCGTTCCCCCGGTGGTGCAGGCGGCGGCAAGGCGTAGGGCAAAAGTGGTCTTACCTTCGCCGGGATTGCCTTGCACAATGGTTACTTTCCCAAAGGGGATATACGGCTCCCATAGCCATTCAACGGTCTGTGTATCAACCTCGCTCATGCGGATAATCTCAACGGTTTCTTCCTGGGTTGGCTCTTTCAAGCCGTAAATCGCTTCACGGATATACTTCCCGTCTGTGATTTCTGCTCGGTGCTGCAATACCTCGTTCCAGTCCTTAAATAGCGGCACAAGACGGTGGACGGTCAAGCCCTCCGGCATAAGCCCCACAAGGCGGCTGCAAGCGTCGTTTCCGGCTTGGTCGCTGTCAAGGCAGAGGTAAACGGCCTTGATGTTCGGACGGTCAGAAAGGAAACGCAAAAGGGCTTTTTCGCCCACGCCGCCCAACGCCAGATAGCTTTGCCTCTGCCAGTCCTTTTTGAACAGACAGAGGAAAGATAAGAGGTCTATCGGGGCTTCAAAGGCAAACAACCTTTCGCCCTCACCCCGGTAGCAGAAGTTAAAGGCTTTGTCGCTGCCTTTCACATCAAGCCGGAAGCTCCCGGCTGTGCCGCGCTGGTGGGCGTAGCGTGGTACTCCGTCCTCGTCCCGCCCTACGAATACGGCGTTGTGGTGGGCGGCTTCCTCGTAAATATCCCCGGTGGCAAAGAAAAAGCCCGTCACATCTTCGTCAATGCGGCGGGCGGCTGTGAGGTAGTTCCTCGTTGTTCGGTTGTCGGTGTTCCGGGGTGGTAGCCGGAAGTTGGAGAGGGGCGCGGGGCTTGGTCTGTCCGGCGGTAGGGCGGCTCCTTTCTCGCCTGTGAGAAGTTCAACGGCTTCGGTAAAGCTCTTGCCGAAAAACTCCATGACAAAATCAATGGGTGCGCCGCCCTTACTCTGGCTGTGCCTGTACCATTTGTTTCCCCGGACGGTCAGGCTGTCGTGCCGTTTCCAACGGTATTCCTGTCCGGCGCGGGTAAGCTGCTCGCCCTGTGATTGCAGGAAAGAAACAAGGTCGGCTTGGTTGGCGCGGTCTATTTGTTCTTGGGTGTAATACATAAAAGTTCAACTCCTTTCAGCGGTCTATATCATGCCGCTTGGTGCGGTTCTGTGTCTGTTCCGGCTGGTCGGCGCGGAGTGCAATATCCACACACCTGCGGATTTTTTGAAGCTCGGCAACCTCGGCGCGGGTTTCTTTCAGTTTGGTATAATCGCTGTCCCTTTGTGTTTTGAGGTCAGCATATTCCTGTTCCCATTCCGCAATAGGCAAGGTCTTTGTTCCTTTCGGCAGATTTGCATGGAGATAGCGGTTTGCCGCGTCCCATAGGGTAAGCTCGGCGCGGCGGGCTTCCGCAAACTTCTCCTGTTTTCCTTTCCAGCGGATTTGCCGATACTCGTCCTGTATGGGCTTGTAGGTCTGATAATTTCTGCCTTGCTCCATGAGTTTTTGCAGTTCTTTCATGCGCTGCTCGGCGGTTTTCATTCCCTCCCGGATTGAATAGGCTCTATCACTGACAGAGGAAAGGGAAGCGTCCAGCTCATCAAGATTAGAGATACCATGCTCGGAAAGATAGTTGACCGCCGCCGCTATGGTTTTCAATTCATCGGCTGCGTGTTGGTGCTGCCAACTTTGCGAATACTTCCGGCTCTTTTCTCTCTGAACGCTCAAATACTTCATCAGCAGATTTGCAAGGTTGGGAGATTGCGGCGGCGGCTCCGGGGCGGTTTCCCGCGCTTTGAACAGGTCGGCAATCCATTCTTTGAGCTTCCCAATCTGCGCCCGGATTTCCCGGATAAGGCGGTTTGTCTTTTGAATACTGCGGTTCAGTTCGCCTTTCTCGGTGGCTACACCTTTCTTCTCCATCTGGCAAGCCGCCACGCCCATGTGGACGGTGGGCAGCTCGTCAATTCCTCTCTCGGCGTTGCTGCGGTGGTCGATACGCTCCGGGCTTCCGTTCCTCTCCAAAAAGTCGTTGGTATAGTCAGCCCATGCCTTGCGCCACAAGAGGGTGTTGTCCTTGTCATTCCAGCCTGTAAGGTCAATTTTGTGCGTCTTGTATCTGCCGCTTGGCAAGCGGATACGCTCGCCGTTTTCGTCAAGGTCATATTCCTTTTTGGATTTCGCTGTCCATGTGCCGCGCTCGTCAAGTGGTCGCATAGTCAGCATGATATGACAATGGGGGTTGCCCTTGTCGGTGTCGTGAATGGCAAAATCCACACACATTCCTCTGGAAACAAATTGAGAGGAACAGTATTCCCGGACAAGCCGGATCTGTTCCTCTCTGGATAATTCTATGGGGAGCGCTGCGTCAATCTCACGCGCAAGCTGGGCGTTCCCGGCTTTCTCATAAAGCTCCACGCTGTTCCACAAGGTTGAACGGTCAGAGAATGAGGGTGGCGCGTGGGGCGGCAGCATGATTTCTGTATGGACAACGCCGCCTTTGCGGGTGTAGTCATGGGTCATTCCGTCCCATTCGTTTGTCAGCTTTTCGCCGCTTCGGTAGGCGGCTGCGGCAACGGCTGATTTGCCTTTTCCTCGGCTCACAATGCCGATGTTCCAATGGTAAATGGCTATGGGTATCACCTCCCGGATAGGATAATAAAACCCGCAAAAAAGGTACAGACGCCAACGGCGGGTGTACTGTTTTTGTGGGTGTGCAGGGATAGCCGCAAAGCGGCGCAAGGGGTGCAGCCCCTTGTTGCGGCAAAGCCGCCATATCGTAGCGCGGGGAAAGTTCCCTGTGCGGAGATAAGCCCTCGGCAGAGCGCACACGCCCGCAAGGGTGTATAAGTGCGCCCTTAGTTCCTAAGGGATTTATCCGGCGTTCCCGCTTTCGGCTCGTTTTTTCAAAAACTCCCGCGCTGGCTCACTGGTTAGGGCAAGCCGGAGAAGCGCGGCAGCTTCCTCGTCGGTCATGGTCTTTGCTTCCGGCACAATGCTCTCAAAGACCGCGCCCCGGACGATAAGGTGGTGACTGCGCGTTCTGCGTTCCTCTTTGGATAGCTTCTGACGCAGCATCTTTTCCCGGTTCTCAAACTGCCGGATTTTCTTCTTTCCGTCCTCAATCTCGGCTTGCAATTCCTCGCGGGTTTTCTCTCTTGGCTTTGTCATGGTTGGGCGCTCCTTTCTGCTCATAAGCATAGAAAAAGGACAGTCGATTTTCTCGGCTGTCCTGATGGTAGTATTAAATTTTCATGGGGTTATCCGTTGAAAGAACTTAGGTCAAGCGCACCATTATTTATCAGCTCTTGGATAATGGTAGCCAAATCGTTTTTCACACTTTCGCTTTCAGTTTTTGCACCCGCATTTTCAACATATACGGTGCTATCTCCCAACTTAAAAGTCGCATAGTAAATTACATTCTGTTCTCCCACGCTGTTCCGGTCTGTTACAAAATATCCTGCCGTCACGCTTGTGCCATTTACTTCGCTACTTTCTTCACTTCCTACAATCTTCGTATCAAGTAGTGCTATATCCGTTGTAGATATTACCACTTTGGCATTTTCGATTTTTCCCTCAAAACCAATCAATTCTTTGTTGCTGTCGGAAACAGTATCATCAACACGAAAAACTGCATGAGCTGTAACGGTCAAGTTTGGAAAAAGAGATGCAGCTTCCGTTTCCGTAAGTTGCCTTGTTGTTATAGTCCCGTCAATGTCAATGCTTGAGCCAGCAGTTTCCGATTTTACAAAGATGATTTCATTTCCGTTGTCCAAAGTGGCAATGTCAGTTTTGTTCCCGAACAATCCATTTTGAAATACGCCTACGCCTAAAACAGCAATTACTGCAAAGCAAGCTGCAATAGCCCCCCACTTTACCCAAATGGGCTTTTTGGCTTTCTTCTTGTAGTTGAGAGCTTCATCGACATATTTTGTGTCAAGCTCGCTCATAGCGTCGGAAAACTTCTTTGCATTCATACGAATACCTCTCTTTCAATCAAATATTGCTTCATCTTCTCGCGGATACGGGTCAGCCGGACAGAAATGTTTTTTTCTGAAAGCCCCATAAACTCGGCTATGTCCTTATAGCTGTCGGAAAACCAATAGCGGCGCATGAAAATAACGCGGTTTTCGGTAGTCAGCGTGTCTAAAAATGCTTCAATGATACGGGCTAACTCTTTGGCTTCGATTTCTGCTTCTACTGTATTCGGGGCTGCTATACAGGCTTCAATTTCTTCCAAAGCAATCGTGTAATGGCTGCTTCGTTTGGCTGCTTCCTTTCTCCAATAGATTTTGAGTGAAATGTTCCGAACGATTTTAACAAGATAAGATAGCAGCGGGTTAGGTCGTGCCGGGGGAATGGCGTTCCATGCGCCTAAATAAGCGTCGTTTACACATTCCTCCGCGTCTTGTCTGCTGCCTACGATATGGTAGGAAAGATTGTGGCAGACCTTTCCGTATTTTATATCCAGCTCTCGTATGCCTTGTTCTGAACGTCCAAAAAACATTTCTATGATTTTTTCGTCGTCTATCATCTCACCGCCTCCTTTCGGGCTTCACCTATGTACTACGGTTTCAGCGGCAAATACTACATCTAATCCGAAACTTTTTCAAAAAAATTATAGCACATCTTTTTGAATAGGGTGTGTCAAGTTGCCGGAATGTTTCTTTGCCGCTTTGCTGGCGGCGTTCCTCCGTTCCTCACTGTATGGGGCGGTCAGACGGAAAGAGAAACGCCCCTTTGCAATATCAAACTCCATGCAGCCCGTTTCGGGGTCTGCGTCGGTTTGGCAGCACTGGTCGGGGTACTGTCCGGCGTAGGCGGCAAGCCGCTTCTTTAAGTCGGTGTTGTGGGTGCGGATATGGATAAGGGGGTCTTTCTCGTCAAACCAAATATCGGTGGTCTTTTCCTGCTTCGTAAGCCCTGTTCTCATAAACTCTCCTTTCTGCGCCCCTGTTACGCAATAGGGGCATTTTTCGGGTGTTTTTCCCGGCTCTTGACTTGGGGAAAATGAGGATTTTCAAATAGAAACCGCCCGGACGAGGAGTGTATCGTCAGGGCGGCTGTTATCGCAAGATTTCTGTTTTTTCCGGCTCTTGACCGTCAAGCATAGATTAGCTCATATTTTACGATTTCTTCTGCCTGTGCTTTGCAAGCGTTCATCAGTCCTACCCACTTCATAGGGTCGGCGGCTTTTAATTCCTCGGTGGCTCCCGCGCTCTTTGCAAGCTGCGGCATGATAAGGTCAATCCGGCTCCGGGCGGCTTCGTCAATCTCGGCGCAATGCTCATGCAGCTTCTCATTTGCGACAAGGGCGGTGTAGAGGTCGGGGCGGTACTGTTCAAGGTAGGCTTTCCGCAACCGCCCGTAATGCCCGATATACGGGCGCGGGGCGGCGGGGGTGTTGCCATTGTCAATGAGTATTCTCATGCTATGCGTTCTCCTTTCTCGGTGGAAGCAGCGGGTAATTCAAGAGCTTCCTGCTGTTCTTTCTCCCGTTCCTGTTGCTCTTTCCATTGTCTGCGCTTCTTCTCCATATAGCGGCGGTTATACTCGGCTTTCTTCGCCCTGCGTCGTTCCTGTTCCGCTAATGCTGCCTTTTCTTCCTCTGTTAGTTCAATTTCTTTGCGCGGGATTTCTACCTTGCCGATAAAGTTAAAGAAAATCTCGACTTCCTGTGTACGGCTTGCGCCTTTGCCCTCGGCTTGATGAACAAGGATTTTTTCAACAAACTCATTTATCATTGCGGGGGTGAGTTCGGAAAAATCCGTATATTTTTTGACAAGGGCAAGAAACTTCTCGGCATTGACGGTTTCCCTGCTTATGCGGTCAAGCTCCTGCTGGTCTTGTGTGATACTATCGGTCAAGCCCTCTAACTCGGCTTCAAAATCATGCAACATTTGTTCAAAGAGCTTGTCTGAAAGCCGCCCATTTACATTGTCCTCATAGAGCTTGCGAATTAAGCGGCTCAATTCGTCGGTGCGCTTTTCGCTGCGCTGTTTCCTCTGTCGGATAGCTTTAGCCGCTTTTGCCTGTCTGTCCTCGGAAGCGGAACAGACTTGCGCCATAAACTCGGCTTCGTTGTTCTGTGCATAGTCGCAAACTTCCTTTATCGCTTCAAGCAGTAATTCATTAACAACGGCAGTACGGATAAGGTGTGTGGTGCAATAATCATCAAAGTGTTGATTGCCTAAATCATAACGGGAACAGTTGTATTCGTCGCGGTCTGGACGTTTCTTTCCAGTTGGTCGCCCTGCCCAATCCCGCGCATTGCCAGCCTTGCCCCTGTGGTTATACATCTTCGCCCCGCAATCAGCACAGAACATCAAGCCTGTTAAGGGATTTGCTGTGCCTATGGTATCTGTCCTACGGATTGTCTTTCGCAAGGTCTGAACGCGCTCCCATGTTTCCTTGTCAATAATTGCTTCCTGCGTATTCTCAAAAATGACTAAATCCTCTTTTGGTGTCATTTTGGAGTGTTTGTCCTTGTAGCTCTCCTTATAAGTCCGAAAGTTTACCGTATGCCCGATATATTCCGGCTTGGATAGAATATCTGCAACTGTGCCGCCGCGCCATGTGTATGGCTCGTCGGGGTTGTAACTGGTTTTATGTTTGCCTAAACCGCGCTGTGCAAGGTAGTAGGACGGTCTTTCAACTTTTTCCGAAGCAAGAATACGAGCGATTTCATACGGGCCTTTTCCCTCTATCGCCATGCGGTAAATCCGGCGAACAACCTCGGCGGCTTCATCATCAACAATCCAATGGTTTTTGTCGTTAGGGTCTTTCTTGTACCCATAAATACCAATGGAATTAGTGTGTATGCCAGACATTCCCTTTGCCCGGAGAACGCTTTTGATTTTGCGGCTTGAGTCCCGAACATACCACTCATTCATAATGTTCAAAAAGGGTGCAAACTCGCTGCTTTCGCGCTTGTCGCTGTCAACGCCGTTTGCAATGGCAACGAAGCGAACGCCATGCTCTCTAAACATAACTTCGGTATAAAAACCCACTTGCAGATAATCTCTACCAACGCGGCTCAAATCCTTTACCAGCACATGGGAAACCTCTCCGGCTTCTATGGCTGCAATCATGCGTTTCCAATTAGGGCGGTCAAAGTTTGCGCCAGACCAGCCGTCATCAGTAAAGTGGACACAATTCGTAAATCCATGCTCCTTTGCATAATCTTCAAGCAGCTTCTTTTGATTGATTATACTGTTACTGTCGCCTGTGAGGTCGTCGTCGCGGGAAAGACGCTCGTATAGTGCGGTTATCTTGCCGTTGTCCGTTTTCTTTGCTTTCATTGAAAAACTCTCCTTTCTATGGGCGATTTCTTATCCCCCTTTCATAGCATATAACATCGGTAAAGTGCTTCGGCGGGGAGGTTTGGCCCTCTTTCAGTTCGGCATTGAGGATGCCGCACTCATTTTCTGCGACATTGGGCAGGGCGGTGAGTTCCTGCTTCCGGTTCAGGATGTTTGCCAGCACCTTGCGCTCCACAGCTTTCCAGCCTTCCTCCAAAACCTCCTTGCCCTTGGCGGTAAATTCCTCCCCGGCGCATTCGGTGGTCAGCAGGGTCTCCAGATAACGGAAGGGCTTGCTTACCGCCATCAGCGTCCGGGCGATGATGAGCTTCAGGACATTCTGCTCGCCCTTGGGCAGTGCGTCCAGATCTGCTTGCAGCATACTGCGAGTGGGCAGAATGGCGTGGTGGTCGGTGACTTTTTCCCGGTTGACGGTGCGCCGTGTCCGAGGCACAGCCTCGTCCACATCTGCCGAGGTAATGTCGAGAAAACCCTCCAACTCCTCAGTCAGTTCCTCCAGCATCTCCTCGTCATCGTCGGTGATATAGCAGCTATCAGTTCTGGGATAAGTGGTAAGTTTCTTCTCATACAGGCTCTGTACATAGTCCAAAGTCTGCTGTGCGCTGTACCCCAGCAAGCGGTTAGCGTCCCTCTGAAGGGTGGTCAGATCATACAGTGGTGGTGGATTCTCGGACTTTTCCTTGCGGGTGATGCGCTGGATCGTTGCTACCATCTCCTTTCGGCAGGCTTTCAACAGGTTTTCAGCAACGGATTTTTCAGGAATGCGGCGGCTGGATGCCGTGCAGCCGCTGGTCAGTTCCAGATCCACCGTGTAGAATTTTTCCGGGGTAAAGGCGGCGATGGCGGCTTCTCGCACCACCGTCATGGCAAGCACCGGGGTCATAACACGCCCCACCGCCAGCGGCTGACCGTACAGGCACGAAAAAAGCCGGGATGCATTGATGCCGACCATCCAGTCGGCGCGTTCCCGGCAGAGTGCTGCGTTGTACAGCGCATCGTATTCAGTTGACGGTTTGAGGTGGGCGAACCCTTCCCGGATAGCGTTTTCCTCCATGCTGGACAGCCATAGACGAGAGAAGGGCTTTTTGCACTCCGCTTGCTGGTAGACAAGTCGGAAGATCAGTTCTCCCTCCCGTCCGGAATCGCAACTGTTCACAATGCTGTCTACATCCGGGCGGTGCATCAGTTTTTGCAGGATGCCAAACTGCTTTTTGGTACTGGCAGACACCAGATACTGCCACTTCTGCGGTAGGATGGGCAGGTCTGCAATGCTCCACTTGACGTATTTGTCATCGTAGACATTAGGCGGAGCCAGTTCCACCAGATGACCCACACACCAGCTCACCAGATAGCCGTTGCCCTCAAGGTAGCCGTCCTGATGATTGGTGGCACCAAGAACTTTGGCATAGGACATGGCAACCGACGGTTTTTCTGCCACGATCAATTTTGCGATAAGAATCCCTCCAATCTGTTTCGGATTGCAATATGTACGGCGGCAAATGCCGCCAATAGAATTATTCTTCTGCGTTATCCTCCTCGCCGGTCTCATCCGGCTCATCCTCCACAGGGATTTCAAAGTCGCCCTTGTCCTCAGTGTAGTTTGCATCGGGGTCAAGGGCTTCTTTTTCTGCCTGCTTTTTCTGCTTCTGCTTCATAAAGGTGTAAATGCCACCGCCAGCAACCAAACCGACCAGTGCCAGTACGCCTAAGAACGTAGCAGCATACTTCGTAACTTTGTTGCCACCAGTCTGTTCCGAACCGGATGCCGCCGCTTCTTCCGCAGCCTTTTGCGCATCCTCCTCGGCCTGTTTGCGCTCCTGTTCTGCCTGCGCCGCCGCTTCTTTTTCAGCGGTGTAGGCATCGGCATCTTCATCTTCCATCAGGGAAAGAAGGTCGGCTTCGTCCACAAGATTCATGAAATGAACGGTGTTTTCCCCCTTGTCGTTGCGGTCGATGACCAGATAGAATGTGTTGCCAGACTTCGACACCAGCGTGATGAACTGCTGGCCAGAGCCATCCGAATAACTGGTGTGGTAATCATCCACCAGCGTCAGATTGCCCTCTGGGGTCAGGGCACCAGAGGTTTCGTCCGTGATGGTGACAACATCCTCCTCCACGACCTCCGGCAGAATCGGCTGCTCCACCGAGGCAGCTTCGCCCTCAAAGGCAAAGGCAGGAGCCGCCATACCAGCACACAGTGCCACCGACACCAGCAGTGCGCTCAGTTTCTTAATCTTCATCTGCATCCTCCTTCTCGAAAGTGGCACCCACGGCAGACAGCGCAGCCGGGTTCGGGGTGGTGGTGGCAGACTGCCGCAGCAGGGCGGCAAGCTGTTCCGGCGTGACTTTTGCAGTTCGCACCATCTCGTTGACCTCGGCGGAATCCTCCTCCTGAATGCGCCGCTCCAAAATCTCGATGCGGTTGTTCAGCTTGATGCGGCGCTCCTTCTCTTTTGCCAGCATCGCCCGCAGCTTATCCGATTTTTCGCTCATAAAACTCCTCCAATCATTTTGAAAGCCGTCCAAACCCGGCGAGATGCTTCTCCCAGTAGGACGAGTGAATGTTTGCGTACTTGATGGGGTCTCCGGCACTGACCATCATGCCGTTGCCGAGATAGATTCCAACGTGGCTTTTTCCCGGCGTATCATACGTTCCTTCAAAGAAAACAAGGTCTCCGGGCTTTGCTTCTGCTTCAGAAATGTGCTGGCTTTTCTGCCATAATCCGTTGGCGGTGGTGCGTCCCACATCGTAGCCGTTCTGGTTGTACACCCAGCAGACGTAGCCCGAACAATCAAAGCCAGTTTCCGGGGTAGAGCCGCCCCAGACGTAGGGTGTGCCCGCATACTTTTGGGCTTCCTTGTAGATGGCGGCAAATTCGCTGTCGGTCAGTGCTTCTGCCGGAACCTGATAGTCGATGCCCGGTGCGCCGGAACCGTCGGAGCCACCGGGTGGCAGACCGCCGTTGAACAGATAAGGCCGACCACCCAAGGTGTCTTGAAAAATTTCGTACCGTTTCCACTGGTCGTTGTCCAGTTCCTCCCGGATGACCACCTCCAATCCACGGTTCACCAGCTTGGTGTGGAAGATGCGGTACTCATAGGGCACCTGCGTGGGGATGGGCACACCCACCGGGCTGATGACCCACACCGTCATATACCGGGTCTGCACCTCCACCCATGTGGTGAGCTTGTACTGCTTTTTGAAGGTCTCCTTCAGCTTGCCCTGCACCTCCGACCGGGTGTAATCATCATACAGGGTGGTCAGGAACGAAGTGAGCTGCCACGGGTCGTGCTCGATGGGGTCAAGGTGGTACTGGTACTCGTTGTAGCCGGGGTGGTCGGTGGGGGTGCGCTTGATCTTTTTATCCAGTTCCTTTTCCAGCTTCTTGTAGTCCTGCTCTGCGCCCCGGATGTTCCGATCCTCGGCAGAATACATGGTCTGCCCGGACACCTGCGTGGTGCCGGAAAAGAGGATTCCGCAGGAGGAAAAGCCCGACATCACCATAAGAATGAGCAAAAGAAAAACGCCCACGATCACCAGAACGTGTGCGTTGCCTTTGGCGGCATTCATCAGTCCCTTTACGGCAGTGCTGACGGCGGTTTTACCTTTTTCTACGGCTTGTTCCACGCCGGACCGGGCAGTGGATACACCATTGGATGCCGCCTTGCCGCCTGCGGTCTGCGCCGCCGTGCCCGACCGGGCGGCGGTATAATAGCTTTTGTGAATTTCTTGCCGCTGTTTCCAACGTGAAAGCCAGTTGGAGCCGCCCTCACCGGTACCGGATGCGCCTGCATCTTGTGCTGGAGTCGGCTTCTGTGCAGAAGATCTTGCGGTTTTGGAGCCTTTCTTGCCCTGCAATTTGGCTTTTTTCTTGAGTTTGCGGGCATAGCGGCTCTTGGAAATATCCCGGACATTGCCAGCCGTCTTTTCGCCCTCACTCAGAGCCTGCGTGCCCACATTGTCGTCCTCATACTGGTCGATCTCCCGATGCACCGCAGATCGGGCGGCATGGGCGGCGTACATTTCCCGCTTCTGCGCCTTGCTCAACCGGCTCAGTTCGTCCGGGGTCAGTTCCGCCTTGCCAAACCGTAGGTGCTGCGTCTTTTCCGCAGCTTTATCCGCGTCGGTTTTCAGCTTCTTCTTTTTGGGCACCGACTGCTCCACCTTGGCTTTTTTCGGGGGTGAACGGGTCTTTTTGGCGGACGATTCCTCTTTGAGATTCAGCTTCGGATTGCTCATTTCTGCCCCTCCGAAACTTCACCCAACTTGGTGGTCATAATGTGGTAGAGTTCCAGATCAGTCGGGAAATGGTCAACGAAGGGCAGAATGACGTTGCCGAAGAACAGCAGCCCTTCGCCCTCGCCGGAGTGGGTCACATAGGAAAGCTGGTGAGGCGAAATATTGAGCTGTTTTGCGAGGATCTGCCGATCGCCGTTCGCCTGATTGAGCATATAAACGAAGTCCGAATTTTCAAAAATGTTCGATACTTCGGGGCTTGCCAGCAGATCTTTGACGTTCTGCGTTAGGGCTGTCGGGATGCCGCCCCACTTGCGGAAACGCTTCCAAATCTCCACGGAATAAGCGGCGGTCTGCTCCTCTTTCAGCAAAAGGTGGAACTCGTCTGCATAGTACCGAGTCGATTTGCCGGCAGAGCGATTGGCAGTTACACGCCCCCACACGGCATCCTGCACAATGAGCATTCCCAGCTTTTTGAGCTGCTTGCCGAGCTGCTTGATGTCAAAACAGACGATGCGGTTGTGGATATCCACGTTGGTGTGGTGGTTGAAGATGTTCAAAGAACCTTTAACGTAAATCTCCAACGCCGCCGCCACATGACGCGCTTCCGGTTCGTCCTGCGTCAGCAGGGCATTGTACAGATCTTCCAGCAACGGCATATTTTCCGGGGTGGGATTCTCAAAATACTTGCGGTAGACCACATGAACACAGCGGTCAATGACGGTTTTCTCCACCGGCAGCAGACCTTCCTTGCCGCCCACCACCAGCTCACACAGAGAAAGAATAAAGTCCGCCTTCAACGCCAGCGGATTGTCCTCCTCGCTGTAATTGCTGTTGATGTCCATCGGGTTGATATACTGCGTGCTGGCAGGACCGATGTGGATAACCTGCCCATGCAGACGCTCCACCAGCGGAGCGTACTCTGCTTCAGGGTCGCAGATGATAATATCATCGTCCGTCACCAAAAAAGCGTTGGTGATCTCACGCTTTGCGCTGAAAGATTTGCCAGAGCCGGGAGTGCCCAAAATCAAGCCATTCGGGTTTTTCAGCTTCTTCCGGTCCACCATGATAAGGTTATTGGACAGGGCGTTCAAGCCGTAATACAGGCTTTCCTTGCCGTTGTCGAACAGCTCCTGCGTGGTAAAGGGCACAAAAATCGCCGTGCTGCTGGTGGTCAGCCCCCGCTGAATTTCGATCTGGCAATCCGCCAGTGGCAGGCTGCTCATCAAGCCCTGCTCCTGCTGGAAATCAAGGCGGCACAGATTGCAGTTGTGCTTCTGGGCGATGGAGCTGGCCTGAAAGACGTTGTTTTCCAGCTCCTGCTCCGTGCGCCCGGTGTTCAGCACCAGAAAAGTGACGAGGAACATCCGCTCGTTCTGGCTTTGCAACTCTTTGAGCAGGGCTTTCGCATCCCGTCCGTAGGTTGCTAAATCCGACGGGATGATGTCAATATCATACCCGGCACGGATGGCTTTTTTCTGTTCCTCGATCTTACTTCTGTCCAGTTCCGTGATGGTGCGCTTCACCGTCTTGATGGCACGGTTCTGGTCAACGGACTGGATGTGCATGGTGACGATCTGGCTGGAATCCATGTCCAGAAAGTCCTTCAAAAGCTGGTCGCTGATGTCGGATGCCGTGATGCTCAGAAAGCTGGCAGCGCAGAAGATACCGCCCATCTGGAAGGTGCGGCTGTTCTTGAACGCAAAGGCGGTGGGCGCAATGGCATCCTTCACGGAAAGGCCGCTTTTCACAAGGTCTTTCCAGTCAAAGTGGAACTTGCTGGCACCGTCCATGTTGAACATATCGTGCATGAGCTTCAACCGCTGGGCACCGTTCAAGGGCTTTGCCTGTACCCCCAGCCGGTGGAAGTTATTCAGCAGGTCGTTCTGGATGTGGTCGAGCCGGGGCTTGACCTGCGCCATGCTTTCGCCCTCAACCCCAAAGGTGATGAACTTGGTCTTGGTCAGACCATTATTGCCCTTGGCAAGCTGCTGGCGCAGCATCTGGGAATACTCCGCACGAACATCGTCAAAGCCGTCCTTCTGAAACGGAATGCGGATGCTCTTTTCAAACTCGGTGCTGTCGGTTGCCATGTTCACGAAGGACAGCTCAAATTTGATGGAGCTGTCGAAGAAGTTCAGAAAACTGCACCATTCCTCGAAAATAGCGGTCTTATCCTCCTGCTGGGCGAGCTGATAATTGATGTCCTGATACTGGATGGTGCGGGTGTAGTAGTTTGCCTTCACCCGGCAGGTGCCATCCTCAAACATCCGCTGCATGGGGATGGACTGCTGGGCGGTCCGGGGCACAGCAGGCTTTGCGTTCTGCCTGCGCTTCTGCGCAGACTGCGGCTTACTGTGCTTGCCGGTCTTTTTCCAAAACGGGATCATGGGTCATGCCTCCCTTCATCAAAATCGCATAGTAGTTGTTGGTCTTGTAGGGGCGGATTTTCGGGCGGAGAAACCGGGACTGCACATAGTACGACAGCAGCTTTTCCAAAGGCTGACCGTTTTTCTCGTACATCCCAAGGAAGAACGCCGGCAGCATCACCGCCATCATGCCGAGGGTGGCGGCGGTGTTGCCGCCGGAATCCCGGAGAACAAAAAACAGCGGCACTCCAATGAGAGCCGCTGTGCCAAAGCAGACAAGCTGCCGTTTGGTCAGGTTGAATGCCACTTTGGATTTGACCTTGGTCAAATCACGGGGCACAGAGATATACGCAGCCAATAAAGCACCTCCTCTAGTGCGCTCCGAGGACGGATTTCGTCACGGAGCTGGTCTTGAACAGACTGAAACAGAGCAGAACGGTGTAGCCCACAATGCTCCAAATGGAGTTGATGGCATCCCCAGAAATCGCTACCGACTGTATCAGCACCGCGTAAATCGCCACGCAGATGAGGATGAGAAAACCCTGAAAACCCAGTGCAAACAGGCATTTCAGGTAGTTCTGCCCCATGTGGCTTTGCTCGTGGTTGCCGAAGGTTGCCATGGGGATGGGCGCAAGACTCACCATGCAATAGATCTCAATCATACGCCCGTAGACGATGACGAAGATCACGATGCTCAATATCCGCATGGTGATGCCGATGAAAAAGGATTGCAGGAAAAGTCCGAACAGGGGGCCGACATCCATCTGCATCAGACTGGATTGCAGCATGGACAAACCAATGTCATTGACACGGGTGTTTCCGGCAATGATGCTGCTGGAATCGGACACCACCTTCTGGGTGATGTCGAACACTGCCATCACAATATCGAAGGTGTTGGAGATAAACCACACCGACACCGCCGTTTTGAAGATCCAGCGCATGATGAGGGCAGGCTCAAACTGTGCCATGTTGTTGTGCTGGGTGATCATCTCAATCAACTCATAACAGGCGATGAAGGTCAGGATGATGCCTGCAATGGGCAGCACTACATTCCGGGAGAGGGCTTCGATCATAGCGAACACTCTCGGCTCAAAGCTGGAGGGCTTGGTGCCCACCTGCTGGGCGATATTGCCGACCTGCGTGTTCACATCGTCGAACAGGCCGGAAAGGTTTGACATAATGCCTGCCGTCAGGATGCCTTTGATCCAGTCGGCAATGGCTTTGAGAACGGTTTCCATTCAGTCACCGCCTTAGCTGAAATGGTTGATAAGGGTCTTGAGGAGGTTCAGGAGAAAAATAATGTGGGTCAAAAACTGCATAATAGCACCGCCTTTCATTGATGGGTGGATAAAAACGCGGCTTGGAGTACGGACATTCAATAAACCTGCAAACCGCAGAGGGCTATCCTTTGCTGCTCAAGCCACCGTATGGAATAATCGCCTCAGAAGCCGATGAAAACAAAAATGCCGACTGCTTTTGGCAATCGGCAATGGCAACAATATTTATATAAGTTCTTCCCAAGGCTCCAGTCCCATTTCTTCCCATGTGACACCATAAGGGGCACCGCCAGAAGTATAACCAGCAATAAAGAAGAAATCATCATTCTGTTCTAAGAGCGGCTCAAACACCTGCTTCTTTTTCTTCTTTCTGTGGGGCTGTGTCGTTTTTACAGCGGGATGATTCGGTTTTTCCTGCCTGCGTTCCTCACGATGAAGCAGATGTTCCGGCAATCCTTTCTCTGCAAGGCGCTGTTCAATAGCGGAATGCTTTTTATTATATACGGCATAGAACTCATCGAAGGAAACACGGTATGGAATGTGCGAAAAAATTTGGCGAGCAAGCAATTCATGTTCATCTGGGGTATCAGGAAACCGTTGATTATCAGAAAAGAACTGATGAAGCTCTTTATATATCCGCTCTACAACTTTAGCCTTCTGTTTCTGCTTGAGCTGTTTGTAAGGCTTGTAATCGTTCATTCACTATGCTCCTAGCGGTAAGAAAGTGGGAATCAAGCAAGCATTTTGCCCTCCAGATAGGAGCAGCGGAGATAATCAGGATTGGTGTAGTACACGTTGGAATTGAAATCGGAGATCTCATCCGTGATAAACGACGAAAAAACATCCAGAATTGCCTGTGCAGCATCCTCATCCTTCATGGTGGACAGCACTAGCCCCTGATACAGCATTCCGATGGAGGTTGCAGCAGGGACCGTATAGCGGCACTCTGCGGCGGTATCAAAATCCCCATCCGGGATGTTGAGATCCTCGATCAGTTCATCCGAAACCTGCTCAAAGGACAGGCAGTGGTTTACTTCTGCCAGCCGGAGCTGCCGTTCGATGTCGGCTTTTGTGAAGTGACGGATCACATCCTGCCGATGATTTTTGGTCTTGCGGGCAATGGTCTCGATCAGGCTACAAACATAGAGAACATCATTTTTCTGCTTTTCGGTCATGGATGGGTTCACTCCTCTCAAAGGCCAGGCAGTGCAAAGCGTTCACGGTATGAAAGCTGATTTGGTGTGTTGGATGCTTGAATTTCGCCAATGCCCAAAATGCTTCACGGCTGATCTGCCCGGACGTAAATCCGTTGACGTAATCCCAAATGGTGTCGTCTGCCATGGGTCCCTCCACAATATCGTAGGGATGGGTTTCGCCTGCACGACATTTTGCAATAAAATCCAGCCATTCGTCCGACATTTCAGGGAAACGCAGGATCTTCAGGTCGGGATTTTCTACATAGCGATAGACGTTCACAAGGCCATCGGCAGAACGGCGGTCTGCCCAGCGGTAGGCTTGCTGATAGTTGTTCGTGCAGTAGAATCCCCAAGAAAAGTCCTTTGTATACCGTGTGATGCGGATTTCGGGATAGACAACTTCTTCTTTACTGCCATGATACAATAAAATCTCGCTCATCTGCTTCACCTTCTGTATGAGAGATCGTTACTATGGCTTTCCTTATTATAATATGTACCGGGCGGCAATCGCCGCCCACTGTTCTTAACCGAACAGACCGCTCAGCAGGGGAATCAGGGTGATGCCCACCAGAGCGACACCGCCGCCAGCCATGAGCTGCTTCATGCCCTGACTCTTACTGCCGGGGTTGTCGTTACCATAACCTTCCAGCAGGTTGATGGCACCCCACACGCCGAGACCGGCACCCAGAGCCACGACCAGAGTCTGAAGAACTTCGATAGCAGAGTTGAAGAATTCCATAGTCTTTTCTCCTTTATTATAAAGCGTTTTCGATCATTTGTACACACCCGAAATCTTATTGTTTTACACTGCATAACCGCAGCAAGGTTGATTTTCTGGTGCACTTTTCTGACCGGGATAAATTAAAAACGCCTACCGAGTCAGGCAGGCGGGAGCGAATCAGCGTCCACCACGATGAACTCATCACCGGGGTGGATTTTTTCTTTTCGGTTCAGATATTTTTCAATATCGAAGATATTTTTGGGGTCGTAATCCGAGGTCAGCTTATAGTTGGGGTGCTGGGTCAGGTCGTATTTGTCCGAAAGGAAGGGGCGCACACCACGCAACTGCAAAATGCACTTGCCGCCGTCCAGCACCGCCAGCTCGTCCCGGCTCAATAATTCATGCCCCATCTTCTGGAACGTAGTGCCGTAACTGGGGCTGTTGCCACGGGTGTCCGAGGTGTTGAAGGCGTCGATTGTTTCCTTGCCCAGCATTTCGGACAGGTCTTTCAGGGTAGTCGGCTCACTGCCGCCGAGAAAAATCTGGCTGTCCATGTTACCCACGATGGTGTCCGCATTGTCCTTGTAGATGGCTTTCAACTGACTTCTCGCCTGCAAAACAAGGCAGGCAGAGATTTCACGGCTGCGAATGGTCGCCACCAGCTTTTCCAGATTGGGAATCTGCCCGATGTTGGCGCACTCGTCGATAAGGCACCGCACATGGATGGGCAGCTTGCCGCCGTACACATCATCTGCTTTATCGCACAGTAAATTGAAAAGCTGGGTGTAAACCATGCTGATGAGGAAGTTAAAGGTTGAATCCGTGTCCGACATGATGAGGAACAACGCCGTCTTCTTATCGCCCAGCGTGTCCAGTTGCAGTTCATCGTACATGGTAAGGTCCCGCAACTCTTGGATGTCGAAGGGGGCTAATCTGGCACCACAGGAAATGAGGATGGATTTTGCGGTCTTTCCAGAGACGAAAAGTCAAGGACTTTTTCATCAAATTCAAAAAGAAGTTACATTTTGCGGACTTCCTCACGCAGCAGACGCTTGATTTTGTCCTCCATCGTCTCTTTTGCGGTCTCGCTGAAATGAACACGGACGATATAGGTGGTCTTGCCAATCTGCTTTCTGACAGTCGGGCAAGTGGCGGTGTTGGTTGCGGTATTGTTGTTCATTCAAAATCCTCCTGCAAATGAAAAATGCCCGGTGACTGTTCATCATCGGGCGGTGTCGGTATGAGGGAACAAGGCAAGGCGGCAACACTAAGGTATCTATAAAAACCTTGCCGTCTTTGCCACGCTTGCCGTGTTCCTGCTGTCAGTCTCGGAGATAGCAGACCCATGCTGTGCCGTCTTTCTCGGTCACAAGCCTGTCTCCGATACGGCTTTTTGCCGTTCTCATGGTGCGTGAGGAAATCCCACGCTCATTGACTGCCTTTTCCAGCTCTGCGCTCGGCATACGCTTTCCGTCTGCCAGCAGTTCCAGTATCAGTGCTTCTGCCTGTGCGGTCTTGCTTTCGGTCTTGGCGGTGTCTGTCCCGGCAAGAAGCTCGTCAGCGGTAATGTCATAAGCTCCTATCCATTCAAAGCCTTTCTCGTCTCCCAGAGAAAAGGCAAGGGACTGTCCGGGCGGCGCAAGGGAGCTTTTCTCATGGATAAGCACCCTCGTTGTGGGGCTGTCCTTCAGCTTGCCGATAAAAAGCAGACTGCGGACTGCCGCCGTAATGTCGATAGACCCTAATCCCCGATAGGTGCTTTGCGTTCCTGCGGCTTTGTTCAGGTGTCCAATCAGCACGATAGCGCACCCGGTAGCCTGTGCAATGTCTCCCAGACTGCGGAATATCGGGCGCACCTCGTTTGCCCTGTTCATGTCCACATCTGCGCCCAGAAACGCCTGTACCGGGTCAATGATAACCAGCCTTGCGTTGTTTTCCCGGATTGCCCTTGCTATGCGTTCATCGGCAAGGGTCAGCGGCGTATCCCTGTCATCAATGACAAGCACTTTTTCGAGGTCTGCGTCTGCTTCCATCAGTCGGGGCTTAACAGTATCGCCCAGACCGTCCTCGGCGGTCTGATAGATGATATTGAAAGGCTCAAGGGTTTCCATACCGGGCAAGGGCTTTCGGTTGGTGCAAGCCGCCGCAAGACGCATGGCAAAGTAGGTCTTGCCCTCGCCGGGGTTGCCCTGTATAATCGTCAGCTTTCCAAAGGGGATATAGGGAAACCATAGCCAATCCACGCTCGTCAGCTCCACATCTGCCATGCGGAGCATGGGAACAGGCTGGGCGGTGGGCAGCTCTCGCAGCGTGATTGTCTCGGCTATGAATTTGCGGCTGGGAATGTCCCCTTGCTGACGGAGAACATCGTTCCAGTCTTTCCTTGCCGGGACAAGGCGAATGACGGCGATCTCGCCGGGAATGGACTGTGCCAGTCGGGTACAGGCTTCGCTTCCTGCGGTGTCGCTGTCAAGGCAGAGGAACACTTTTCGGGTGTCCTTGCGTTCAGAAAGAAAACGGTCAAGGGCTTTGCCTGAAACGCCGCCCAGGGCAAGGTAGCTCCTTGTCTGCCAGTCCTGCGGATAAAGGCAGATAAAGGACAAAAGGTCAATCGGTGCTTCAAAGACAAAGAGCTGGTTGCCGTTTCCCTCATAGTGGAACGGATAGGACTTGTCAGACCCGGTAATATCCTGTCTGAATGTGTCTGCCGTTCCTCGCACATGGGCGTATCTCGGTGTGCCGTTTCGGTCTCTGCCGACAAACACAACATTGTGCCGCTTTGCGTCCTCGTAAATATCCCCGGAAAGAAGAAAAGCCTCAACAAGCGTTTTGTTGAGACCTCGGCTTTCGCAAAGATATTGAATTGCTCTGTCGGCTGTTCTGTTGTGCAAGGGCAAGTGGAACGCTGTGTGCGGTGCTGTGCTGGCTTCGCTCTGTCCCTCGCCGCTTTCGCCGGTCAGGAGCTGGACGGCTTCGGGAAAGGATTTTCCGTAAAACTCCATGACAAAATCAATGGGATAGCCGCCCTTGCTCTGGCTGTGGCGAAACCATTTGTTTCCACGAATGGTCAGGCTGTCATGTTCTTTCCAGCGGTATTCTCGTCCGCTTTTGATAAGCGTCTCTCCCTGTGTACGGAGAAAATCTTCCAGACTGACGGCGTTTGCCCGGTCAATCTGTGCTTGGGTATAATTCATCGGGATAGTTCCTCCTTTTTGTGTCGTGTTTGGGGTCGATTTTGGAGCATTTGTTCCTCTGTGCGCTCGTTAAATCGGGCGGCAGTATCTATACATGACTTGACCTTCCAAAGACGGTGTAAATCGTCTCTGACGGTCTTAAACTCGCCATAGGTGGTGTTGTGCGCCTGTTCCAGCTCGTCATACTCTTCGGTCAGCTTTTTCATATCCACCTTGCCGTCCGGGAACTCTCCGGTCAGCTTGCGTCTGGCGGCGTAGAACTGTTTCAGTTCCGCTTCATGCTCTGCCTTGTACTTGGCTCTGGGCTTCTCAAACTTGATTTTCTGCAAGCCGTCATAGACAGGCTTCAAGCTCTGGAAAGCAGCAGAGCTGTCATAGAGCTGCTTAATTGCTTTCATTCGGGCGGTCTGTTCGTCCAGCGTTTTCTTCAAGCTCTCTGTGGCAGCACTGTGTTCGCTGACACGGTGTTCCAAATCTTCAAGGGAATAAATGCCGTTTGCCCGGAGATAATTGAAAGTTTCGTTCATCTCCTTTAGGTTGCTGACCTTGCCTTTCTGCGAATAAGCCCCGGCTCTGCGGCTGGTGTAATAGGCGTTCAGCAGAGAAACAAGGTTTGGTGCCTGCGGCTTGGCAAGCTCCGCTTTTGCTTCGGCAATCCAATCAAACAGGAGAGCGATTTTCTTCTTGATGTCCCGGATAACGGCATTGGTTGCCTTGATCCAGCGGTTGAACTCGCCTTTCTCGGTGCGTATGCCTTTCTTCTCCATTGCCCGGACGGTTGCGCCCTCGTGGACGGTGGGAAGAAGCTCCACGCCCTGACGCTCATAGCTTCGGTGGTCGATACGAACGTCAAGCCCCTTTTCCGCAAACTTGGCATTGCACATCTCCGCCCATGCTTCACGCCAATGTTCCAGCGTTTCGGGACTGCCCCAGTCGGTAGTGGGAACGGCGTTGAAAACAAACTCTCCGTTCTGGTCTCGGATACGGTTGCCGTCCTCGTCCAGTTCGTACACCCGGCGTTGCTTTAGTCCCCATTTGCCGTTCTGCTCGATGGGGCGGATGGGGCAAAGCACATGAAAATGCGGGTTTGGTATGCCGCCGTCCTCCCGGTCTGGCTGGTGTACGGCGAAGTCAACCACCATGCCCCGGCTTACAAAGTTCTCCAATAAAAATTGCCTTGCAAGAGCGATGTTTTCCTCAAGGGAAAATTCATTCTGCAAGGCAATGTCAAAGCTGTATGCAAGCTGGGCGTTCTTTCCACGCTCGGCTTTTTCCACGGCGTTCCATAGGGTCTGGCGGTCTGCGTATTCGGGCGGTGCATGGGACGGCAGGAGAATGTTGGAGCAAATCACGCCGCCCTTTCTGGTGTAGTCGCTGTATTCGCCGTAATACTCGCTATACAATCGCTCCCCGGCACGGTAGGCGGCAGAAGCAATAGCGGACTGTCCTGCGCTTCGCTTAGTCTGCGTGACGCTCAGATGAAATAGTGCCATCGGCTTTCAACTCCTTTTCTCTGTTTGCTTGGCTGATGTGGGTAATCGCCATGTGACGGACGGCTCGCTGGACTTCGGACAGAGAAAAGATGTGTTCCATCAGCTCTGTCATTTCGGTGCGTGTGAGATCTTTGACCTCCGGGGCAAGGCTCTCAATCGTTCCGCCCAGATTGCAAAGGCGGTGGGTGCGTTTCTTTCGCTCGCCCTGTTCCAGAAACTTCTTTCGGTTCTCCAGACGCTCCAGCTTGTGCTGTTCCTGTGCAAGCTGCGTCTCGGCTCGTTCCTTTTCGGCTCGAAGCTGTTCAAGGGTTTTCGGTTTTGTCATTGTAATTGACCTCCTTTTTTGATTTTGCGGATAAAAAAAGACCGTCAACTTTTCGCATAGTGCGACCAGTCAACGGTCTGATTTTCGGTATTCGGTTTTTGTGTTCAGTTAGACAAACTGGAATTGGGTTAGTTAATCGGTGGAGCAGAAGGATTGCTTACCTTGTAGTAGCTCCCACCAATGATAATATATGCTTCGCTACCTCTATCTTCGTAGGTAAAGGCACTTTCACCTTTCACATAGAATTCATAACTTTCCGAGCCTTCTACTGCTTCTGGCTCATCGCAAGCAGTCAGCTTCAAATCATAGAACCAGTTAATAACAGGGGTTGTAGATAAATCATTGGAGTCATATTCCTCTGAACCAATTTCAAATGCAGTTTCTTCTCCTTGTGAGTAGAAAGACACTGTAATCATTGTTGTAGGTTCGGGGAAAGAGTACACTTCTGAAGCACTAACAGCCTTTTGATTGCAACCGACCAAACCTAACACACAAACTAATGCTAAGACAAGTGTTATCAACTTCTTCATACAATCACACTCCTTTGTCAAATTCCGATTTGCTTGTTCCATAAAATTCATTTTATTCGCCTTCAAACTTGCTGGCGGCGAACAGCATTTTATGCTGTTTGCGGACGGCAAGTCCACAAGGGATAGCCGCTTTAGCGGCGCAAGGGGGTGTAGCCACCTTGACGGAACGAAGTGACGCAACATTCTCGGTCAAGCAGTTTTCTTCTGCTGACGGAGAATGAAGCTCCGCAGGACGCACGATACTCCCGATAGGAGAGTATAGAAGTGCGCCCTTTAGTTCCTAAAGGGATTTGCTCCGGCTTAACTTCTCGACAAATTGGAAGTTATTTTACTTGCGTTCCATAAATCCTATGATTGAAAAAATCAATCCTACAATCCCAATCCCGATAACGAGCAGCCCCATTCCTGATGAGCAAAGAGAAATTATAATGGCAAAGAGTAGTATTGCAATACCTAATCCAATTTTCTTCATTGTAAATCCTCCTTTACAAATGTCGATTTGTTTCTCAATTTCATATTTAAATTATACCATAAAACTTGTGAACAATTCTACCGCAACTTTGGACTGTATGAGAAAAGTCCGGACGGTTTTCTGCCCGGACTTTCTCACTCAATCATAAATCAATTCCGCTTTCACAATCTCATCTGCCTGTGCCTTGCAAGCGTTCATCTGCCGCACCCATTCCATTTGGTTTTCAGCTTTCAGTTGCTCTGTCACGCCGTACTGCTTTGCCAGCTCTGGCACGATCAGCTCCATGCGATTTCGTGCCGCTTCGTCAATCTCGGCGCAATGCTCAAAGAGCTTGTCGGATAGTACCAGCTCATTGAACAGTATCGGGCGGTGCATTTTTAGATACGCTTTGCGGAGTCTGCCGTAGTGCCCGAGGGGCTTGGTCTTGCGGATAATGATGTTCGGGATAAGATAATCGCTGTTCTGTGTGTAAGTGATATTCATGCTGTTTGTACTCCTTTCATCGGCTCTCTCTGCGGTAAACTGCTGACCGGGACGAACACGCCCTTTGCAATATCCTCCGCACGAATGGCGGCTTTCTTGGCTTCGATTTCTGCCTTTTTTCTCCCCTTGATTTTGTCCTCGTATCGCTTCTGTGCTCCGCTGGCTTTACGCTTCAAGTAGTTCTGATGAAGCCTGTCCTTGCGTTCCTCACGCTTGCGGATTTCCTCCAATTCCTCCGGGGTCAGCTCTACTTCTCCAAACGCCGGGGGAACGAATCGCCCAACGAAATTGAAATAAATCTCGACCTCCTGTGTGGTCTGTATACTGCCTTTACGGTCACGCTCATGCACAAGGATTTTCTCGATAAACTCATTGAGCATGGCAATGGTCAGCTTGTCGAAGTTCTCGTATTTGTCAATCAGAGCGATAAAACGGTCAGCGTCCTTTTCGTGCGTTTCATAGCTCTTGATAGCCTTTTCCAGAACAGAGATTTCAGCGGTAAGCTCGGACTGTTCCTTTTCGTATTGAGCGTCCAGAGTGGCGTATCTGCTGTCGGACAGCTTTCCCAAAATGTTGTCCTCATAGATTTTACAGAGCAGGACTTCCAGCTCGGAAACTCTCTGCTTGGCGGCAGCAAGGCGTGTGCGCTGTTTCTTAACCTCTGCTGTCTGCTGGCTGGACTGCGCTTCCTGCACCACACGGACAAACTCGGCTCGGTCATGCTTGGCATACTCGGCAATAGCTTTGAGCATTTCGGAAACAAGGGACAGTACCACATCTTCATTGATACGGTGCTGGGTCTTGCAGAGTGTCCCGCAAGGAACTTTGGTGTACTGTGAGCAGGTGTATTGAGAAATACGCTTGCCGTTGTTGGTACGGTGGACATACATCTTGCCGCCGCAATCGGCGCAATAGAGCAAACCCGTGAGGGGAGCTGCTTCGCCCCAGCCGTCCGGGTAGCGTCTGACATTCCCTCGGATTTTCTGCACAAGGTCAAAGGTCTGCTGATCAATGATAGGCTCATGGGTATTCTCGAAAATTGTCCATTCGTCCTCCGGGACATAATGGCTTTTCTTGTCCTTGAAGTGCTTTCGGGTCTTGAAGTTGATGGTATGTCCCAGATACTCACGCTTTTCAAGAATGTTGCAAATGGTGGAAGAACCCCAGCCGTACACATCTTTGAAAGTCTTGTTTTTGTTCACGCCCTCGCCGTGCTGGGCAAGGTAAGCGGACGGAATGAGGACTTTTTCTTCTTTCAGCCTGCTGGCGATCTGATACGGACCGTAGCCGTCAATCGTCATGGCAAATATGCGCTTGACCACCTCGGCGGCTTCGGGGTCAACCAACCATTGGTCTCTTGCTTCGTTCCAAAGATAGCCGTAAATGACCGTGCCTGTGAGGTGCTTGCCGGACTTGCCTTTGGACTGGAAAGTGGAACGGATTTTACGGCTGGTATCTCTGGCGTAATACTCGTTCATAATGTTGCGGAAAGGGGTAAAATCATCATCACCTCTGGCACTGTCCACGCCGTCATTGATGGCGATAAGGCGAACGCCACGCTGACGCAGGATTTCCATAATCTGACCAACTTTCAGATAGTCACGACCCATGCGGCTCATGTCCTTGATGCACAAATACTCCACATTCCCGGCTTCAACCTCTTTCATCATTGCTAAAAATCCGGGACGGTCAAAGCAAGTGCCGCTAATGCCATCGTCCGTGAAATGGACAATGTTTGTAAAGCCCTGCCGTGCGGCGAACTCCTCCAACATTGCTTTTTGATTCGATATGGAGTTGCTCTCACGCTGTTGGTCATCATCTTTGCCAAAGTCATCACGGCTCAGTCGTTCATACAGAGCTGTGATTTTCTCGTTTTTTCTCATAACTTGCGCTCCTTTCTTCGGTTTTAGGTTGTGTGTTCTAAGAGACTTCCCAACAGCTTGATTAAGAAGTCTTTTAGAGCATACAACACCTGCGGCCAGCTTGTAAAGTTTGTACTGCCGCCCGGCAAAGCTGTTGGGCTTCTTTTTTGCCAGTTCTTCAAACAGCAGATCCACCGGGTTCTGGTATTCTTCATCGTCCTCCAGCACCTGCATGGTGTTCAGCATCTCCAGCAGAGTAGCGAAGTTTTGCTCCTCCACCGGGGCTTCATAGTGCAGATAGGCAATCAGGGCGGTGAGCAAAAGACGCTCCGATTTTTCCCAGAATGGGTCCCCGCCGGACCCTTCCCCCTTGGTGTTGGTCATCAGGGTTATGACCAGTTTCAGAATGTCCTTTTCGCTGTGGACATAGGCGAAGGGGTTATAGTGCATGGACTTTTTGAAGTTGATGGTGTTCAGGATTTTCAGCTTGTAACCGTTTTTCAGAAGTGCGTTCCCGCACTCGACCACGATACTACCTTTGGGCTGCATTTTGTCAAGATAAAAAATCAAGATGCTGCCGCAAATTTAAAAATTGCCAGCTTTCGCTTCTTTTTGGATGATTTTTCGCATTTGAGTATCCAATGTGCTCTTTGCATTCGGATTGAAAAAGATGTTGACGTTGTAAGTTGTGTTTCTGACTCGCATGGTCAACAGTCCGTCAGCGGGGCGATGTTCGGTCAATGTGATAGTTTTGCTCATTTGCGCTTCTCCTTTTACAATGTGTGTTCGCTTTCTTTTGGCTGGGTCTGTAATTTTTTCTGTTCAAGTGCTGCCTTGCTATCGTTCAACTTCTTCAGCACCGATTCCTTCTCCGGGGTCTTGCCGCCCGGTGTGGAAAGCTGCTGCTTATTCAGCACCATGTCAATATACTTGCGGATATTTTTCAGAGCAGAGATGTCCGGCTGCAAGGTTTCCAGTTGGGTGCGCAGCTCTGCGCTGCTCGATTGCAGCGCAGAAAATTCGGCATCCAATGCCGAAACATCCACCGCGGTGCTGCCGTTCAGCTTCATCAGGGTGCGGACAGCTTTATTAAAGGTGTCAAGCTCCTCTTTGTGCTGGGCGGCATAAGCGTCCTTGGTCAGCTTGAAGTTCTTCTTGATAAAGGTATCATGGATGGGCTTCAGCTTGGCATGGACGGCGGCAGCGTCCTTGATTTGGGCGATTGCCCGCATACGGTTTTCGTTCTGCTTCAACTGCCTGCGGAGAGGGGCGGCGGTCTGATTTAAGCTGTCAATGGCTTGGTTCAAATCCTCAACGGTGTTCAGTGAATGGACTTTCAGATAGTCCACCGCCCGTTTGACTTCCTCAAAGTCCCGGACAGTGCATTTCAGTTTTGCCTTGCCAGACCAATCGCTGCGCTGCTCATTGCGAAGGTTGAAGTAGTCCACCAGCAAATCAGAAAGCGTGGGTTCCTTCGCCTTTTCCAGAGCGTCCAGAAGAAGCTGTTTCTTTTCATTCAGGTCTGCGATCCAGCGTTGCAGCCCACGAATCGCACTGCGGATGGACTGCATCAGACTGTTGGCGGCTCGAATGTCCCGGTTCAGGTTGCCGAGAAAGGTTTCAACTCCACGCTTTTCCATCTGGTGTGCAGCGGGGCCGAGATGGACGGTCGGTATCTGCTGGATGCCCTGCCGCTCAAAGGAGCGCAGGTCAACACGTTCCGGTCTGCCCGCTGCCTCCAGATAGCGGTTGGTGATGGTTTCCCAGCTATGCCGCCAGATCTCGGCGTACTTCTGGTCGTTCCAGTCCACGGTGTTTTCCTTGTGGCACTTCCAGTTGCCGGAAGGAAGCTGAATGCGCTCACCGTTTTCGTCAAGGTCGTATACCTTTCGGGCTTTCGGGAGCCACTTGCCGTGTTCGTCCATTGCCCGGAGCGTTAACAGAATGTGGGCGTGTGGGTTACCATCGCCCTTGTCGTGGATAGCAAAGTCGGCGATCATGCCCTTGGCAACAAACTGCTCCTGACAAAATTCCTTTATCATGGAGAGATACTGTTCTTTCGGAACCTCCACCGGAAATGCCAGCACGATGCGCCGGGCAAGTTGGGAGTTCCACTGGTTCTCCACGGCTTCTACTGCGTTCCAGAGGGTTGCCCGGTCTGCATATCCGGGCGGCGCATGGGAAGGCAGCATGACTTCGGCGTGGACAAGTTCTTTCTTCTTGTTGTAGAATTTCGTTTTCTGGTCGTACTCACTGAACAGCCGTTCGCCGCTCTGGTAAGCGGCCCCGGCAACGGCGGACTGCCCTTGGCTGCGCTTGACGATGGTAATTTTGAAATGCGGACACGGAATAGGCATCCCCCCCCCCGTTGATAACATCTGGAACGTTCTCTTGTAAAAATTACGAACTTATGGTACTATTAGCTTGAACAAGCAAGCAGAAAGTTGGTGAGCCAATGTCGGAAAGAAAATCACAACAGGAACTGGATTTTGAACGGAAACATGAAGAAGATTTGCAGCGGTTGCGTGGATTGCGGTTGATTGATGATGATTTCATGGCTGCGGTGTTTGAAGAACGTGCCTGTGCTGAGTTTCTTTTGCAGATCATCTTGAAACGGGATGATTTGACCGTCAAAGAGGTTCACGGCCAGTACAGCATCAAAAATCTGCAAGGGCGTTCAGTCCGATTGGATATTTTGGCAGTGGATCGGGAAAACCGTGCATATAATATTGAGGTGCAGCGCAGTGACCGTGGTGCTAGTGAAAAGCGCGCACGGTACAATAGCAGTCTGCTGGATGCAAACTTGACTGATGCGGGCGATGATTACGATGCGCTGAACGAAACATACGTTATCTTTATCACTGAAAATGACGTATTAAAGGCCGGCCTTCCAATTTATCATGTTGACCGTACAGTTCGGGAAACGGGAACGTTTTTCAACGATCAGGCGCACATCGTTTATGTGAACTCACAAATCAAAGACGAAACTGCATTGGGAAAACTAATGCATGACTTTTTCTGTACCAACTCGAAGGATATGAATTATTCCATTTTGGCACAGAGAGTTCGTTATTTCAAAGAAGATACGAAGGGAGTGGCAGCTATGTGCAGAGCTATGGAAAAAATGCGAGATGAAACCGAGCATGAAACATCGATCAAGCACGCATTGGCAATGTTGGCAGATGGTGTGCCTTGTGAAAAGGTGGCAAAGTACACCGACCTTTCAATTGAGGAAGTCCGGGCATTAGCTGAAAAGAAATCTGCCTAACAAAAAGATAAGCCGATTGGAAATGTTTCTGTTTCCAATCGGCTTTTTCTATGTGTGTTTTATGGTAGCGGGCAAAAGGATAGCTGCGGAGCAGCGCAAGGAAAATGCAGTTTTCCTTGGGATGGAATCGGACTGGCGCACAAACGCCAGCTTCGATTTCATCGAGCCGTCTGCAAGACCGCAATTTCACCGGAACGGTGTATAATTGCGCCCTTTATCCTAAAGGGTTTTGGACGTTGCTGCGTTCGTGAACATCATGCACCATTTTTGCAAGCGCCAGCACGACTTCCGGCTGACGGAACGAGATCTTCAAAAGCTCCATCACCTGATCGTCGGTCAATTCTCCCGGACAGACCAGAAAACTTTCCAGCATTCCGGCACGAGTGCAAAGACGATGCACACGCTCTCTCCGGTTCAGCTCTGACATCTGACGTTCAAGAATCTTCTCTCGGTGCTGACAAGAGCGCAGCTTTTGTTCTGCTTTGGCTTTTTCGTTGCGGAGGTAGGCAAGGGCGGCTTTGGGCTGGGTCATGGCATCGCTCTCCTTTTTCAAAAGTTTTTATTCGGTTACAAACATTTTATAATTCATATTTACCGCCTTGTATTCTTTGAGATAACGAATATAATACGTCTAGGAGGTGTGAGCATGAAAATCTTCATTATAGAAGATGAACCGGCAATCCGCGAGGAACTTGTTCAGCTTCTTCAAAAGTACGGCTACCAATGCGACAGCAGCGATGATTTCCACCACATTGTGCAAGCTGCTCTTTCATCAGGAGCCAACTTGATTCTCTTAGACATCAATCTGCCCTATCAGGATGGTTTCCAAGTATGCAGAGAAATCCGACAGAAATCCAATCTTCCTATCATTGTACTTACCAGCAGAAACAGCGATTTTGACGAGTTGATGAGCTTGAACATCGGCGCAGATGATTATATTGCAAAGCCGTACAATGCACAGATTCTTTTGGCGCGAATCCAAAAACTTCTGGCTCGGACCTATGAAGTACAGGACAACATCGTTCTCACGCACAAAGGCTTGACCTTAAATTTGCTCAAGGCGGAAATCAGCTATCAAGGGAACAAAAAATCACTTACCAAAAATGAACTTGGGATTTTGCGCCTGCTTATGGTGAATAAGGGCAACATTATTCCCCGTGACGCTATTATTGATGAACTCTGGCAGAGTGAACAATTTATAGACGAAAACACATTGAATGTCAACATCGTTCGGTTACGGAAAGCACTGACCGAAATCGGTCTGCCGGACTATCTGGAAACGAAACGTGGTTTAGGGTATTGCGTATGAAGTTATCCGAGTATCTGCTTGACCGTATCTTTTCCCTGATTTGTATGCTGGTGGCTGCACTCGTGCTGCTTGCGCTCCTCTGGCTGATTGAAACACCTGCTGTGTTTATTCTGTTTGCCGAGGTGATTTTACTTGCAGCGTACAGTACAGCGCTGCTGTATGACTTTTTTCGCAAGCAGAGTTTTTATAATCTGCTTCAAAAAATGACAGAGCAGCTGGACATAAAAACACTTTTAGGTGAGTTAATGGTACCGCCTCATTTTTTAGAGGGGCAGATTTTGGTGGACGTTCTGCGGTGCTGCAACAAATATCAGAACGACCAGCTTGCCTGTGCAGAACAGGAGAACCGTGAATATCGGGAATACCTTGATTCATGGGTGCATGAAATCAAAACGCCTATCACCTCTGCCCGGCTGATCGTTGAAAATGAAAAGAATCCCACCACACTGCGAATTGACGATGAACTGCGGAAAATTGATGCTTATGTGGAGCAGGTGCTATATTACGCCCGCAGTACCGATGTGGAAAAGGACTTTAAGGTGGAGAAAACCACCTTGCAGGCATTGGTGTACGCTGCGCTAAAAACGTACTCAAAGCCGTTGATTCAGGCCGGTGGAAAGCTGGTTCTAAAGGAACTGGATATTCCCGTGGCCGCAGACAGCAAGAGCTGCACCTTTGTGATCGGACAGATTCTGTCCAACGCTATCAAGTATCGGAAAGATAGTTTACAAGTTGAATTTTCAGCCAGAGCAGAGAAAAACACGGTATCTCTTTTCATTTCCGATAATGGCATTGGTATTTCTGCTGCTGACTTGCCGCGTGTGTTCGACAAAGGCTTTACCGGTGAAAACGGCCGCCGTTATTCCAAATCAACCGGCATTGGTTTGTACTTGAGCCAAAGGCTATGTCGAAAAATGAATATCTCACTTTCTATTTCCAGCGTTCCGGGACAGGGAACGACTGTGACGATGGTTTTTCCTACGGAAAGCTATTTGCAGGCGGCGGGGCTGTAAAGCCTCGCTTTTTTCAACCTTACATTTTGGTAATACAAATGTAATCCAATTTAATGGCATCGGAAAATTCCTTGTGGTAGAGTAAAAGCACAAAAGCAAAGCGCTTTTGAGAAAGGAGCCTGACCTATGGGCGATACGATCTTACGGGTGGATGACATCCAAAAATTTTACGGTAACAAAGGCAACCTGACAAAAGCCATCGACCACATTTCTTTTTCTGTTCGCAAAGGAGAATTTCTCGGCATCATGGGTGCTTCCGGCTCTGGCAAAACCACCTTGCTGAACTGCATTTCCACGATTGATACCGTCACCAGCGGTCATATCTATGTAGAAGAAAAGGACATCACGATGCTGCATAGAGCACAGCTTGCAGATTTCCGTGGAAAAAAGCTGGGGTTTATTTTCCAGAATTTCAATCTTCTGGACACCTTGACCGCCTATGAAAATATCTCTCTGGCCCTTTCCATCGCAGGTGCCAAACCCAGTGAAATAGAGCAGCGTATTCCACAGATTGCCCAAGCGCTGAACATTCAGGATGTATTGGGTAAATATCCCTATCAGATGTCTGGCGGTCAGCAGCAGAGAGTAGCTGCCGCAAGAGCGATGGTGACAAATCCCGCCATCGTACTGGCAGATGAGCCGACCGGCGCACTGGATTCCAATTCTTCCCGAATGCTGTTGACAATGTTGACCGAATTGAATGAACAGCTTTCAGCAACGATTCTCATGGTAACGCATGACGCTTTTTCTGCCAGCTATTGCAATCGCATTTTGTTTATCAAAGATGGGCAGGTGTTCAACGAACTGCATCGTGGGACGGATACGCGCAAAGAATTTTTTACAAAAATTCTGGAAGTAGTTTCCGTCTTGGGAGGTGAACAGAGTGAACACATGTAAGCTGATTTTCCGAAATGTGTGCAAGAACATTCGTGACTATCTGATTTACTTTCTTACGCTGACCCTTTCGGTCAGTTTGTTCTATGCGTTCAATTCCATTTCTGACCAGCCGGCTTTTTCCAATATGGGCATGACCGGCACGCTCTTATATCGTCAGCTCGGCATTATGCTTTCTACGCTTTCCACTATGATTGCGGTTGTTCTGGCTTTCCTGATTCTTTATGCCAATCAGTTTTTATTGAAACGTCGCAAAAAGGAATTAGGCGTGTATATGATGCTCGGCATGAAAAAAGGGCGTATTTCCCGGTTGTTTGCAGGCGAAACGCTTTGTGTTGGCATCATTGCGCTGGGCACAGGATTGCTTTTGGGCTTTTTCTTTTCGCAAGGGTTTTCTTTGATTGCATTGCGGCTTTTTGCAATCAATCTTGAAAAGTTTCGGATCGTGTTTTCAGCCGGAGCGCTTCGCCAGACCGTGTTGTGTTTCACAATCATCTTTTTTATTGTCATGCTTTTCAATATTCGGTCTGTCACCAATGTTAAATTGATTGACCTATTTACGGACGGCAGAAAAAACGAAAGTATGCAGACTGAAAACCGTATCTTGCCGGTTTGTCTGTTCCTGCTCTCGCTGCTTTGCATCGGAATTTCTGCCGCGCTGTTAAACAAAAACGGGATTCTGCCATCTCATGAAAATAATCTGTTCCAGTTAGCAGCGGCGGCATTGGTCGCGGGAACTTTTCTGCTGTTCTACTCGCTGTCAGCCGTTTTCATGCAAGCAGCAAGTGCAAGGAAATGCTTTTACCTGAAAGGTCTGAATACGTTCCTTGTCCGTCAGATTGGCAGTAAAATCCGAACCAATTATCTTGTGGTAACGGTTGTATGCGGATTGCTGACCATCACGATCTGCGCCGTGTCGATTGGCGCAAGCACAGCGCTTGCTATGAACAAAATGTCTCGATCTGCAACGCCCTATGATTTGAACGTGCTTTCCAATGTTTCTGTTGATGGGGACAGCGATATTGCTGCCTATCTCGCTGCACACGATATTACCATAAGCAACTACGCCAAAGCTACAGAGCAAATCAGTGTTTACGAGGCCGATATGACCTACTCTGAACTATTTGAAGGACAGAAAGTCAAATTTTGGCCAATTGATGAAAAAGTTCCTGACAGCAAGGTTTCCGTAATCTCCATTTCGGACTTGAATCGTGCCTTAGCCATGCAGAACAAAGCACCCATCACGCTGAACGATGGCCAATACCTGTTGAACTGCAACTACAATGGAACGTATCGGTATATTGCTGCTGCATTGCAGAGCCACCCGGAAATCACGGTTGGCGGGGCGACTTTACAGCGTGCAGAAGATAAAGTTTTGCAGGAAACATACATTATGACGTCGGTTGGCAACAATGACCGCGGCACCTTGATCGTTCCCGATTCCGTCACCGCATCTCTTGAAAAAGATGTAAATGCGCTTTTGGTGCAATATGAGCCTAATGCAGATTCCAATGAAATTTTGCAAAAGATGATTCCGATTGGATTGGATAGTACACACGGCTATCGGTATGCCGAAAAGAACATGATGTATGAGACATTCTACGGCCTCGATGCCTTGGTGAGCTTCCTTTGCTGCTATATCGGGTTGGTCTTTTTGCTGATTTGCGCCGCACTTCTAGCGTTAAAACAGCTTACCGAAACGACCGACAATGTGTATCGTTATGGCTTGCTGCAAAAGCTGGGTGCAGGCCGCAGGCAAATCGATCATACGCTTTTTGTGCAGACAGTCGTGTTCTTTGCCATTCCTCTAGTCGTCGCTGGCGTGTATTCTGCTTTCCTGATTGGCAAAGCAATGGCTGTGGTGGAAGAATTTATGAATATCCATATCGCAACCAATATCGGACTGACAATCGTTCTTTTTCTGCTTGTCTACGGAAGCTATTTCCTTGCAACGTATCTTTCCTGTAAACGTATTGTCACAGAACAGCGAGAATTGGAGGTCTAAACTATGTTGCCCGAAAATGTAAACTGGAATGCCGTATTGCAAAGCATCACCGACACATGGCTCCCTTTAATTGGTACGGTCGCCGCAATTATTTTAGTTGCCATAATCGTCCATGTAGCACAAAAGAATAAAAAGTAAAAACACCTGCCGCACGACGGCAAAAGAAAAAAAGCCGTCGTATAGTAGACATATCCACGCGCCCATTTTGAAGCGGCGGCTCAATTTTCAGAGCCCCCGCTTCTTTTGTTTACACAAACCAATGATGACTTGCAGGGATACGGTAGCCGATTGGAGATTATTTTACCATAGCAGATCGGTTATCGCTTTCAGGAGCCCCGCACGGGCTGGATAGCCAGTGCGGCACCCCTGACCTGATACGTTACCCCGTCAGCTTCGCCCCTTGCCTTCCGCTGGCACACCTCCGGGTGCTGTGTGGCAAGGGCGGCAAGCTGTTTCTGCAAGGTGGGATTCAGCGTAAACACGCTGTTTGTTCCGTCCTCGCTGGCGTAGATCATGGTTTCCAGCTTAAACATCGTCAATCAGTTCTTCCCCCTCGGATTCGTCAAAGATGGTCGGTCCCCAGTCCTCGTCCTCCTCGATGTCCCGTGACATTTTCTGCATCATGGTGTAATGCTCCATCTCGGAACGGACGAAGTAGAACATCTGATCGTACCAGTCTGCCAGCGTTTCGTCCTCCAGCTTCCGGCAGAAGTCAAGCACCAGTTTGTTCTGGTCTGGATCAACCGTCAGCCCGGCGACTCCGTACAGCCGCTTGCGGGTCAGCTCCAGATCGGCGCAGCCATAGGTGTAGAGCAACTTCTTTTCTTCAAACGTCAGTTTCATAGGCTTGTTCCTCCGTATTAAA
Organism: Faecalibacterium intestinale; assembly: GCF_040096575.1. Lineage (NCBI taxonomy): Bacteria > Bacillati > Bacillota > Clostridia > Eubacteriales > Oscillospiraceae > Faecalibacterium > Faecalibacterium intestinale. Next base: position 36,096 of record NZ_JBBMEN010000009.1, read on the forward strand.
AAAGGGCCTGCCCTGTGCAGACCCGATGTAACAAAAAAGACCGCCGTGCGTTGTGCAGGGCGGTCAGAGATGCGATATTGTATTAGACAAAAATCAGCTCAGTCTTGATGATCTCTTCGGCACGGTTGCGGATGCTGTTCATCCGGCGCACCCATTCCAGTTGATCGGCAGCTTTCAGGGCTTCGGTCACGCCCTCGGCTTCCTGCATCTGCCGGATGGTCAATGCAAGCTGTTCTTCGGCCTGCTTGTCCAGCTTGGCAAGGTAGCTGCCCAGCACACCGGACAGGAGCAGTTGGTTGTACCGGATGGGGTGCTGCTCCTTCAGATACGTCTTATGTAAGCGGCCCCACCGCCCGGTGGGGTGCTCTGCCGGGGCTGCTGCGGTCAGGTTCGGCAGATAGTGGTTATTAACAAGGGTGTAGTCCAGACCGGTAGTGTTGTCATGGATGGATTTCTTCAGTTCGTTCATGCGGATTCTCCTTTCATTTCTTCAGATGGTTCAAATTGAATGGGGACTGTATCAGCAGACTCCTGTTGAGCCAGCTTTTTATTTTGGGCATACTTGCGGCATCGTTCACGGCCTTTCTGCAAGAGGGCTTCATACTCTGCTGCCGCCTGTGGATCAGTTTTAGCAGCTTCACGCAGAGCAGCACGTTTCTTTTTGCGGTTTTCCCCGGCAGTTTTCTGATATTTCTTACGCTTGGCAAGTTGCTGTTCTGTAAGATTTTTCTTGTCGCCGCGACTAATCTCAATTTGACTAGGGAACGTATCACCGATAAAATTGAAGTAGATGTCGATTTGCTGCTGACGGTAGATCGTCCGTCCGCCAGATGCGGAATGAATCACCACTTTTTCTACCAGTTCGTACAGCATTTCATCTGTCAGCGTTTCACAGTCCTTGTATTTCCGAATCAGTTTGATAAAGCGTTTCAGATCAACTTTCGTTGTTTCAACGACGTCCAGTTCTTTCTTCAACTCGGCAATGCGAGCTTCGCAGACAGTTTGTTCCTCATCATATTGCGCCATCAAACGCTGATACTGTCGTTCGGGGATTTTTCCTAAGACGCTGTTTTCATATAGGCTCCGAATCAAAGCGTCCAACTCGTTCATTCTTTTTTGAACTGAATGCAGTTCTTTTTTACTCTCGGAAGATACCTGTGTGTTTTGGTTTTCCCATGCAGCTTGAAGCTGCTCGGCAAATTCATCCTCATTTTCAATAATTTCTTTTGTCATCGCTTTGATTGCATTGAGAATAGCGGTTTCAATGGTTGAGGTCTTGATAAAATGGGATGTGCAGGAAACGTACATATTACGGTATTTGCTGCACTGCCATGAAGAATCCGAATCATACACCACATCAGAATCCCGATGTTTAGATTCGGGGCTGGAAAAGCTCATTCGGGAGCCACAGTCGGCGCAGAATACCATTCCGGCTAACCGGTGCGAGTATGTTCCACTCGGAAGTTTTTTCGGATTCCTCTTGCGCAGCCTCTGTGCTTTATCCCATGTTTCTTGGTCGATGATAGCCTCATGAGTGTTTTTGAATATGATCCTTTCTTCCGGGGTTGCAGCACGGCGCTTTTTCAACTTGAAGTTCTCACGGATACTTTTACATAGCACTGTATGGCCGAGGTATTCCTGCCGGTCAAGAATATAGGTCAAGGTGGTCGTATTCCACCGATAGGGGTCGTGGTACGAATGGTGCCGAGCAGATTCAGGATGATACCGTTCTTCGTATGCAGACGGAATCAGCACTTTTTCGTCCGAAAGCGTCTGACCGATTTGCGCAAGACTGGCACCGCTGGCTGCCATATCGAAGATCCTGCGGACAACGGCAGCGGCCTCCGCATCTATATGAAGGGTTTGCTTATCACCGGGAACCCGCTTATAACCGTAGGGAATACTGCCGCTACACCGTTTGCCGTCCTGCATCCGCGATTTGAAAACGGCACGGATTTTATTGCTGGTGTCCTTAGCGTACCACTCGTTCATGATATTCAGGAAAGGGGTAAAGTCATTGTCCGTGGGATTGGCACTGTCAACATTATTGTTGATAGCGATGAACCGAACACCCTTTGATGGAAACTGAATTTCCGTGTAAAATCCAACTTCCAGATAGTTCCGTCCAAAGCGGCTCATGTCCTTTACAATGACAGTTGCAATATGCCCGGCTTCAATTTCGGCAATCATGGACTGGAAGCCGGGACGATTGAAAGATGAAGTTAGATAACGATACTTTTGAAAACACAGTAAAATCAAGGTTTTTTCGTATGACGGACAAGCAGGTATTATACTAAAACTGAACACAGACCGTAAAATGCGGCGTTTCTCACTTCCAAAATCGGAAGAACAGGAACGCCGCTTTTTTTATGCCCTTATGTTACGGAGTAGGGGCGAAAAAAGGCTTGTATTTCAAGGCTTTGCAGACACAGGTTTTAAGGGGGCAAGGGGTTTATACCTTTTCCCTCAAAATCAGCCTTTAACTGCGTAACAGAAACCACAGCAAAGGAGTGAAAAAACTATGGCAGTTTTCCGAGTGGAGCGCAACACGGGATATACCGTAATGAGCAACCACCACCTACGCAACAAGGAACTTTCCTTAAAGGCAAAGGGGCTGTTATCTCAAATGCTGTCCTTGCCGGAGGATTGGGATTATACCCTTGCGGGGCTGTCCTACATCAACCGGGAAAAGATAGACGCTATCCGGGAAGCGATAAAGGAGCTTGAAAAAGCCGGATATATCAAACGTTCAAGGGAGCGCGACGAAAAAGGACGCCTGCGCGGTGCCGACTATGTAATCTATGAGCAGCCGCAGCCTGACGAGGAACAGGAAGCCACGCCGCCTATATCGGATTTACCTACATTGGAAAATCCAACATTGGATAATCCAACGTTGGAAAAACCTATGTTGGAAAAACCTACGTTGGAAAATCCAACGCAATTAAATAAAGATATATTAAAGACTAACTTACCAAAAAAAGAAAAATCAAATACGGATTTATCAATTACCCATTCCATTCCTATCCATTCCCCAAACCCCTTGCCTTTTGGCGGGGACGCAGCAAGAGCCAACGGCAACGCAAGCGCAGCCGAGGAAAGGAAGCGAAAGGAAAGGAACGACGCATACAGAGTGTATGAGGAAATCATCAAGGACAATATCGACTATGATATTCTGCTTCAGGACAAACGCATTGACAAAGACCGCTTGAATGAAATCGTTGACCTCATTCTTGAAACCGTCTGTACCGCAAGGAAGCAGATACGAATTGCCGGGGACGATTACCCCGCCGAGCTTGTCAAGGCAAAGTTTATGAAGCTGAACAGCAGCCATATTGAATTTGTGCTTGACTGTATGCAGGAGAACACAACGAAAATCCGTAACATCAAGCAGTATTTGAAGGCGGTGCTTTTCAATGCCCCGTCTACCATTGACAGCTACTATACCGCCCTTGTCGCTCACGATATGGCAAGCGGCAAGTTATACGGCAATCAGAAATCAGGCATACCCGACTACTCTTGCAGCGAGTATGAAACCCTATAACCCATTCACAAAGAACAGGAGGACAAAAAACTATGACACAGAAAACAGGAGCTTTGGTATTTAACGAACATACCGACCGTTACGACATTCGTTTTGATGTAGCCGACTATTACGGCGGCCTGCATTGTGGGGAGTGCTTGGAGGTATTCACAGGCGGCAAATGGAAACCGACCCGCATTGAGTACGGGGATAATTGGTATCTTGTGGGTATTCGCGCCGAGGACTTGAACGGCTTGCGCGTTCGTATTTGACGGGTGCTGCCCCAAACAACACTACCGGGAAAGGAGGACGGTAAACAATGCAGGACGAAATCAACGAAAAAGTGGTTGCGCTCTCTATCAAGGGCGGCAAGCTGACCGCCGCCACGCTTCAAAAAGCTGTCAAGGCTATGCTTGCACAGATGAAGAAACAGCACGAAAAACAGCCACAGGGCAAGCAGACCCTAAAACAGCTTGCGAAACAGAACGCCGGATTATCCAACATTGAGATTACCGAGGGCAATATCAAGGCTTTTGAACATACGGCGAAAAAATACGGCATTGACTTTGCCTTAAAAAAGGACGCCACCGAGCAGCCGCCCCGTTACCTTGTCTTTTTCAAAGGGCGGGACGCCGACGCGCTGACCGCAGCTTTCAGGGAATTTTCCGCAAAGAAGCTGACACAGGAACAAAAGCCCTCTATCCGCAAAGTTTTAGTTGCGTTCAAAGAAAAAGCAAAGGAACTTAACGCTAACCGTCAACAGACAAAACACAAAGGCAGGGGGATTGACAGATGAAGCCCGAAATCAAAAAAATGCTTATCCTGAACGCCCCGTATCTTATCTTTGTGTATGCCTTTGATAAAATCGGGCAGGCGTTCAGACTTGCGCCGGGGGCTGACCTCACGGGCAAGCTCTTATCTATCGGGGACGGATTTTCAGCCGCCTTTTCAAATGCACTGCCGAGCTTTGACCCTATGGACTTGTTGATTGGTATTGCAGGCGCGGCAATCATAAGACTTGCGGTGTATATGAAAGGCAAGAACGCAAAGAAATACCGCAAGGGCATTGAGTACGGCTCTGCCCGTTGGGGAAATGCCGAGGACATAAAGCCGTATATCGACCCCGTATTTGAAAACAACGTGCTTTTGACCCAGACCGAAAGGCTGATGATGTCAAGCCGCCCGAAGCACCCGAAATATGCACGAAATAAAAATGTGCTTGTAATCGGAGGAAGCGGAAGCGGCAAGACAAGGTTTTTCGTCAAGCCTAACCTTATGCAAATGCACTCAAGCTATGTTGTAACCGACCCGAAAGGCACCGTCTTAATCGAGTGCGGGAAACTCTTGCAGCGCGGCGGGTACAAAATCAAAGTGCTAAACACAATCAATTTCAAAAAGTCAATGCGGTACAATCCCTTTGCCTATATCCGCAGCGAAAAGGACATTTTGAAACTTGTAAATACCATAATCGCAAACACCAAAGGCGACGGAGAAAAAAGCGGCGAGGATTTTTGGGTAAAGTCCGAACGGCTTTTTTACTGCGCCCTTATCGGCTATATCCATTACGAAGCCCCGGAGAATGAAAAGAACTTTACGACCCTGCTTGAAATGATAAACGCAAGCGAAGCCCGCGAGGACGACCCGGAATTTCAATCCCCCGTTGACCTTATGTTTGAACGGCTGGAGGAAAAAGACCCGGAACATTTTGCGGTGCGTCAATACAAAAAGTTTTTGCTATCGGCAGGAAAAACAAGAAGCTCTATCCTCATTTCCTGCGGCGCCCGTCTTGCCCCTTTTGACATTCGGGAACTGCGGGAGCTTATGGAAACAGACGAAATGGAGCTTGACACATTGGGCGACCGAAAGACCGCACTTTTCGTTATCATCTCCGATACGGACGACACCTTTAACTTTGTTGTGAGTATTCTTTACACACAGCTTTTCAATCTGCTTTGCGACAAGGCAGATGATGTGTACGGCGGCAGGCTGCCCGTTCACGTTCGCTGCCTGCTTGATGAATTTGCGAATATCGGGCAGATACCGAAATTTGAAAAACTGATTGCCACCATACGAAGCCGTGAAATATCGGCTTCTATTATTTTGCAATCACAATCACAGCTTAAAGCCATTTACAAGGATAACGCCGATACGATTGTCGGCAACTGCGACACGACCTTGTTTTTGGGCGGCAAGGAAAAAACCACCCTCAAAGAAATATCGGAAATCTTGGGAAAGGAAACCATAGACAGCTTCAACACTTCCGAGAACAGAGGGCGGGAGCTTTCCCACGGGCTGAACTATCAGAAGTTAGGCAAGGAGCTTATGAGCCAAGATGAAATTGCCGTTATGGACGGCGGCAAATGTATCTTGCAGTTACGAGGGGTACGCCCCTTTTTCTCCGAGAAATACGATATTACCAAACACCCCAACTACAAATACCTGTCGGACTATGACAAAAAGAATACGTTTGATATGGAAAAGCATTTAAGACGCCGCCCCGCAATCGTCAAGCCCGACGAAGTATTTGACTATTACGAAGTAGACGCCGCCGAACTTGAATAGGCGGCGCGGAAAGGAGGCTTTTATCAGGAACAGAAAACCCCGCTTTTATTGGGTGCGCGCCCCTACTGATGAAGCGCATAACCCCGAACAATCCACACCGACGGGACACGGTGCGGAGGCTGCCGCCGTATTTCTACGGCGGTTTTTTTGTACCCAAAACCAAACAACAATTATTTTGACAGCCGCAAAGCGGCAGAAAGTGAGGAAAATATATGGCATTTTTTAATTCAGCAGTAGGCGTATTACAGACACTCGTTATCGCTCTTGGTGCAGGCTTGGGCATCTGGGGAGTAATCAATCTTATGGAGGGTTACGGAAATGATAACCCCGGCGCAAAATCACAGGGTATGAAACAGCTTATGGCCGGCGGCGGTGTTGCCCTTATCGGTATGACCCTTGTACCTTTGCTTTCCGGGCTTTTCGGTTAAGCGCGGGTAACGGCTTATGCAGAGCATACTTGACGCGATTAACGAATGGATAAAGGAAATCCTTATCGGAGCCATAAACGGTAATCTGTCAACTATGTTCGGGGACGTAAACGAAAAAGTCGGAACTATCGCCGCAGAGGTAGGCAAGACCCCGCAGGGGTGGAACGCAAGCATATTTTCTATGATACAGACCCTATCGGAAAATGTGATTGTACCCATTGCGGGGCTTGTCATTACCTATGTTCTATGCGTGGAGCTTATTTCAATGATAACCGAAAAGAACAATATGCACGACATAGACACATTTATGTTTTTCAAGTGGTTTTTCAAGGCGTGGGTAGCGGTATATCTCGTTACCCATACCTTTAATATCACAATGGCGGTATTCGATTTAGCGCAGTACGTCGTATCCGGCGCAGCCGGGGTAATCGGCGGCAACACAAATATAGATGTGGACGCCGCCCTATCCTCTATGCAATCAGGACTTGACGCTATGGAAATCCCCGAACTGCTTCTGCTTGTAATGGAAACAAGCCTTGTAAGCCTGTGTATGAAAATTATGTCGGTGCTTATTACGGTTATCCTTTACGGCAGAATGATAGAAATATACCTTTACTGTTCGGTATCGCCTATCCCGTTTGCAACAATGACTAACCGCGAGTGGGGACAGATAGGAAACAACTACCTAAAATCCCTGTTCGCCCTCGGTTTTCAAGGCTTCCTCATTATGATATGTGTCGGCATTTATGCGGTTTTGGTAAACAGTATGATTATAGCGGATAATCTGCACAGCGCGATATTCTCCCTTGCGGCATACACCGTTATCCTCTGCTTCTCCCTGTTCAAATCCGGCGCACTTGCGAAGTCGATTTTTAACGCACATTAAGCGGGTACACCCCGCAGAAAGGAGGTTTTGGCGTGGCTTATGTACCCGTACCCAAAGACTTATCCAAAGTCAAAACAAAAGTCGCTTTCAACTTGACGAAGCGGCAAATCATTTGCTTTGCGGCAGCCCTTGCGATAGGACTACCGCTTTTCTTTTTGCTCAAAGGAAGCATAGGAACGAGCGTTGCGGCGTTCGTGATGATTGTTGTAATGCTCCCTTGCTTCCTCTTGGCTATGTATGAAAAACACGGGCAGCCCCTTGAAACCGTGATAAAGAATGTCATTCAGACAAAGTTTATCCGACCAAAGGAGCGCCCCTACCAGACCGACAATTTCTATGCACTCATAGAAAAACAAAGAAAACTTGAAAAGGAGGTATCGGCTATTGTCAAAGGAAACCACAAGACAGAAAAGCCCCGCAGGGGCTAAACGGAAACTGACCCGCGCCGAAAAAAAGGAAATCGCCGCCATTATCCAAAGGGCAAAGGGCGACGGGAAACCCCATACGGCACAGCAGACAATCCCCTATGTGCAGATGTACCCGGACGGAATTTGCAAGGTATCGGAAAAGAAATACAGCAAAAGCATTGTGTTTGAGGACATCAACTACCAGCTTGCACAGGCTGACGACAAGACCGCCATTTTTGAGAATTGGTGCGACTTCTTAAACTATTTTGACGCTTCCGTATCGGTGCAGCTTTCTTTCATCAATCAGGGCGCAAGGAAAGAAAAGGCGCAGGAGGCCATTCAAATCCCGCAGCAGGACGACGCTTTTAACTCTATCCGTGCCGAGTATGCGGATATGCTGAAAAACCAGCTTGAAAAAGGCAACAACGGACTTGAAAAGGCAAAGTACATTACCTTTTCCGTTGAAGCGGATAATCTGACCGCAGCGAAGGCAAGGCTTTCCCGCATTGAAACCGACGTACTCAATAATTTTAAGGTGCTGGGAGTATCAGCCCACCCTATGACGGGTTATGAACGTTTGCAGACCCTACACGGGATTTTCCACCCGGAGGGCGAGCCGTTCCGTTTCTCCTTTGATTGGCTTGCCCCGTCGGGGCTTTCCACAAAGGACTTTATCGCCCCGTCCTCTTTCCGTTTTGGCGAGGGGCGAATGTTCCGTATGGGGAAAAAGTTAGGTGCGGTTAGCTTCCTTGAAATCCTTGCGCCGGAACTGAATGACCGTATTTTATCGGAAATCCTTGACCTTGAAAACGGTATTATCGTCAATCTCCACATTAAGAGTATCGACCAGACCGAAGCTATCAAGACCATTAAGCGCAAGATTACAGACCTTGACAAGATGAAGATTGAGGAACAGAAAAAGGCGGTGCGAAGCGGTTACGATATGGATATTATCCCGTCCGACCTTGCCACATTCGGCAGCGAAGCGAAAAATCTTTTGCAGGATTTACAGAGCCGCAACGAGCGTATGTTCCTGCTTACTTTCCTTGTCGTGAATATGGCAGACACAAGGCGGAAACTTGAAAATGATGTGTTTGCTACGGCGGGTATCGCACAGAAAAACAACTGCGCCCTGACCCGTCTTGACTACTTACAGGAAGCGGGCTTTATGTCCTCAATTCCTCTTGGGGATAACCTTATCCCTATCCAAAGGGGGCTGACGACTTCCAGCACCGCTATTTTTATCCCGTTCATCACACAGGAGCTTTTTCAGAGGGGCACAGCCCTTTACTACGGCTTAAATGCCCTGTCTAACAATATGATTTTGTGCGACAGGAAGAAGCTCAAAAACCCAAACGGGCTTATCTTGGGAACTCCGGGAAGCGGTAAATCCTTTGCGGCAAAAAGGGAAATCACAAACATTTTCCTCATTACCGACGACGATATTATCATCTGCGACCCCGAAGCCGAGGTGCGACACGAAGTCGCGTAACAAATTGCCTAAAAAAGCTGCCCTATCCATTTGGGGTAATCCTACCACAGCCTGCGCCGCTGGTAACGGCGGGGTGGGGAGCCTGTGGGACAACGTGGGAAATCTGAGAGCCTAACTCAGCCGTACTGCAAGGATAAGTGCGTCATGGAGAACGTAAAGTGAATCATCGTAAGGGTCGTTACAGGGAATAGGCGAAATCAGGCTGACACGCCTACACCAAAAGGTGCGGAGGCGGCTGTGGGAACTTTCGCAATCCCCCAGCAAATGGACACAAATCCTCCCGGCTCAAAGATGGCTCCTAAAACGCACACAATTATTTGTTGCGCGGAACGTGGTAAGCCCTATGCGTTCCTTTGCAGAAATGCAGAGGTATCGACCCCGCAAGGGGAAGAAATGGCGCAGAGGGTAGAGGAACGGGATAAAAAGCGAACGCCCGCCCTGTAATGGGGTGGGATAGGGGTTCAGACTTTGCCCCGGCCCGAAAGGGCGCTGACTTATCCCACGGTATTTCATAGCAAGAAAAGGAGGTAAACCTATGAACGGTAATTGTTCAACGACGGGGTGTAAAAACCCTGAGAGATTGCCGGACGCGGCGGCGCTGGAACGACAGTGGAAATCCATCGACTGGAAGAAAGCAGAAGCCGAGGTTAATAGGCTGCAAGCCAGGATTGCTAAGGCGACCCAAGAGAATAAATGGAACACAGTGAAACGATTGCAGTATCTTTTAACTCATTCGTACTATGCAAAAGTGTTGGCGGTGCGGAAAGTGACCACCAACAAAGGGAAAAAGACACCGGGCGTGGATGGTGTGCTGTGGTCTACCCCAGCCGCTAAAATGCGCGGTGTTCTGACCCTGACAGACAAGGGCTACAAGGCAAAGCCACTGCGTCGGGTATTCATTGAGAAAAAGGGCAAAAAGACGAAACGCCCGCTGGGCATCCCCTGTATGTATGACAGGGCCTTGCAGGCGCTCTACGCACTGGCCCTCGACCCGGTGTCAGAGACAACAGCGGATACGAAATCCTTTGGCTTCCGCAAGGGGCGCTGCGCGCAGGATGCCTGTGAATATATCTTCACGGCGCTCAGCCGAAGCTACTCCCCGGAATGGGTGCTGGAGGGCGACATCAAAGGGTGTTATGACCATATCAGCCACGACTGGCTCATTAAGCATATTCCCATGGACAAATCTGTATTGAAACAGTTTCTGAAAGCGGGATTTGTGTTCCGCGATGAGCTGTTCCCCACCGATGCGGGCACACCCCAGGGCGGCATCATCTCCCCCATACTTGCAAACTTGACGCTGGACGGAATGCAAAAAGTCCTGAGTGACCACTTTGATTTGAGTGCCAAGGGTGAGGTCAGTGCATTTGTCCACAACAAGAGCAGGGTCAATCTGGTGCGCTATGCCGACGATTTCATTGTCACAGCGGCCACAAAAGAGATTGCGGAAGAAGCCAAAGACATCCTCCGCGATTTTCTGCAAGCCAGAGGGCTGGAACTGTCCGAGGAAAAGACGGTCATCACCCACATCGACGACGGTTTTGATATGCTGGGCTGGACATTCCGAAAATTCAAAGGAAAGCTCATCGTCAAGCCATCCAAGAAAGCCTTAAAAGCCCTGAAAGCCTCTCTGTCCGAGACGATCCTCGGACGCGGTAAGGCGTGGAAGCAGGAAGTCCTGATTGGAGTGTTGAACCGGCTGATCCGTGGTTGGGCAAATTATCACCAGTCGGTCTGCGCCAGTGAAGCATTTTCCCATATCGACTACACTCTCTATGAATTACTATGGCGGTGGGCGAAACGCCGCCATCCTCACAAGGGACAGTGGTGGGTCTCCACCAACTATTGGCACCGTAGAGGTGACCGGAATTGGGTGTTCTCCACCGAGGACAAAGTGCTTCAGCGAACAGACAGTATCCCGATTATCCGCCATACCAAGGTACGAATGGATGCAAACCCCTACTTTGACACCCAATACTTCACAAATCGGAAATTCAGACATGGAATGGAGCGCCTGTCCGGACGTTTTAAGCAGGTCTGGAAGAACCAAAAAGGGTGTTGCTATCACTGTGGACTCCCCATGGACATCGGTGACGAGAGGGAGATTTTCTTCAAAGTCCCGAAATCCATGGGCGGCAAGGACGAGGTGCGCAATATGGCTTACGTCCATAAGCATTGCCAGCAAATTCTCTTGGAGCGCCGCGCGAAAGCGTGATGAAATGCTTGAGCCGTATGAGTGGAAACGCTCACGTACGGTTCTTAGACGAGAAAGCGGGAGTAATCCCGCCGACTTAGTCGACTATTACCCCCTTGTAGAACGTCTGCACGGGCAGGTAATCCGCCTTTCCCCGACAAGCCCCCACTATGTAAACCCTATGGATATTAACCTCAATTACAGCGAGGACGACAACCCGCTTGCGTTGAAATCCGACTTTATCCTTTCCCTCTGCGAGCTTGTTATCGGCGGCAAAGAGGGCTTGCAGCCCGTTGAAAAAACAGTTATCGACAGGGCGGTTAGGAATGTGTACCGACCTTTCCTTGCAGACCCCGACCCTGCGAATATGCCTATCTTGGGCGACCTTTACAACGAGCTTTTGAAGCAGCCGGAGCCGGAGGCCGCGCGTGTCGCTGCCGCATTGGAGCTTTACGTTTCGGGAAGCCTGAACGTCTTTAACCACAGGACGAATGTAGAACTTTCAAACCGCCTTATCTGCTTTGATATTAAGCAGCTTGGAAAGCAGCTTAAAAAGTTAGGTATGCTCATTGTGCAAGACCAAGTATGGAACAGGGTTACGGTAAACAGGGCGGAAAAAAAGGCTACCCGTTACTATATGGACGAATTTCATTTGCTGCTCAAAGAGGAACAGACCGCAGCCTATTCCGTTGAGATTTGGAAGCGATTTAGAAAATGGGGCGGCATACCGACCGCTATCACGCAGAACGTCAAAGACCTTTTGGCAAGCCGTGAGGTTGAGAACATTTTTGAGAACAGCGATTTTGTCCTTATGCTCAATCAGGCCGCAGGCGACAGGGCTATCCTTGCAAAGCAGCTTAACATTTCCCCACAGCAGATGAAGTATGTAACCCACACCGACGCAGGCGAGGGGCTTATCTTTTACGGGAATGTGGTGCTGCCTTTTGTTGACCGCTTCCCGGCAGATACCGAGCTTTACAGGGTAATGACGACGAAGCCGGAGGAAGTCGGAGGTGCCGCCCATTGAAAGAACTGACCCATTTAAGCCTGTTTTCGGGGATAGGCGGTATTGACATAGCCGCAGAAGCGGCGGGGTTTACTACCGTCTGTCAATGTGAATGGGCTGACTATCAAAACGAAGTCCTGAAAAAGCATTGGCCGCAGGTGCCGCGCTTTCAGGATATTACTACACTCACAAAGGAGGCTTTTATTGAAAAAACAGGAAAAGAAACCGTTACCCTCATATCGGGAGGCTTCCCCTGCCAGCCCTTTTCAAGTGCCGGAAAACGGAAAGGCTTTGAGGACACCCGCTACCTGTGGCCCGAAATGTGCAGGGTTATCACAGAACTGCGACCCGCTTATGTGCTTGGAGAAAATGTTGCTGGCTTCATCAATATGGGGCTCGACAAAACGATTTTTGACTTGGCAAAGGCGGGTTACGCCGTTAGGGTTTTCGTACTGCCTGCTGTCGCCGTCGGCGCGTGGCATGAGCGCAAACGAACTTTTATCGTGGGGTTTAATGTTTCCCACACCCCTTGCCTGCGACACGAAGCCGCAGGCGGAAACAAAAAATGTACGGCTTTCGGACACCGGCTCGGTGCGGGTAGTCAAGAAGAACGGGACGGAATGGTCGGCAAAGTTATCAACAGCGGTTTACTTTTTAACCCCTATGGCGTCGGACAGCTACCGTTCGACGCTGAAACCCGAAGCCGTGAAAAAGGGCAAGCCGACGGGCAGCCTTGCGGCACAGATGATATTTGCGGAAAATCCGAAGTCGGAGAAATCGGCACTCAACCCGGATTGGGTGGAATGGCTGATGGGCTTCCCCCACAAGTGGACGGACGTTCAATCTGGAGAAAAGAGCCTGACGAAATCCCGCGCCTGACCGAGATAACCGAAAACCGTGCGGAACGCTTAAAATGTCTTGGAAACGCCGTTGTGCCTGCACAGGTATATCCTATCCTCAAATACATTGCGGATATTGAAACCGGCAGGTGCTACCGGCCATAAGGAGGTGAAACCGCTTGAAAGAATACAAACCCCGTGACAAAATCACGCAGAAAATGACCCGTGACGGGGCTGTCGAAGTCAACGAAACCAAACAGACCGCCGAGCGTATCAGCAAACGGGAACAGGAAACGGATTTACAGAAAACCCCCGAACAGCAGGCGGCACAGGACGCGGCGCAGCTGACAACCCCCATTCCCGAAGCCGCCCCTTTCCCGTCTGCCCCGTTTACGGCTTCCAAAGCCGACACAGGCACAGCCGAGCGCATTATGGGACACCTTGACGCCGCCCATACCCGCAAGGCTTCCAAAAAGGCGGTGCAAAAGGCACAGGCGGAAATGGCGGCAGAAACAAAATCCTCACGGCTGAAATTCACGGAAGAAGAACTATCCGCACCGGAGCTTGAAAAGTATATCCGAAAATCCGACAAAGCCGCAGACCGTCTGGACGCGGCAAGGGCAGCTATCCCAAAGGAAAAGAAACTTGTAAAAACAAGGACTTTTGACGAAGCCACAGGCAAAGGGAAAAACCGCCTGCACTTTGAGGAAAAGGACAAGCCGCCCGGATTTAAGGAAAAGGCCAACCCGCTATCCCGCCCCACACAGGAAGCGGGCGTTTTTATCCACAACAAGATACATTCGGTTGAAAAGGACAATTCGGGTGTTGAGGGGGCGCACAAATCGGAAGAACTTGCCGAGCGCGGCGCAAAGTACGGGGCAAGGAAACTCAAACAGGGCTACCGCAGCCATAAGCTGAAACCCTACCGGGAGGCGGCAAAGGCAGAAAAAGCAGCGTTCAAGGCAAATGTGGATTTTCAATACCACAAGGCTTTGCACGATAACCCGCAGCTAAAAAGTAATCCCGTTTCCCGCTTCTGGCAGAAACGGCAGATTAAAAAGCAGTATGCAAAGGAAGCAAGGAACACCGCAAAAGGTATCAAGAGCGCAGCCGAGAAAACGGGCAAGGCGGCAAAAAAGGCAGCCGAGCAGACAAGGAAAGCGGCGGCGTTTGTGGCAAGACACCCGGCAGGCGTGGGGGTAGCTGTCGGTGCATTGCTTCTGTTTATCCTGATTATGTCCGGGCTGTCCTCTTGCGGGGCAATGTTTTCCGGCGTGATGAACGGCGTTCTGGGAACTTCCTACACTTCCGAGGACAGCGACCTTGTAGCAACGGAAAATAACTATGCCGCAAAGGAAAGCGAACTGCAAAGAAAGATTGACAATATCGAAAGCGAATATCCCGGCTATGATGAATACCGCTATGACCTTGCAAATATCGGGCATAACCCCCACGAGCTTGCGTCATATCTGACCGCACTTTTGCAGACCTACACCCCGCAGAGCGCACAGAGCGAAATTAACCGCGTCTTTGATATGCAGTACACTTTGACGCTGACCCCCGAAACCGAGATACGCTATCGAACGGAAACGAGGACAGGCAGCTATACCGTTACTGACCCGGAAACAGGCGAAACAAGTACGGAAACTTACGAATACGAAGTTGAAGTACCCTATGAGTATTACATACTCAACGTGTCGCTGACGAACAAGCCCATTTCCTCTATTGCACAGGAGCAGCTGACCCCGGAACAATTTGAAATGTACGGCGTGTATATTTCCACAAGCGGAAACAAGCCGCTTTTGTTTGGCGGCGGCTCTCCCGATACGGGAGCGTCGGAGGATTTAAGCGGCGTACAGTTTGTAAACGGCACCCGTTCCGGCAATACCGCCCTTGTGGAGCTTGCGAAAACGCAGGCGGGAAATGTGGGCGGTTATCCTTATTGGAGCTGGTACGGCTTTAACAGCCGTGTGGAATGGTGCGCCTGCTTTGTATCTTGGTGCTATGGGCAGGCAGGGCTATCCGAGCCGAGATTTGCGGCTTGTCAATCACAGGGGGTTGCTTGGTTTACCTCTCACGGACAATGGGGAGCGCGGGGCTATGAGAATATCGCACCCGGCGACGCCATTTTCTTTGATTGGGATTTAGACGGAAGCGCCGACCACGTCGGACTTGTGATAGGCACAGACGGAAGCCGCGTTTACACCG
This sequence comes from Faecalibacterium intestinale, assembly GCF_040096575.1. Taxonomy (NCBI): domain Bacteria; kingdom Bacillati; phylum Bacillota; class Clostridia; order Eubacteriales; family Oscillospiraceae; genus Faecalibacterium; species Faecalibacterium intestinale. Next base: position 51,638 of record NZ_JBBMEN010000009.1, read on the forward strand.
TTGAGGGCAATTCGGGCGACGCCTGCAAGATAAAGAGCTATGCCCTTGACTATGCCTGTATCAAAGGGTACGGGCTGATGAATTGGAACTAACAAACACATATTTTTTTGAAATCTGAAAGGAGAATTTTATTATGGCTATGAACAAAATTGAGCGTATCGACAAGGAAATCCAAAAGACCCGTGAGAAAATCACGGAGTATCAGAACAAGCTGAAAACCCTTGAAGTACAGAGGACGGAAGCGGAAAATCTGCAAATCGTCCAGCTTGTGCGCGCTATGAACATGACCCCCGCCGAGCTTACCGCCCTGCTTTCCGGCGGCGGTATTCCCGGTATGACCCCTATCCCCGCAGACCACTACAACGAACAGGAGGACAGCGAAAATGAGGAATAAAGGATTTATCCGTATTATGAGCGTGCTTTGTATCGCGCTTGTGTGCTTGGGCGGTTTTTCCGTTACCGCCTTTGCACAGACACCCGCAGAGGAAACCGAAACCGACGACAGCGGGGTTATCTATGACCCGCAGCCCTTAACGCCGGAGGGCAATATGAGCCTTGTGGACGACATAGAGGGCGAAGCCGCCGAGGATAAGCAGTTTATCGTTGTGCAGAGCAGAAACGGAAACTATTTCTATATCGTTATCGACCACGCCGCCGAGGGAGAAAACAAGGTGCATTTCTTAAATCAGGTGGACGAAGCCGACCTGTTGGCGATTATCGAAAGCGAGGAAACCGAAGCCCCGCCTGCCGTATGCAACTGTACCGACAAATGCGGAACGGGCAAAATCAATACGGCCTGCCCCGTTTGCAGCGTTGCTATGAATAACTGTACGGGCAAGGAAGCCGAGCCGGAGCCTGCCGAGCCGCAGGAGGAACAAAACAATATGGGCGGGCTTGTGATTTTCCTTGTCGTTGCCCTGCTTGGCGGCGGCGGTGCTTTGTACTATTTCAAAGTGATGAAACCAAAGCAGGCAGCAAAGGGCAATACCGACCTTGAGGACTTTGACTTTGAGGAATACGACGAGGACGAGCCGGAGGACGAAACCGAAAGCGCAGACAACGGACAGGAGGACGAGGACGAATGAAACTTGTAATTGCAGAGAAACCGAGCGTCGGGGCGGCGATTGCCGCCGCCCTTGGCGTTACGGGTAAAAAAGACGGATATATTGAAAATAACGGCTATATCATTTCTTGGTGTGTCGGGCATTTGGTAGGGCTTGCGGAAGCTGCCGCCTACGGCGAACAATACAAAAAGTGGGACTATGACAGCTTACCTATTCTGCCGCAGGATTGGAAATATACGATTGCCGCAGACAAGGGAAAACAATTCAAAATCCTTAAAGGGCTTATGCACAGGGCAGATGTTACGGAGGTTATCAATGCTTGCGACGCAGGACGCGAGGGCGAGCTGATTTTCCGTTTTGTCTATGAAACGGCGAACTGCAAAAAGCCTATGCGCCGCCTTTGGATTTCCTCAATGGAAACCGAAGCTATTAGGCAGGGCTTTGAAAGCCTAAAAGACGGGCGGGACTATGCCCCCCTTTTCGCTTCTGCTTTGTGCAGAGCAAAAGCCGATTGGATTATCGGTATCAATGCGACCCGCCTTTTTTCCTGCCTTTATAGCAAGACCTTGAATGTGGGGCGCGTTCAGACCCCGACCCTTAAAATGCTTGTTGACCGTGATGTTTCTATTACGAACTTCAAGAAAGAAAAATACTATGTTGTATGCCTTGATTTACCCGGCGCGGAAGCGGCAAGCGCGAAGATCCGCGCAGCTACGGAAGCTGCCGAACTGAAAGCGGCCTGCGAAGCGTCGGCGGCGGTATGTCTTTCTATCACGAAAGAGAAAAAGACGGTTGCACCCCCAAAGCTCTTTGACCTTACGAGCCTGCAAAGAGAAGCTAACCGCATTTACGGCTACACGGCAAAACAGACCCTTGACCTTGCACAATCTCTGTATGAAAAGAAGCTGCTTACCTATCCGAGAACGGACAGCAGCTTTTTAACTGATGATATGGAAGCTACGGCGGCGGGGATTGCCGCCCTGCTTCTGAACAAGCTGCCGTTTATGCAGGGTGCAAATTACACGGCAAATATCGCCCGTGTGCTTGACAGTAAAAAAGTATCAGACCACCACGCCATTATTCCCACAATGGAGCTTGCGAAAAGCGACCTTGCAGCACTTCCCGAAAGTGAGCGAAATATCCTTACGCTTGCAGGGGTACGGCTTTTGACCGCTACCGCCGAGCCGCATATCTTTGAAGCGGTTACGGCGGTATTCTCCTGTGCAGACCGAGAATTTACGGCAAAGGGTAAAACGGTGCTTTGCGGCGGGTGGAAAGAGCTTGAAGCACGATACCGCGCTTCTCTTAAAAAGAAACCCGACAGCGACGACGAGGAAAACGCCCTTGTGCTTGATGTGCCGCCCTTTACCGAGGGACAGCGATTTGAAAAGCCTGCCGCAAGGGTAACAGAACACGAAACCACGCCCCCGAAGCCGCACAATGAAGCAAGTTTGCTTTCGGCTATGGAACACGCAGGAAGCGAGGAAACCGACGAGGACGCAGAGCGTCGCGGGCTTGGTACTCCCGCCACCCGCGCAGCCGTCATTGAAAAGCTCATTAAAGGCGGCTTTATCGAGCGCAAAGGCAAGCAGCTACTTCCTACCAAAGACGGAATTAACCTTGTCTGTGTGCTGCCGGATAGCCTTACCTCTCCGAGCCTTACGGCTGAATGGGAAAACACCTTGACGCAGATTGCAAAGGGCAAGTCTGACCCTGCCGTTTTTATGTGCGGTATTGAGGATATGGCGCGTGAGCTTGTGAAAACCTATCCTTTCCTTTCCGATAAAGACAAGGCGCGTTTTCAGAGCGAAAAGACCGTAATCGGCAAATGCCCGCGCTGCGGCTGTGATGTATTCGAGGGCAAGAAAAATTACTACTGTTCGAGCAAGGAATGTTCCTTTGCTATGTGGAAAAATGGCCGTTTCTTTGAGGAACGCAAAACCGCTTTTACTCCGAAAATTGCCGCCGAACTCCTAAAAAGCGGCAAAGCAAAAGTAAAAAAGCTGTATTCTCAAAAGACGGGCAAAACCTACGACGGAACGGTACTTTTAGCCGACACGGGCGGCAAATATGTAAATTACAGGGTATCTGTTCAGAGGGACAAAGAACTTGAATAGCAAGCATAGGAAACGGGTACCCATTTCCGTAAAATCTCCGCTTTTCTCTACCAAGAACGGCGGGGATTTTGCTTGTTGGGATAATCCCAAACCCTTATACCAAAACAACGAAAGGAGCGATTATTTATGTCCTATACTTCATACGACCACGACAGATTAGAAGCCGCCGAAAAGCTGAAAATCGAGCGCACTATCTATTTTCAAAGTGAGAAATCGGATATAGCCGAGCTTACCGCCCTACCTCTTGCAGAGCTTATCAGACAGAAAGAAGAAAGCGCGGCGGCAGAAGAAAATATTTACAGCAGCCTACGGGAGCAGGCGACAGCTTGGGAGGAACAGGCGGGCAAGACCTTATCCCTTGAAAAAGCCATTGAATACGCGAGGACGCCCGCCGTACAGCATACCTCTAACAAATGGCAGGAGCGCGACCACGACCGCCGCGAAATCAGTAACGCGGTATATCGAATGAATTACTATGTTTATGAAAATACCCGCTATGACCGCGAGAAAAAGGAAAGCGTACCATATTCCTATTCTCTCACTTGGAACGTCTACACCAACGGACCCGAAAGAAACAGGCAGATGAAAATTGCGGGACAGGACAGAAAGGTTTTTGCAGACAGGGCGGCTATGGAAAAATACCTTGCAGGGCGACAAAAAGCCTATGCAAATCTCTTTACCGAAGTTTCCCCGCAAATCCCGAAACAGTATGCAGAGTGCTTTAAGGTAAACGGCGTTTTGCTTCCCGGCTACACGATTGAGGGCGAGGAAAGGGGCAAGCCCGAACAGGCACCCGCCGAGCAAAGAACAACGACGGAAAGCAAAGACGAACAATTTGCTATCTTGCTTGACAGCCGCAGCCGTTTTGAAACGGGTGAAGCAGGCGGCTATTGGTTATCAATGCCCGCAACAAAGGAGCAGCTTCAAGAGGCATTGGCGGGTATCGGACTTACCGCCGACAAGCCGCAGGATTTATTTATTCGCGGCTTTTCCGACACCGAAGAAAAGCCGCTTGCCCTGCCATACGATATGGTATGTTCCGCAAATATTGACGAGCTTAATTTTCTTGCCGCACGTCTTGAAAATCTTGACGCTTCCGGGGTTGCCGCATTAAACGCGGCGGCACAGAGAAAACAGGGCTTTGAAAATGTCGGGCAGATAATTGACTTTACCTATAACGAGGACTTTTTCGTACATATCCCCGAAGTGCGAACACCCGCCGAGCTTGGTAATTATTACTTGAACAAATCGGGTATGGTACAAATGCCTGATGAATGGAAAGCAGGCGTTGACCTTGCCGCTTTTGGACAGAACGCAGCCGAAAAAGAAAAAGGCAGCTTTACCGACTACGGTTATATCTTGGAAAGTGGCGACGATTGGGTAAAGCATTATGAGGGGCGCGAAGTGCCGGAGGAATACCGCATTATGAGCAGCGCACAAGCTCCGCAGATAGACCCGGCAAAGGTGGATATGGATATATCCGCAGTACAGACCGCCGAGCAGATAAACGTACAGACCAAAGAGCCGCAGCCTGTTATCCCGATAATTCTGACTTCCGAAAATCCCGCAGGCAAGCTAAAAGAAATTACAGACCGCTTGGAACAGGGCATTACCGAACTGTTTAACAGCGAGCGTTTCAAAGAATACCTGCAGGTGATGTCAAAGTTTCATAATTACAGCTTCAATAACACGCTGCTTATCGCTATGCAAAAGCCCGACGCTTCCCATATCGTAGGCTTTTCCGCTTGGAAAAACACCTTTAAGCGCAACGTAATGAAAGGACAAAAGGGTATCAAAATCCTTGCCCCGTCTCCGTACACGGTTAAAAAGGAAATAGAGAAAATCGACCCCCTGACACAAAAACCCGTTATCGGCAAGGACGGGAAACCCGTTACCGAGGAAAAGGAAATCACGATACCCGCCTTTAAGGTGGTATCTGTCTTTGACGTATCACAGACCGAGGGCAAGGAACTCCCGAATATCGCCGTTGATACCCTGACGGGAAATGTGGAACTGTACGAGGACTTTTTTAAGGCGTTAAAGGAAACTTCCCCCGTACCGATTGCCTTTGAGAAAATCGAGGGCGGCGCACACGGATATTATCACTTGGAGGACAAGCGGATTGCCATTGACGAAGGAATGAGCGAATTACAGACCATTAAAACCGCCATTCACGAAATCGCCCACGCAAAACTGCACGATATTGACCTTACCTCTCCTATGGACGGGCAAAACCGTGTTGACCGCCGTACCCGTGAAGTGGAAGCGGAAAGCGTTGCCTACACCGTATGCCAGCATTATGGGCTTGATACCTCTGATTATTCTTTCGGCTATGTTGCGGGTTGGAGCAGCGGCCGCGAGCTTGCGGAATTAAAAAGCTCTCTTGAAACAATCCGCAGCGCAGCCGCCGAGATTATAAACAGCATTGACGGGAAATTAGCTGAAATCCAAAAGGCACAGGACAAAGAACAAGCTCCCAAAGAGCAGACCGCCGAGCCGGACAGAGATACCTATTCTATCTATCAGCTAAAAAGGGACGAAGCAACACAGGACTTGCGCTTTGAGCCTTACGACCGCTTGATTGCTACGGGGCACGAAGTAGACAGGGCAAATTATGACCTTGTTTATACCGCGCCCCTTACGGAAGATATGACCCTGAACACCATTTGGGAAAAGTTTAATATCGACCACCCGAAAGACTTTAAGGGACACAGCCTTTCCGTTTCGGATATTGTCGTGCTTCATCAGAACGGCGGGGACACCGCCCACTATGTAGACAGTATCGGCTATCAGCAGGTGCCGGAGTTTTTGAAAAAACATACGCCCCTTATTCCCGACGAGCATTTGACAGGCGAGAAAATCAGGACGCCGCGCGGCAGTTTCAGCCTTACGGATATGACCGCCGAGCAGATGAAAGAAGCCGGCTATGGGCTTCATCACACATCAGACGACGGAAAATATCACATTATGGGGAACGGCACAAGGGCTTTTGCCATTGCCGCAGAGCCGCCGGAGAAAACAAACCCGTTGAAACATATTGAGGACACCGTAGAGCAGAACGACAACAATTTTGACGGTATTATCAATAACACGCCGCAGACGCCTACTGTCGGGGAGTTGGAGCAGAAAGTTAAGGCAGGCGAGCCTATTTCCCTTGTTGACCTTGCAAACGCTATGAAAGCGGAAAAGGCACAGGGCAAGGAAAAATCCAAAACACCCGCAAGGCGTGAGGAAAAACCGTCTATCCGTGAACAGCTTAAAAAAGCAAAAGAAACGGCCGCCCCGAAAAAGGCGGCAAAACAGAAAAATCACGATTTGGAGGTATGATGATGAACAGATTGACCGTTGAGGAAACAAACCTTTTGAGCATTTATATCGGCGAGGACAGACAGGAGCTTACCGACAATCTGACCGCCGCCTTGCCTTATATGGACGGGGATATGAAAGAGATAGCAAAACGCGCCCTTTCCAAAGTGGCGGCTATGACCGAAGCGGAATATGGGGAACTTGCCCTATATGCCGCAGATGAAGTATGAGCGAACTTAAAAGGCTGTCGCCGCAGCAGAGCCGGCGGGTAAATGCCCTTATCAGGAAAGAGTGCTGCAACTGCTTTGACGGTAACTGCATTTTGCTTGACGACGGGGAAAGCTGTGTATGCCCGCAGCTTATTTCTTACTCCCTGCTTTGTAAATGGTTTCGCGCCGCCGTTCTCCCATTAGACAAGCTGCTTTTTGCGGAGCTTTACCAGAGCGAGGACAAACGGCGTTGTTCCGTATGCGGCGCCGCCTTTGCTTCCACATCAAACAATGTCAAATACTGCCCCGATTGCAGAAAGTACATTACCCGCAGGCAAGCCGCCGAGCGTATGAGGAAAAAGCGCGCCCTTGTTACGAAGTAGGGGCTTTCAGAGGCTTTATTTTCAAGGGCTTTCAGACACGAAAAAGCAAGGGGCAAGGGATTTATACCTTTCACCCTGAAAACGCCGTTCTACTCCGTAACAAAAGCATTTACCGATACCCATAAAAAGCGGGTGCGGTGGCCGTAATGTCCGGCTGCCGTACCCGTTCTTTTTTTGTGCCTTTTATTCTAATTGCGTGTTCCGTTCCCGTTCCGGCTGACGTTCCACCCTTAAAATGCTGTCAACGTTGCGCTTGATAACATCATATTCCCTGACCTGTTTTTTCAGTTTTCCATAATCGGCATACAAGGCTTCTTTCTGTTCTTGCAGCTTTGTATATTCGGATTGCAGGGCGGGGACGCTTGGGAGCTTGGATATTCCCGCCGCCTTGATTGCCCTTGCCGCTGTTTCAAAGAGGATAATATCGCTTTCGTGAGCTGCCTTGTACTTGCCTTTGTCCTTTGCCTTTTTGTAGGCTTCATAGACGGGCTTTGTCTTTTGGTAGGTGGTAACATTCTTTATCAGCACCGCCATATCCGATAGGCGCTTTTCAACCTCTTTCAAACTGTCGGCTGCCTGTTCGGAAGCGGCGGTAACTTCTGCGATTTTTGCCGTTAAATCGGCGTACTGTTCAATCTTATGTTCCGAAAGGAAATTCATAGTCTTTGCGGCTTGTTTCAGATTATGGATTTTCGCCCATTGTTCGTAACCTCTGCTTTCCTGTGCCTTGATACTGTTTTCAATATCAATCAAGAGAGATACGCCCCTTTGTTCTGCCTGTTTTGGAATTTTAGCGGCACGGGTGCGCTTGCCCTCTATCCGTTCCCTGATAGTTTCCTCTGTGTAGTCTGCGCCGAGGGTTTTAAGTCTTGTAAACCGTTCCTGTCCGGGAGCACGGCAGGAGATATATTTACCTGTCTTTATCTCATAGCCGGCCGCCTGCAGGCGTGACAGCAATTCCTCAAAACTTGATACTTGGGGTATCAGCGTATCAACGGCAATCTTTAACTTGCCCTTGTAGCTTGTGCCTGTTTTCTCCGCTTGGTACTCTGCATAGTGCTTTCCCTTACTGCCTTTGTTCGGGACAACAACGGACAATCCATTTTCCCGACACAGCTTGTCGCTCATATTCCGTATGCCGTAATAGCTTCTCTTATTGGAATTATATTTATGGTGGTCTACGAAGTTTACGGCACAAAAAATGATGTGGTTATGGATATGCCCCTTGTCAATATGGGTAGTCAAAACATATTCGTGCTGTCCTTTTGTTACTGCGTCGGCAAGTTGCCGCCCGATTTCGTGCGCCTTTTCATAGTCCACTTCCCCCGGCTCAAAGGCTTGTATCAGATGATGTGCGAGGTTGTTTCCTTTTTCAAGTGCCTGCGACAAGGTAAATCCAAACTCAATATCTGCCGTTTCATAGGAGCAGCCGAAAGAGGAAACAAGGACTTTTTCATCTGTCTTGTCGGGGTTTTGGATATAGTCAAGGGCTTTGCTCAACGTGCTTTTAATAGGCTTAATCTTTGTAACCGCCATATCTCCGCAAGCACCCCCTTTATTTCCTCTATGTCCTCTTGGTAGACGTTTCCCGTGGCGTTCGCCCGCTTTGCTATCTGATTGACATTGACACCGATTTTTTGTATCTCTGCTGTCATAGCCTTTATGTCGGTATGGTCTACTTGAATGATATATCCGTCAATGGCAATCTTACGCAGATAGGCAGCCATATTGTCTGTTGGTATCAGCTTCATTTTTTCAAGTATCAAATCCCGTTCCGCTTCCGTTACTCTGAATTTAATCTGCACCGTTCTTTTTCTGCCGTTCATACTTTGACGCTCCTTTTCCGTTTTTCAAGAGGGTTTGGGAAACTTCCCAACAAGCAAAATGCAAGGGCATTTTACGGAAACGGGTACCCGTTTCCTATGCTTGCTACGAAACTTTATCCCCCTTACTTTCTACACCACCGAAAAATGAAAATTGCCAAAGTAAAAAGAAAAAACGCAACAAACATCATTCGTCTGCTGCGTTTCAACCCTTGTTAAATTGTCCTGACCTCATTTTTGCTTCTCCGTATCAATAACCGCCTTTGCCGTTTCCGTTACGATATGCAAACCGCCCTCGCTCAAATCGTCAAGCAGGGTATCAAGCTGACGGCGGCGGGTAGTCTTGTCTGCTGTTTCATTCGGGAAAAAGAATTGGTCTACGGATATATGATAACGGGTTACAAGCTCATAGAAAATCTGCAAGCTCGGCTGTTGCCCTTTGTTCTCGATATTCGCAAGGTATCGGGGCGATACGCTTACATTCTTGCGGGACTCGCCCTTTGCCATTCTTGCCGCCTTTATCGCCTGTCCGAAAGCATTGAAGTCATACGGTATAACTGCTCTTTTCATACTTAATCATAGTCCTTTGTGCTTTTATAATTCATACCCTTATATTTTATAGTTCCTATTGCTTTTTGGATATGTCTACACAATTCCTATGATTAGCCAAAATAGAGCATATTATTCACAGAAAATACATTGACTTTATTCGTCTGACCGTATATAATATATAGTGATATGTTTTGTAATTTCGGAGGTGGACTATGTTTGACTATATGACAGTACAGGAAGCGGCAACAAAATGGGGAATTTCAGAACGTCGCATACAAAAGCTATGCGAGGAAAACCGCATACTCGGTGTTGTACGATTGAGCCGGGTGTGGCTGATACCAAAGGACGCGGAAAAGCCCGCTGACGGAAGATGTAAGCAAAACAGAAAAACAAGGTGATACTTAATTGATAAGAAAAAGATATTAAGCAAGGAGAAAGCATTATGAGCACACTATTGTTGGTAGAAGATGACCAAAGTATCGTATCTTCATTATCGGACTACTTAGGAAATGAAGGATTCAAAATTGAAAGTGCCTCCGGGCAGAAAGAAGCAATAGAAAAATTGAATAGTGACCAGTATGATTTAGCCTTGGTGGACATTCAATTGTCAAATGGAAATGGCTTTTCTGTTTGTTCTGCAATAAAAGAAAGAGGAACAATGCCGGTTATTTTCTTAACTGCTTCTGATGATGAATATAGTGTTGTGGCTGGGCTCGATATGGGAGCTGACGATTATATCAGTAAACCATTCAGACCGAGGGAGCTTCTTTCAAGGATTAACAGCGTATTAAGAAGAACTAAGAACACGCAAAACATTATCGGCTACCATGACTTAGTTGTGGACACTAATCAAGCAACCGTAGCAAAGAATGGGAAAGAGATTTTGTTGTCTGCTATGGAATATAAGTTGCTGTTAGTCTTTCTGCGTAACAAAGGTATTGTTCTTTCACGCAGAAGATTGTTAGAGATTTTATGGGACACTACCGGAGAGTTTATCAATGATAATACGCTGACTGTCTATATGAAAAGGCTGCGTGACAAAATTGAAACCAATCCACAGGAGCCGGAAATCATAATTACCGTTCGTGGACTTGGCTATAAGGTGGGTTGATATGGAATTTATCAGAAATAGCGAAGTTAAAAGGCAAATTGTTGTCAGCAGTATTCTTACTCTATTTTGGTGTGGCATTAGCATTATCGTTGATAGCAAAGCTGTGTGGATTGTTCTGTCGGCTATCATTTCATCCAGTGCGGTTTCCCTCTTTTTCACCTATCAAAGATACAAGAAAATCGCTGACCTTAGTTTGTATATTGATAGGCTACTGCATGGAGATGAAACGATTTCTTTTGAACAGTTTCAAGAGGGCGAGTTGTCTGTTTTACATGATGAAATATCAAAAATGACAAGACGACTAATTGAGCAGGCAGAAGCTCTGAAAATAGAAAAAGGTAATTTAGCAGACGCCTTAGCCGATATTTCACATCAATTAAAAACACCTTTGACATCATTAAATATCCTAAACGCCTCTCTTTGCAATGAGGAACTGACAGAAGAGGAAAGATATGAGTTAATCCGCAAGCAGGCTATGCTTTTATCAAAAATGGAATGGTTGATTGCCACACTCTTGAAAATATCCAAATTGGATGCCGGAACGATTACCCTAAAGCTACAAGAGGTATATCTAAAAGATGTAGTGGAAAAAGCAATTCGCCCTCTGGAGATTGCGGCAGAATTAAAAATGCAGACAATCAAAAAAGAGGTTCCTGCAGAGCTGAAACTTACTCTGGATGTTGAATGGACTGCTGAAGCATTGGGAAATGTGATTAAAAACTGTATTGAACATTCGCCGGAAGGTGGTAGTATTGAAATCAAGGCAATAGAAAGACCTCTTTTGACACAAGTCATTATAGAGGATAATGGAGCAGGCTTTCAGGAAAAAGATATACCCCATCTATTTGACCGATTTTATCAAGGAAATGGTTCAACGATTGGCAATGCCGGTTTGGGGTTGGCTCTGGCAAAAACAATCATCAATAATCAGGGCGGCATCATCCGGGCGAAAAATCAGGAGTTAGGCGGTGCAGAATTTGAAATCTGCTTTTATCGGGGGCTACTTTAAGTAGCCCCTTTTTTAAGTGACGTTTTTGTAATGAAATAGTAATGAAGCAGTCACTTTGCCCTGCTATACTAAATTGCAAAAATATATGGAGGAACTTTTTATGGAAATATTAAGAGTAGAGAACATCTGTAAAACCTATGAGATGGATAATGCCCCTGTCTATGCTTTGTCAGATGTTTCTTTTACCGTCGATAAAGGAGAGTTTGTTGCAATCATTGGAGCATCCGGGTCAGGCAAGTCTACTCTGTTGCACATATTAGGTGGTGTTGACAGACCGACTTCGGGGAAAGTATTTGTGGATGGACAGGATGTTTATGAGCAAAACGAAGATGAATTAGCTGTATTCAGAAGAAGGCAGGTTGGGCTTGTCTATCAGTTTTATAATCTGATTCCAGTTTTGACTGTCGAGGAAAATATCACGCTGCCGATTCGATTAGATGGGCGTAAAATCAATAAGGAGCGTTTGAAGGAACTGTTATCCACGCTCAAGCTGGTAAAGCGTAGAAAGTACCTACCAAGTCAGTTATCCGGCGGTCAACAGCAAAGAGTGGCAATCGGCAGAGCATTGATTAACGCACCTGCGATTATCCTTGCGGATGAGCCTACGGGAAATCTGGACACGGAGAACACAAGGGATATTATGAAACTTATGCGTGAGTCCAATCAAGCATATCGACAGACAATAATCCTGATTACCCATGACCGTGAAATCGCAATGCAGGCAGACCGTATTCTGGAAATTCAAGATGGCAGACTTGTGAGGGATGAGGTGATACGCTGATGAATATGATTTTTACGCTTACACTCAGAAATCTGTTGTCGAACAAAAAGCGTACCCTGCTCACACTTTTAACCATTCTTTTGTCAATCAGTATGATAACCTCTATTCTCTGCGGGGGATGGTCATTGGTTGATTTTCTGAAAGAGAAAGAAAAAGTGTATGGTGGCGATTATGACTACTACATGGAGAATCTGACTTGGCAGCAAACCCAAAAGCTTATCAGTCAAAACAATGTGGATGAGGTTTCGCTTCTCCGTTTTGCCGGAAACAGTTTTTACGGGGAGAAAACCAACAGTACAATGCTTTCCATTGGCGAGATTGACGAAAACTTTATTGAAAGATTTTCGTTAAATCAGTATTTGCTTGCAGGGCGTTTCCCGCAAGATGAAAATGAGATTGTTATTTCAGAATCTTTTTTGAAGAAAAACAATATGAACATAGAGATTGGAGATACGCTTTCTTTAACTCTTGGTTCAAGAATATGGGATGAATATAATGCCCAGCTTTCCGGGCTGACAAATTATAGGGGCGAAGAAGAAAGTTTCGTTCCAACGAAAGAGAAAGCGTATGTGGTTGTTGGTATTCTTTCGGATGTGAATGACTCCAAAATCGCAGCAAACTATAATGCCTTTGCAGGTGTTGACAAAACAGCATCCGATTTTGCGGCGTATGTTAAGGCAAAGAATTTATCCAATTCAATCTATGCAGAAGCTGAAGAAGTGGCTGCCGCAGTAGACAGTCATGTAGCAAAGTTTCATTCTGAACTGTTAGTCTATCATGGAATTACCGGCGGCAAAGGAGCTGCCAAAGTGATTGCTTTGGTGGTCATGGTTATGTGCCTTTTGATGGCTGCATCCGCTTCGATGATTAGCAATGCCCTCTCCATTTCTTTGCAGGAACGAATTAAGCAGATGGGAATGTTGTCCAGCATTGGAGCCACAAAAGGGCAAAAACGCCTTAGTGTATATTTAGAAGCCTTCCTTTTGGGTGTGGTGAGCATACCTTTGGGATTGGTTGTCGGCATACTGCTGTCTGCTCTTTTGTTAAGTGTGGTCAGGGCAGCTTTTGGAGAAACATTCACTTTTGGCATTGTAGAACTGTCCTTAAAGGTAAATGGACTTATCCTGCTCGTCAGCGGCTTATCTGGTATTGCTTCTTTGTGTTTTGGCAGCAGAAAGCCTGTGAAGCAAGCTGCTAAAATTACAGTCATTGAAGCCATCCGCCAGTCTAACAATGAGGTATCAAAAAAGAAATTTCGTGACGGAAAAATCGTTTCTTTGGTTTTTGGCATTTATGGTTCGCTGGCAGCTAAAAATATTAAGCGTAATCCAAAACGCTTCCGAGCGATTACTGGCTCTATTTTCTTGTCGGTGGTTGTTGCTCTTTCCTTATATAGTTTGTCTGATTTTATGCTTTATCAGACCTCCTTGGATATGAAGGAGGACGGTTCCTGTTATACTGATGTGATTTCGACGATTCAATACAAAGATATTCCTGCCGCAATCGGGGCATTATCGGATGAAAATATCACTGCGGATGTTTCCTATTCTTTTCAGCGATATATGACCGCTGAATTTTCGCAGGAACAAATCAATCCTGATATGCAAGGATATTTTATCAATGGTACGAAAGCAGAGGTATATGTCGTAGGATTGGACGAAGAACATTTTACTTCCTTTTGTGAGGAAAATGGCTTTCATATTATGGCTGGCAGCTCCAATCGTGGAATCCTGCTCAATCAGACAATGGGATATTATAATGCGGGTCAAAATCGAGTGATTGCAGGCTCCCCGTTTCTTATTGAACCGGGAACAGAAATCGTGCCATTGGGCGAGGGCAGTACGCCAATCGTTGTAGACGAAATCATCTCGGAAGAAAATGCAAATGTCCAATCCATGTTTGTCAGAGATCGAGCTGTCCTTATTGTGCCTTTAAGTTATTTTAACTGGCTGATAGATGATAACGCCTATGTGGAAATGAGAATACAGACAGCACAGCATAAAGAAGCAATGGAATGTTTGGCTGACAGAGGATTTCCGCAAACTGTAGACATTGCAGCCGCAACTAATAATTCCAGACAGGTATATACGATTGCAAAACTGGCAATCTGCCTGTTCTCAATCCTGATGACGGTTATTATCAGTTTGAATGTTTGCAACACTATCTCAAATACAATTCATTTGAGAAGAAGCGAATTTGCTGTTCTGCGTTCTGTTGGTATGACTGCCAAAGGATTGAAATGTACGCTATTGCTTGAAGCTGTTTTATATGGCGTAAAAGCATTGGTTCTTGCGTTGCCTGTGAGCTTTCTGATTCATTGTGCTATCTACTACTTCATATCGTCGGGTATGACACCATTTGCTTTTTATATCAACGGTGGTATCTATGTGCTTGCCGTCCTTGCTGTAAGTGTAATGGTATGTGTCGCAATGCTGTTTGCATTCAAAAGCGTGTCACGGGTAGAGATTGTAAAAGAGCTAAAATTGAGTAATATGTAATGAAATCATCAAGGAATGGAGGTGCACATTGGAAAAAGAAAAATGGGTGTTATGCCCAATCTGCAATAACAAGACCCGTATTAAGGTGCGCCCCGATACGGTACTTGAAAACTTCCCGCTATTCTGCCCCAAATGTAAACAGGAAACGATTATCAGCGTAACCGGGCAGAATGTGGTTGCGGTTAAGAAATCAGAAAATGCAATTTAATATATTAGTTATTACAGAGCCAGACGCATAGATGCAGAGCCGATGAACTTGTGAGAAATCGCAGTTTGTCGGCTCTGTTTTTTATTAAAGTCGCCGTCTGTGACGAATAAAGCTTAACGCAGCGGTATCAAGGAGGTATTGCTGTGTTATCTTTCATTCTCGCTAATTCGCTTAATCACTTATGGTCAAAAAAAGCCCTTGTCCACCGTCGGGATATTTCGGCTATGAGTATGAACTGACAATTCAATTTAATACTGTTTATAATTCCTTTTGCGCCTGTTTGCGTCTTGCGAACAGGCGCATTTTGTGTTTTATAAAAATTTTTTTGGAAAATTCTCCGCTTTGCGTTGGCAGTTTTGAAAACGCGGTGCTGAGGGTTACGAAAGGGGAAATCAAACAATCACCCGCTTTCGCGGTTGCGAAAGGAGGTGAACACCTTGAACGAACCATATCGTACCCAGTTTGAAGTGCGCTGCGCTTTCAACGGTTTTTGTAAAAAAGCCTTGAAATATGAAGCGAGCAGTGCGCACCGAGATGTGAAACGCTATCAGAAACACTTTGTAAGTTTTTCCGATTTATCGCCCGAAGAAGAAAGCCAGCTTTACACGGTTGACAAACCTTTTGAAAGCGAAAAGGACGACAATTCATTTAGTGTTGGCGGTAAGAGAATTACCCCCGAACTGTTAGCTGAAGCTCTCCGCACATTGCCCGAAGTAAAGCGTAATGCTGTGATACTGTACTACTTCCACGATATGAGCGACGCAGATATTGCAAAGCTCTACAACATTCCGAGAAGTACCGTACAGCACAGACGGACAAGCTCTTTCAGCAGCCTAAAAAAATTTTTGGAGGAACGCGCAGATGATGAAACAGAATGGTAATACGAGCGAGCAAAGCGAACGCGGTTTATTGCCTTATGTGGTAATCGTTGCCGCAACCAAAGGCGACCCGGAAGCTATGAAAATGGTGGTACAGCACTATGAGGGCTATATCTCCTACCTCTCTACAAGGACGCTCAAAGACGAGCGCGGTAATACATATTACGGCATAGATGAGGACATACGCGACCGCCTGCGTTCAAAACTTATGCGAGCTGTCCTTGACTTTGAGGTTTAAGTAAATCCCTGTGCCTACGTTTCCCCTTTCCGCAGGCACACATTGAAAATACCTCTTTTCGTTCCTTGACAAAGAAAGCGGCGCAAGATAACGGCGGCGCAGTATAGGGCAAATCAGATACTTTCCTCTTGTGCCGAGCCGTGCGGCGGGTGCGCCAAGACGCTATCTGGCGGGATTTTCCACCGGGTAGCCGAGCGATAAACACCGACGCCGTAAAGCAGCTTTAGCAAGCTGCGGGCGATAACACACAAGATATATAATGATACTCCCTTATAGCCACAGTCCGAGCGTTAAAAGCGTCGCAGGCAATGGGTAGGGCTCCGGCAGACCGCCGGAGGGGTGGAACTCCCGTGAGGTTATGCTGATAACCGTCTGATTAAAGCCCCTTTTTGGAAATTTATGTTGTGATAGTGGACTTGCCACTATTCATAGACTGTACTATAAATTTGCGAATGAAAGGGGGAACTTTTAATGTCGCAAAATCAAGTACCCGTTACAAAAACGGAACACAAAATAGGAAAAGTTACCTACCTTGTTTGTTCGTCTGCAAGTGAACGAGCGACGGACACATTAGATAAAAAGATAAAGAAACTTATCCGCAAGGATATTGAGCAGAAACCCGTAAAAAGCCCGTAAATCGGGCGTTGTTCACATTTTAGGCGTTGAATTTGGCGGCGGTAGACGGTATAATATTAGTAGTATAAATACCAGCTTGTCTGTCGTCGGAAAGGAGGACAAATGTTACAGACAGACAAGATTACCGCTTTATATTGCAGATTGAGCCAAGAGGATATGCAGGCAGGCGAAAGCGAAAGCATACAAAATCAAAAACTGATTTTACAGAGATATGCAGATGAACACCATTTTTTCAATACCCGCTTTTTTGTTGACGACGGTTTTTCAGGCGTGAGCTTTGAGCGTCAGGGACTTCAAGCTATGTTGCGGGAAGTGGAAGCCGGAAAGGTGGCAACCGTTATTACAAAAGACCTCTCCCGTTTAGGCAGAAACTATCTGAAAACAGGCGAACTGATAGAGATAGTATTTCCCGAATATGAGGTACGCTATATTGCCATTAACGACGGTGTAGATACTGCAAGAGAGGATAACGAGTTTACCCCTCTGCGAAATTGGTTTAACGAGTTTTACGCCCGTGATACTTCTAAAAAGATACGAGCCGTAAAACAGGCAAAGGCACAGAAAGGCGAGCGAGTAAACGGCGAAGTGCCGTATGGCTACATAGCCGACCCCAACGACCGCAATCATCTGTTGCCTGACCCCGAAACCGCAAATGTTGTGAAACAGATATTTGCTATGTATGTACGCGGCGACCGTATGTGTGAAATCCAAAATTGGCTGCGGGAACACGAAATACTGACCGTTTCCGAACTGCGTTACCGCCGTACCGGCAGTTGCCGACACCCACGCCCACACCCGACTTGTATTTATAATTGGCCTGACAAAACCTTATATGATATTCTCACACGCAAAGAGTATTTAGGACATACCATTACGGGCAAGAGTTACAAGGTATCTTACAAATCAAAAAAGACAAAGAAAAACCCGGAGGAAAAACAATACTTTTTCCCAAATACACACGAAGCCCTGATTGATGAAGAAACCTTTGACCTTGCACAAAAGCGTATCGCAACACGCCACAGGCCGACAAAGGTTGAAACCATAGATATTTTTTCGGGACTTCTCTTTTGTGGGGAGTGCGGATATAAAATGTATCTCCAACAGGGCGCCGGAACATTGGAACGCAAACACGCTTATACTTGCGGAAAATACAGAAACCGTATCAGAACAGGCGAAGTCTGCACAACACATTATATCCGAAAAAGCGTACTTCAAGAACTTGTCCTTGCCGACCTGCAAAGGGTATTATCTTATGTGAGAAACAACGAGCAGGATTTTATAGAAACTGCTAACGAGTATAACGCAAAGGCAACCCAAAAGGCATTGACACAGCAGCGCAAGGAGCTTGAAAAGGCACAGGCACGAATGGGAGAATTAAATCTCTTGTTCCGAAAACTCTATGAGGATAACGCATTGGGAAAACTCTCTGATGAACAGTTTGCTTTTCTCACTTCGGGCTATGATGATGAAAAAAAGATGCTGACGCACAAAATAGCGGAACTGTCAACCGTGATTGACACCGCCACCGAGCGCAGCACAGATGTAAAAAGGTTTGTCGCCCTTGTACGCAAGTACACGGAAATTAACGAACTGACCTATGAGAACGTACACGAATTGATTGACCGTATCTTAATTCACGAATTGGATAAAGAAACGAATACAAGGAAAATCGAAATCCTGTATAGCTTTGTAGGCAGAGTTGAAAGCGGCGACGAGCCGACAGAAAGTATTTCCTATTTCAGACAGATAGGAGCAGACGTCAAAAGTTTTGCTATTTAATATAAATCAAAAATGAGGTAAGACAACAGACTACCAAAAAGGTATCGTTATCTTACCTCATCAAAATTCGTTCCGCTGTATCCATCGTCCGTAAAATGCTGGATGTTGTTAAAGCCGTTTTTGCGAGCGTAATCTTCCAGATACTTTTTCTGATTCAGAATGCTGTTAGATTCACCTTGCAGCTCATCATCTCTGGAAAGCCTTTCGTACAGTGCCGTGATTTTTCCTTGGTTGGATTTTGCCATAGTTTCACCTTCTTTTATTTTTAGTGGGAATACGATATGTAACAAAGATACGATACTTTTCTGATTTTGTAAACGCATCTTTGCTTTATCCTCGATAATTATAACCCTTCGGGTCAGTGACCACATAGGAACTATGACATTGTAGAAGGTTGGGCTTGAGCCAAAACCGGGTCTTGCCGCTGCCGGAGCCGCCCACCACCAGCACATTTTTGTTCCGGGCGTTTTTGGGGTCCGGTGGGCGGTTGGACATCATCAGCCGTTCCGTTTTGGTCAGGATAATGTTGTCGGCAAATTTGGGAGCCATGAACGGCTCAATATCCTTGGCGGTGCCCCACCGGGCAGAGCCGTACTCCATGCCGTGGCGGTACTTCTTGGCGTTTTTTCCACGCAAATAAACCGCCAGCCGTAACCCTGCACCGCAGCACAAGCCCACCAGCAAATCAAGCGGATGCAGGCTGGGCAGAGGGTTTGCAAATGCCACCGAGATTGTGCCCATCATGGACATGATCTTATCGCCCAGTTCCTTGCCCTCGGAAAGCCGCCACGCTTCTCCGAAATTCGTTGCTACCAGACCCAGCAGGATATAGGGCAGACACAGCGCCAGCAGCTTTGTCAGCTTTTTCGTGGTCACAGTCCTCGCTCCTGTTCCTTGTGCCGGACTTTGCCGGGGAGTTCTGCCGCAGCCTGCACCAGTTCATGCAGTTTTGCCAATACGGAGGGGCGTTTGTCCTTG
The DNA here is from genome assembly GCF_040096575.1 of Faecalibacterium intestinale. Taxonomy (NCBI): domain Bacteria; kingdom Bacillati; phylum Bacillota; class Clostridia; order Eubacteriales; family Oscillospiraceae; genus Faecalibacterium; species Faecalibacterium intestinale. Next base: position 71,208 of record NZ_JBBMEN010000009.1, read on the forward strand.
TTCAGCAGGGATGCCGAATACTCTTTGAACGCCGAGTTGAAGGCTTCTGCGTCCGGGGCTTTGAAAAAGACCAGATACCGGGGCGGCACCTCGGAGGTGTCCTTACGGATGGCGTAGTCGATGCCGTACTTTTTGGCATAGCGTTCCAGACCACGGATGCCGGTCTTGCTGATCTCCACGCTGGACACGCCCCGGTTCTGCCGCAGAAGAGTGCGGACGCTCTGCTTACCTTGGGATGCCTTGGACTGGTACAGCCGAAACGCCGCTTTAACTGCCCGCAGGACAGTCCGGGCAGACAGCTTCGTGGTGGAGATCATAATGTTGAATGTCTTTTGTTCGATTTCTTCCTGCAATTTCACCACCATCCCTTGCCGCCTGCATCAGCGCAGCCACGAAGAAGCCGCAGAGTGCGCCGAACTCAAAAAATGCGAAACCGATGAAAAAATTCAGCATAACACACCTCAGACGATGCAAATGCAGGGCAGCTTCTGATCGTCTGCCATGAGTGTAACGCTGTGGCTCGCCAGAAACTTCTGGAAACGGTACACGTCATCAATGGTAAGCGAAATGAAGTTCCCGTCCATGTTGGTGCGTACCAGAATGACCGGGCCAGTCAGGTAACGCTTGCCCGCCATCTTTAGAACCTGTGCCGGATTGTAGCAGAGCAGCAGCGAAGTGTCGGGAAGATGGATGCTGGCATCGCTTTCATCGAAGCAGGGCAGAATGTCAGGGGCTTCATCCAGAGTAATAACCGTCAGTTCCATATCCGGCGCAATGGCGGCAAAGTAGACTTCACCGGGCTTCTTGCCACCTGCCAGAATGGTGCAGATGCGCATATCAATGGTGATCTCCTCGGAACGAATCATACGAGTAGCGGTGTTGTTCATAGGCTTTTTCCTCCATGTTTGCAAAAGAAAAAGACCCAAAGTGGGTCTTGCGTTTTATCTGATCGTCAGCGTTCAGCTTCATGCTTGCGCTTTTTCATGCGCTGGTCGAGCATCTTGAGAATTGAATTTTCGATTTGTTCTGACGAATAGTTGCTCGGAAAATATTTTTTGATAGAATCGCTCCTGAATACAACTTTTTCGGTTTTACTTTCTTCCAAAAGCCCAATGATTTTTTCTTCCATCTCTCTCGGAGTAGAGCTTTCGGGAAAATATTTCCGCAGGGTATCGTTTTTGATAACAACTTTGTCCAATTCGTCCTTTTTCGGTTCACCCATCACGGCAAAGGCAACGTCATACGAGAAATGACCTTCCTGCGCCAGCTTTTTGAGCCGTTGCGCCTGTGAAAGCGATGGGGCGTTTTGCGTGTCAGCCATAGCTTCAAGAAAATCTCGCTGCTGGCTTTCATCAAGATAAGAGAGTTCCACCGCAGGGTTAAATGAGATTTTCTTTTCGTCTACCATGTCCAGCAGTTCCGGGATAAGATTGGTTAAGCGGATAAAACGGTGTACTTGGTTGCGGCTATCACCAGCTTCTTGTCCAACAATATCAAGAGCTTGCAACTTCATCCCAACTTGGGATGAAGTTAAATCTGACCTAGCACCTTGCCTTTTCAGTGCATCCAGTTTCATCTTATAGGCAAATGCCCGCTCACTCGGCAAAATCTGTTCGCGCTGAAGATTGGAATCAACCATGAGCAGAACAGCGGCATCGTCCGACATATCACGGACGATAACCGGCAGGGTTTTCAGTCTAGCAAGCTGTGCAGCGTGTTGGCGGCGATGGCCGGAAATGATTTCGTAGCCACCATCCGGGCGCGGACGAGCAATCAGCGGATTTGTGACACCCAACTGCTTTATGCTTTCTACTGTGCGCTGCATAGCTTCATCATCAATCACCTTAAAGGGATGGTCTTTGAACGGATACAACTCATCAATGGGAATTTGCTGTACCTGTTCGCGCTGTTCTTCCTGCCGCGTTTCTTCGGTGGAAAAAATATCATCGTAGCTGTTCAAACTGACGTTTAAGCCGTTTTTCGGCATCGGCCAACACCCCCTTTGCGATGGAATGATAGGCTTCTGCCACTTTGCCTTTCGGGTCATACTGGAAAATGCTTTTTCCGGTCGTGCTGGTTTCGGCAGCGCGGACAGAACGGGGAATTGTCTGGTCGAACACTTTCAAATGCTTTCCGTAGGCTTGCCGAATCAGATTGCTGATTTGCTGCCCATAGATGGTGCGGCTGTCCGTCATGGTGAGCAGGATGCCCTCAATTTTCAGTTTCGGGTTTATCTGCCGCCTTACTTTCTGCACGGTTTGAAGCAACTGCTCCAGCCCTTTTGCCGAAAGATATTGTGCTTGCACCGGAATCAGTGCGGAATCTGCCGCTGCCAGCGCATTGACCGTCAGCATACCGAGAGAGGGAGTGCAGTCAATCAGAATATAGTCGTACTCGCGTTTTGCGCTTTCCAACACCTGTTTCATCACTTTCTCCCGGCTCATGGTATTCACCAGAGCCACTTCCAGTCCGGCCAGTTCGATGTTGGCCGGGATAAGGTCAACGCCCTCCGCATGGTGCAGAATCCCTTCGCCGGGTGGAATACACTGGTCGTTCATGGCTTTCTGCATAAGAGTAGAGAGTGTAGTGGGCAGTGCATCCGGGTCTTGCCAGCCCATACTGACAGTAAGCGAACCCTGTGGGTCAGCGTCCACAAGCAGAACTTTCTTGCCCTCCATTGCAAGCCCTACGCCCAAATTTTCACAGGTGGTGGTTTTGCCCGTGCCGCCTTTCTGGTTGATAACGGCTATCGTTGTTGCCTTTTTGGAAATTTTCATCACCTCCGAGCTGCTAAATCATGGTTGACTTTGTTTTGATAATAGAGCTGTATTGTGGTTGGAGCATTGAATAGTGCGGCCAGAAGGTACTGCTTCATATTCCGTATCGGGGAAGTGTTCGCTGCCAGACAGTCCAGTACGAAGCGGATGTGGTCTGCATTCAACTTTTTTAGCCGACTGAGCACAACTTCGGCGGGCTTATCATCGCCAGCGATTCTTATGAGTTTACGCTTGCTGTCACAGGTGTCCACCAGCAAATCTACGATCTGATAGATGGTATCTTCATCATCCGGGTAAAGCCGGAGAAGAAGTTCTATCTCCAAAGAATGTGAAAAATATTCTTCGAGCAGTTTACGATTCTTCATTTTCTCCAATTCATCGGAAAGGATAGGATTCGTATTATTCCGCTCTGTCTTACTCTTTTTATTCTTATTACATCGTGATTTGGGCGGGTCTTGACAAGCGTTTTTAGGACTTCCAGATTCGTGATTTTCACGATTCTGGACACGCTCATTTGAAAGGTCTGACGAAAAGTTTTTCACATACACCAAACTCGGTTTGCCCAGTCCACGGCGTTTTCGTTCAATTAAACCAAAATTTTCAAGTTCCCTGAGTAGCTTGGTCGCTTTGTTGTCTGCGCAACACAAAGCCCTCTTGACATCCTCGATCGTGAAAATGATGAACACCCGGCCTTGCTTGTCGAACCATTCATTTTTAACAGAAAGGCTCATGCGGTCAAGCAGGATGCCGTAGAGTGTTTTGGCATCGGTTGACAGATTTTGAAACCGCTGCTCCTGAAACAGTGCTTTGGGGATGCGATAGAACGAAAAAAGTTTTCCGGCCTGTCCATAGAAGTAGTCGAGCGTCATACAATTCTGTCAAGGATGAAAAAATGACGATGTTTCATTGACATGGTTGACAAATCCTCCTTATGAATAATTCGTGCAAACAAAAAAGCGCAATCTCGATTTTTGAAAATCGGAATTGCGCCATGTAACTTAGTAGGGGAGAATGGTCATTTGTCAGGGTCGGTTGACCACAATTTGACCACAAAAGAAACGAAACATCTTGACATCTAACGAAACAGAATGATAAAATAATTTTGAAATTTGATGATACTGCGTACAAGTGGTATCGGAGTGTCCATTGCGTTTTTGAGAGAAGCACAATGGGGTTCAAGAGGCCGTGAGTTCGATTCTCGCCACTCGGACCAAACAAAAATAATCCGAACTTATTTCCGATAGGAGATGGGTTCGGATTATTTGTTTTCTTCGGAAAGTTCAATGCAGGTATCCGTGGAAGATGAAGTCCGAAATCATAGATTGACCGCCACAAACCAAACAATGATTTCAGGAGGACGAGATTATGAAGGATGATGCAAGAGTCTGCAAATTCAACATGGACACTGGGTGTGTAGAACTGTTGCTCCGGGATTGGAGAAAAATTTCCATCAATTGCACCGGAGTCGAGGATGCGTTGGATGTGACCATAGCGCAGAGGGCAGAATTGGATTACCTCATCTATAATGACCCGCTTGGCTATGCCGATTTGATTCTGAATGGCGATCCGAAGGAATATTTGAAGAAAGTGGCCGGGAATCATGGACTGGAAGATTAGGTAGTAAAACAGTGTACATTATTAATGGTTACGTTCTATAAAAAACGCTGATAATTAAAATAGCAATATGCAGCAGAAGGGTCTCTTCACGAAGAAATTCTGCTGCTTTTTAATAAGGTGTATGGAAGGATATTTTGTTGTGTCTTTCTCTAAAAAAGATATAGGGTGGTTAGAAAACACTAAATGTGCTATAATGCTCTTAAAAGAGTTTGAAAAGACCGAAGATCGTTATAATTAGAAGGGAGAAGAAAATGAGTTTTTCATTAAATGCATGTTATGCAGCATTAAAGACTGTAAAAGCTCAAAATGTGGATGAAGCTTTTAACGTTATGATAATTGCACTTATAGAGAACAAGAGGTATCAGCAGATTAACATAGCCGATATTATACAAGATTTCAATGATAAATTTGGCTTTTCAATTCCTTATTTTCCAATGATGAGACTTCTTTCCAATTTGTGCCGCAAGAAAATTTTGAAGAGATCGCAAAATAGATATTTCGTAAATTTTGATAATGATGAATTGGATAGCATAGGAGAGTCTTTTTGGAATGATTTGGAAAATCAGGAAAGAAATCAGAAAATGTTATTGAATCGTTATGTACAATTCATAGCTACAAAGTATAGCGAGGAAATAACAATTGAGGATGCTGCGAGAGTTTTTAATGCGTTCATTGAGGAGAACGGTGTTGTTTTCATTAAAAACCATGAATATGAAAAAAGTACAACGGAAACATACAGGTTTTGCGTATTACTAAAAGAACTCGAAACATCCGATGGAAAACTTTTTGCATTTGTGGAATCTGCAATAGTAGGGCGGATACTTTCAGAATTAGTGATTTTTACTGGTGATAGAATAGATTTGAAAAAGTCAAATGCAAAGGTTTTTCTTGATACAAATATCATTTTTAAATTGCTTGGTATTAGTACCATTGATCGAAGTGAGTATTATAAAAAACTTATTAAAGATATGATAGATATTGGATTTAAACCTTATGTCTATCAACACACATATAGTGAAATTGTTACGATTCTATCGAGTAGTGAATACTGGATAGGAAATTATCAGTTTGATCCTAGTAAGTCATCTGAGGCAACTAGCTATTACATAATGAACGGAAAAAGTCGAGAGAATGTAGAACTCCAAATAGCGAATCTGCAAGATGATTTGGAGAGTCTTGGAATTTATGTGTATGATATGGATTATCCTCAAAGAATTCCGGTTGGCGTGACCGATGATAAAACATATTATGATAAAATCGTAAGTGAGTATAAAAGAACCAATTCACAATTCAATGAGAGTGAGATGAGAAATACTGTTTGGGACGATGCAAAATCGTTTTTCTTTACAGATTTTCTTAATGCGGGACAAAATGCGTTTAGTTTTGCTGGAATTCAAAATATTTTTGTGACGCATAATGAAACTCTTTCTAAGGTTTCAAAAATCCAGCTATCAGAGAGTGGATCAAAAGTGGAAGCAGCGATTCCTTTTTGTGTGTCGGATGTGTTTTGGGGAAATTTGATTTGGGCAAATTCATCAGAAAGTCTTAGCATAGCAGGAAAGCAACGGCTGATGACGATTGTGGCCGCTGCTTTTGAACCAACTGTGGCAGTGTTACATCGGTTGAAAGAAGAACTAGACAAGTTAGAGAAAGAAAACAAAATTACAAAAGAAAATTGCTATTTTCTGAAGTCAAATCGAATGGCCTTAGATATGCTGGTGAGAATCACAGAAGGAGATGCCAGCAAATTTACAGATAGTACCCCTTTTGAAATACTTGATAAAATTCGCTCAGAAGCAAAAGATGAGGGAATTAAAGAGGAAAAAGTCCGAAATGAAACCGAAAAGCACGAAATAAGGAAAGCACACGAAAAGTTGGAATGCGAACACGAAGAAAAGTATCTAAAACAACTTGAACAAGAAAAAAGAGATATTGATGCACAATACCAGTCACTTGATGGTGAGAAAGCGCGCCTAGATAAAGAAAAAGAAAAGCTTGAAATGTGCCAAAAAGAGTGTGTGCAAAAGGCTACAAAAAGATGCGAGCATATAAGGATGGCTTTTTTAATTGGGATAGTACTGTGGCTTATTGTTGGGGTAGTATTACTGATGAAATTCAATGTTTTATATTCGTGCGTTGAGTTGATATTCGGTATTTTGGTGACGCTGATTTTCAATAATAAGCTAGCATCGTGGATAATAAAGGATGCAGACCTTCAAGAAAAGATTGCCTTAATACAAAATTATGAAAAAATGAAGGAAGCACTTATACTACAATACTATAAACGAGAAAAGTGTACATTGAAAGAAATTATGCAAATTGAAAAACAATTGAGTTCTATTCAAGTTAAAAAAGATGATTTGGCAAGACGTACACAAGAAAACTTTGAAAAGCAATGTGAGGCGAGAGGCAAGATTGAAAAATTGAAGAACAGTTGCGTAGAATGAATTTTGGTATAAAGTGGGAGTGTGATTTAGAGAAAACTAATACCAGTAATTTTAGCATACAAAAACAGGGTGCGTCCTGCGGACGCACCCTGCCAAAGACCACATACGGTAGCGATATGTACAACAGGGCGTTCCCC
>NZ_JBBMEN010000010.1:0-77480 GCF_040096575.1 Faecalibacterium intestinale
CCCCGCCCCCCCCGCGGCGGGCCCGGCTCTGCATTTTTATAAAGAAAATCTTATACCCGCAGCTGCCTTTTTGCCATTTGCAGCGCACGGCGCAGCGGACGGTAGAGCAGCAGCATCAGCACAAAATTGCCAATGCCGTGCAGTGCATCGTAGCTCAGCCCGCTGAGCCACCAGCTCAGGGCAAAGGCGGGCGTTTTGGCAAACAGATATACCGCCGCGCACAGCCCGCCGAAGCACAGGCCGTACAGCCCGCTGAGCACCGCCCAGAAAAAGGCGTAGTCCATGCGGCGCAGCAGCCATGCCAGCAGCGCCAGCAGATACCACACATACAGGTACATCACCCACCACAGGCCAAAGCCGTACAGCACGCCCTGCAGCAGGATAAATACCGTGATAGCGCCGGGCGTCTCCCGGGGCAGTTCCAGCGCAAACAGGATGATGAGCAGGCTTACCGGCTCCAGATTGGGCAGACCGCTCATGGCCTGCTTGCTCACCACCAGCAGCGCACCCATCAGGCCGCTGAGCACCAGCCGCAGCACCCGAGTGTGCAGCGCCACCGGCTTTTTAGCCCTTGGTGTAGGTAAAGGCATAGCTGTCACCATCGTGGAGTTCGATGTCTGCCACGCCCACCGTGGTCATCTCACCGGCAGCATCGGTCAGGCACCACCAAGCCTGATCTTTATTATAGTCGGCGGTCTCGCCGTTCACGGTGGTCACAAAGCCGGCATCGGCTTCTTCCTGACTGATGATACCGGCCTTGGCCAGTGCGGTGCTCAGCTTTTCGCCGTCGGTCACGTTCAGCAGAACGCTGGATACGCTGCCGTCCGCAGCGGTAACGGTGAACTCCACCGTGGCCTGTGTCTCGGCGGCAGCGGAAGAAGCAACCTCAGAAACGGCCACAGAAGAAGCCACGGAGGAAGCGGCATCGGAGACAGCGCTGGAAGCAGTGGAGGACGCAGAAGCGCCGCAGCCTGCCAGCAGGCAGACGGACAGCACAGCACTGAGGGTCAGGGCAGCAAATTTATGCAGAGTGTTCATGGTTCAAGATCTCCTTGTTTCGTGCTTTGTGTGCAGAGCGCACGGCAGATATAGTACCATGAAACCGGCTGAAAATCAACGTTTTTTCTGCATGGCTTCAAAATATGCGGCGGCGACGCCTACCTGATTGGCCTCACTGGAAAAGGCGCAGGGCACGATCTGGCAGCGGGGCAAACCCTCCATGTAAGCCTGTCCCGCCCGGGAGGCGTACAGTCCATTGTAGGCGCTGCGCAGGCTTTCCAGCAGCAGGGGCTGCTTGCTGATGCCGCCGCCGATGGCCACCTTTTCCACATCCAGCAGAACGGTCAGGTTGTAGATCTGCACCGCCACCGCGTGGCAGAACCGCCGCAGCACCTCTAAGGCTTCCGGCTCCCCGGCGTTGGCGGCAGCAAAAAAGCTGCGTCCGTCCAGCGGGGCATCCTCCGGCAGCGCCTTGCGGGCACGGTACCATTTAAGCAGATTGCTGGTGCTGCACTGGCAGGCCATGTTCTGGTCCGGGGCGTCCCACGCTTCGGCGTTGGTATTGACAAAGCTGTACTCCCCGGCGGTAAAGTGCACCCCGCGCACCAGCTGCCCGTTGGCAATGATGCCGCCGCCCACGCCGGTGCCGATGATGAACACCGCCGCGTTGCAGCAGTCCTTCAGCGCGCCGTTTGCCAGCTCTGCCATGGCGGCGGCCTTGCCGTCGTTTTCCAGGATGACAGGGCAGCCGCACTTTTCCGCCAGCAGCTGCCCCACCGGGGTAGCGGTATTGTACAGCAGCGCCCCGCCGTTGGACACATAGCCGGTGCGGTTATCCACAAAGCCCGGCAGCGCCATGGCAATGCCGGTCACTTCATCTTTGTGGGGCGCATACAGCCGGTAGACTGCATCCAGAAATTGCGCCTGCGTATCCTGCGGCGTGGGCACCGCGCCGCTGTCCGTGCGGTGCATCTGCTCGTCCATGACCGAGTATTTGATCTCGGTGCCGCCTACATCAAAAACCATGATCTTCATTTTGTAGCCCTCCCGTAAACGGTCGTTTTCTGTCCCTATTATGGCAAATCAGCGCGGGAAAGTAAAGCCCCGGCGGTAAAAATGAAAACTGCAAAAATCACCCCGGCTTGCGGTTGCAATCCACCCCGCCCTGTGATATCCTGAAAAGAGAGTATCTATTATATAAAGGAAGAAACTGCCATGGATTGCAAACTGCGTGCCAAAAACTGCGGCGGCTGCCCCCTGCTGGGGCTGGACTATGCCGCGCAGCTGAAACAGAAGGAAGAAAAAGTGCGGGCTCTTTTGGGCAAATACGGCCCGGTGCACCCCATCCGGGGCATGGAGCAGCCCTACCACTACCGCAATAAGGTGATCTCCACCTTTGCCCCCGGCTGGGGCGGAAAGCTGACCTCCGGTATCTACGCGGCAAACAGCCATAAGGTGCTGCCGGTGGAAAGCTGCCTGCTGCAGGACGAAGTGCTGGACAAGACCATGCAGGCAGTGCGTGCTGCCGCCAACGCCTGCCGCTACCAGCCCTACGACGAGGACAAGGGCACCGGACTTGTGCGCCACTGCCTGCTGCGGCGGGGCGTAGCCACCGGGCAGGTGATGGTGGTGCTGGTGACGGCGCAGCCGGTGCTGCCGGGCGCAAAGAACTTTGTCAAAGCGCTGCTGGCGGAAACTGCGCAGCGCGGCGTGACCGTGACCACCGTGGTGCAGAACGTGAACAGCCGCAAGACCAGCGTGGTGCTGGGCGAAGCGGAAAAGGTGCTGTACGGCAAGGGGTTCATTCTGGACACCCTTTGCGGCAAGACCTACGCCATCAGCCCGCGCAGCTTTTATCAGGTGAACCCGGCGCAGACCGCCGTATTGTACGGCCTTGCTGTGGAAGCCGCAAAACTGACCGGCAAAGAGGTGGTGCTGGACGCCTACTGCGGCATCGGCACCATCGGACTGACCGCCGCCGACCATGCAAAGCAGGTGGTGGGCGTGGAGCTGAACCGGGACGCCGTGCAGGATGCCATTGGCAACGCAAAGCACAACGGCGTAAAGAACGCCCGTTTCTTTGCTGCCGACGCCACCCGCTGGATCAGTGAAGCCGCCGCAGCAGGGGAGAAGGCAGACGTGATCTTTATGGACCCCCCGCGCGAGGGCTCTACCCCGGAATTCCTTGCCAGCGTGGCGCGTATGGCACCCAAGCGTGTGGTTTATGTCAGCTGCAACCCCGTCACCCTTGCCCGCGACCTTGCCACCCTGACAAAGCTGGGCTATAAGGCCGAGGGCTTTACCCCGGTGGATATGTTCCCGCATACGGAGCATATCGAGACGGTATGTGCATTGTCCAAACTGGATATCCACGGCAAAAAGCCGTCCGGGAGACGTTGAAGCTTTTTTATCGCGAGTCAAAAAAATGGTGTGTCATTCAAACAGCATATTTGCGATATGCAATGCAACGCTGTTGCATTAAAAAGTTGAATTGCTAGTTGAATGAAAATGAGCGGTTCCCGGTTGAGAAAAGTTTTGCGGAGTGATATACTAATATTGTATGTACCCGGACAGGGGTGTCAGTTCACAGAGCGAGATAATTTGTAATGGATGGCTATTTCTTTATTTTAACGACCATTGATCTTTTTGTGCTTGGCTTTATGTGCCTTCTTACAAAGCTGAGCGAATCTTTGAATAAAAAGCAGAAGCGCGGGTTCTTTCTGGCCTTTGCGCTGATCGCGGCGATCTCGGTGCTGGAGGTCATCATCATTGTGGTAGACAGCACACCGCCGGGCTACCGCTGGCTGAATATTTTGTCCAACTATCTGGGCTTCGGGCTGACACCGGCGGTGGCGCTGTGCCTTGTATATGTGCTGGACAAAAAATCCGTCATCCGGCGCGGGTTCAAGGCAGCGGTCTGCTGCGAGGGTGTGTATCTGCTTTTTCTGGCGGCAACGCTGCCCTATGGGCCGGTGTTCTCGGTGAGCAGGGAGAACCTCTACGCCCGGGGTGAGTACTTCTATATTTATGTCGTTATGTATTATGTCTCCATGCTGTACCTTATGGTGGCTACGGTGCGTACGGCGGCGGTCTTTCAGAACCGCAGCCGCACGCTGATCTACCCGCTGATCCTTTTTCTGGGCGCGGAGACTGTGATCCAGATCGCGCTGCCGAAGCTGCACGTCACATGGCTGTGCGTCACGTTGCTGTCGGTGCTGTATTATATCTATTGCAGCGAGATGTGGAACCAACTGGACGCGCTGACCGGACTTTTGAACCAGAACAGCTACCTGAACCGCACCATCGAGATGCGCCGCAGCGGCGGGGTGCTGGTGGTGTTCGATGTGGATGACTTCAAGCAGATCAACGACCGCTACGGCCATTTACAGGGGGACGTCTGCCTTGCCGAGATCGCAGACTGCATCAAAAAAGCCTACGCCCGCTGCGGATACTGCTACCGCATTGGCGGCGATGAATTCTGCGTGCTGCTGAAGGACGAAGCAAGCGAAGCCTGCTGCGCAGCAACGCTGCAAGCTCTGCTGGCAGAACGGCGCAAGACGCTTGCCATTTTGCCAACGGTCTCCCTTGGCTCTGCCGTCTTTTCCGGGGAGGACGTGGTCGCAGTGAAGGACCGCGCCGACCGCGCGCTCTACTGTGCTAAAAAGGAACAGAAGGCCCGCGCCGCAGCGGCAAAGCCCGCAGATGGCAGCGAGCAGACAGCTTGAAATTCTGCCCGAACAACGGATAAACGGAGGAACACCGATGAACACAGACTGGAACAGCCCGCAGGGCGATTTTGATACTGCTGAAAAGCGGGGGGAACTGCTGATGCTGCTCAGCCGGCAGCAGGTCACCGTGCACACATGGGACGACCCGGACTTTGATTACATGGAGGAGCAGGACCTTGCGCTGGTGGTGCAAAGCCCCTCCGGCACAGAGGATCTGCTGATTGAGCTGTGCGGGGAGTTCTCGGTGTTTTTTGAAAAGTGGCATGGCGAGTACGCCGCTACCGCCGAGGGCTACGCGCAGCTGCAGCAGGACATCACCGCCATTCTGGACGGCAAAGCGGGCGCACTGAGTCTGTACACAGAGAACGGCTGGCAGGGCACGGTGCTGTGCACCGAGCTGCCCGGCGCAGAGGATGACGGAGCTGCTGCGGTGCTCAAGCGCTGCTGGCAGACGGCAAAGCCGGACACCGCCCTGCCTGCGGGCAGTCGGCTGGAACTGGTGTGCTGGGATCCGGCACAGAACCGGAAAGTGCAGCTCCCGGCGGAGGAATGATAGAACAAAAAGGTCGCTGCACGTATTTGTGCAGCGACCTTTTTTCTTTGGCTAGAATTCAAAAGAATTTTTTATAGATGCTGGAAGTCGCATAGGGTAGCATCCTCGCCCTCTCCGTCACCTACGGTGACACCTCTCCCAAAGGGAGAGGCCTTGGCAAAGAGATGAAGCTTATGTGGACTGCCAAAGGCTCTCCCTTTGGGAGAGCTGGCAAATCCATAGGATTTGACTGAGAGGGCGAGCTTGCTAAAAAATCGCTGCAATAAAAGGTATGCAGAACTTTATACAATTCGTTGTTTCTCTTTGTGATTCGCCACATAGTTTGCGATTGCGGAAGCCGCAGCGCCCAGCGCGATGCCCAGCACTGCGCCGCCGAGGATATCGGTGGGGAAGTGCACATAGAGGTACAGCCGGGTAAAGGCGATAAAGGCTGCCAGCACCAGCGCGGGTGCACCCAGCTTTCGGTTTTGCAGCCAGAGCGCATAGGCTGCCGCCACCCCGGAAGCGGTGTGCCCGGAGGGGAAGGAGTGCCCATGCGGACGCGCCACCAGCATGGTGATGGAGGTGTTGAGATCGCAGGGGCGGGGGCGGGCAAACAGCGGCTTGAGGAAGAAGTGCCCCGCCGCCATGTACAGCACCAGCGCCACCGCCATGGCAAAGCCCGCTTTGCGGGTGCGCCGGAAGAGCAAAAGCAGCAGGGTGAACGCGATCCAGATCTCGCCGTGGGCACCGGCGTAATCAAAAAAGATGGAGATCGCGTTCATTACCGGGCTGCGGAACTGGTACAGCCAGTCCAGAAAAGCAAACTCAAAGGGCATGGGTTCCTCCTTTTGGGCGGTGAAAGAGCGGATTTTTTATACAATATAGCATATAAATATTAAAAAATACAGAATGCGCTGTAAATTTGCGCGGACATTAGTTTTCCGAATGAAGGCTTCCCACGGTCGGGGGAAGCTGTCACCGCAGGTGACTGATGAGGGCGCGGGCAAGCTGCTGCTTGCGAGAAATTACCCCTCATCCGTCTGCTCACTGCGTTCGCAGCCACCTTCCCCCCAAGGGGTGAAGGCTTTTGCTCCGGGTCGAGCTGCAAAAATTGATTTCTATGATGAATCGTCCTCAGGGCAGGGGAAATTCCGTTTCCATCTGTTCCAAGGTGGGGTAGCTGTCGATGGCACCGTGGTGCTGCACGCTGATAGCGCAGAAGCGGTTGGAAAAAATCAGATACTCGGTCAGGCGCTTGCGGGAAAGCTTTGGCAGCTCGGCGGCGGTCACGCCGTCCCGCTGCAGCTGCCACAAAAACGAGCCGATAAAGCCGTCTCCCGCGCCGGTGGTGTCCACCGCCACCACCTTGGGGCTGCGGGCATGGGCGCTGGCGGTGCGGGTATAGGCGCGGGCACCCTTGCTGCCGCAGGTGTACAGTACCAGCTGCACATCCCCGGTAAACAGCCGGGGCAGCGCGGCTTCAATATCCTCCGTGCCGGTGAGGAAGGGCAGCTCCTCGTCCGAAAGCTTCAGGATATGGGTCAGGGGGAGAAACTGCCACACGGTCTGGCGCAGCTGCTCCCGGTCCGGCCAGAGAGGGAAGCGGAGATTGGGGTCAAAGCTGAGGATGGCTCCCGCCTCCCGCGCGGCAGTGATGGCGGCCAGATGGGCGTAGCGCATGGGGCTGTCCACCAGCGAGACGCTGCAAAAATGCAGGGCAAAGGCCTGCGAAAACCAGCCCGGATCGATCTGCTCCGGGGCGTACAGCAGGTCTGCGGAGGGCTTGCGGCAGAAGCTGAAAGTGCGCTCGCCGTTTTCCGCTAAGCTGACGAAGGCCAGCGCGGTGCTGGCTTTGCTGGTAAATTCCAGATGGGAAAGCTCCACGCCGCATCCAGCCAGCGCCCGGGCGATCTTGTGACCGAAGGGGTCGTCGCCCAGCTGGCTCAGCAGCGCACTGCGCCCGCCCAGCCGGGCAACGGCGGCACAGACATTGGCCGGAGCGCCGCCCACCCGGGGGCTGAAGGCGGGGACTTCGTCAAAGCTGCACCCCACCCGGGAGGGGATCATATCGATCAGCGCTTCGCCGATGGAAAATAAGATCCTGTCGGACATAGGGCTTCTTCCTTTCTGCATTCAGGTGTGCCGCAGGGTGCGGCAGTGTACAGTATACACCCGCAGGGCGCTGTGCGCAACTGCTTCTTTTATACGGTAATGGGCGGGTTTTGCGGTTGACTTGCAGCAGCAGATATGCTACAATTTCCAGACGTATGCAACAACAGGAAAAGGAAAAAGTGTATGGATCTGACAAAACAGTTCTTTAAATATGTCTCGCAGAATATTTTTGGTCTGCTGGGAACCTCGTGCTATATTCTGGCCGACACCTATTTTATTGCACAGGCCGCCGGTACAGACGGCGTTACCCTGCTCAACCTCTGCCTGCCCATTTATAACTTTATTTTTGCCATTGGCTCCATGATCGCGCTGGGCTCGGCGACCCGCTACGCCATTGCCAAGGCACAGAACGATGCCCGGGGACAGCGGTATTTCTCCAACGCCATCCTGTGCGCCGTACTGGCGTCCATCCCGTGGATGCTGGCGGGTGCCTTTGTGCCCGGGGCGCTGCTGCGGTTCATGGGCGGTGATGCAGGCATCGTGGCACTGGGCATCCCCTACGCCCGCATTTTTCTGCTGTTCACCCCGTTTTTTATGTGCAACTACATCGTGTCGGTCTTTGTCCGCAACGACGGCGACCCCTCCCTTGCCATGGTGGCGACGTTGAGCGGCAGTCTGTTCAATGTGGTGTTCGACTATATCTTCATGTTCCCCCTAGGGCTGGGGCTGGCCGGTGCGGCGCTGGCAACGGCGGTGTCGCCTATCATCAGCATCGCCATTTGCAGCCGCCACTTCTTTAAAAAGGAGAACACCCTGCAATTCGTGCGGCAGCTGCCCTCGGCAAGGCTGCTGGGGCAGAGCTGTCAGCTGGGCATCTCCGGCTTTGTGGGCGAGCTTTCCTCCGGCGTGACCACCACGGTGTTCAACTTTCTGCTGCTGGGGCTGGCGGGTAACGTGGGCGTAGCAGCCTACGGCGTGGTGGCAAACTTTGCGCTGGTGGCTACCGCCATCTTCAACGGCGTGGCGCAGGGCGCACAGCCGCTGGTGAGCCGCTGCTACGGTCAGAACGACCACGCCGGGGCGCGGAAGCTGCTGCTGCTGGGCAGCGGCACTGTGCTGGTGCTGGCGGCGGTGCTGTACGCTGCGGTGTTCGGCCTGACCGATACCTTTGTAAGCTGGTTCAACAGCGAGAACTCGGTGCAGATGGCGCAGTACGCCCACACCGGGATGCGGATGTACTTTGTGGGCTACTTCTTTGCGGGCTTCAACATCATGGCGGCGGGCTATCTGAGCGCCGTGAACCGCCCGGCGGAGGCTTCCATCACCTCCATCTGCCGGGGCATGGTGGCCATCGTGGCCTGTTCGCTGGTGCTCAGCGCGGTGTTCGGGATGCCGGGTGTATGGGCGGCCTTCCCGGCTTCGGAGCTGCTCACCGCGCTGCTGACCCTGTTTTTGCTGCGCAGAAAAGAGAGCGGAAAAGCTTAAATATACATCTCCTGTTCCCGCATGGTCTCCTCGGGTGTAAGCCCGGCCTGTGCGGCGCGACCGGTCAGTGCCCGCCATTGTGCAGGGGACTGGCCGGTTTCTTTTTTGAATACCCGGCACAGGTAGTTGGCCCCGGAAAAGCCGCACAGGCTGGCCACTACGTCCAATGTGTACTCCCGGTGCAGCAGCAGACGCTGCGCGGCTTCGATGCGCACGGTGGTCAGGTACTTGCCCGGCGGCACGCCTACGGCGGCGGTAAAGGTGCGCACCAGATGGCTTTTGGAGACGCCCAGCCGCTCGCTAAGCTCCTCCACGCCGTACAGCCCGGCATAGTTGGCGCGGATATCCTCAATAGCGGCCTGCACCAGCGGCGGCAGGGTGGGTGCGGCGCTGTCGGCATCCGCCAGCTCGCACAGCAGGGCAAAGACCAGCTGGCTGCGGGCACGGCTGTGGGTGGGCTTTTCCTCGGCAAGCCGCCCCATCAGCTCGGCAGCGGCAGGGCAGGTCTCGCCTTTGGCAAGGTAGGGCAGCTCCCGCAGGCCGTTCAAAAACTGCGTGCTGGCCTGCCCGGTCAGCTGGACGCACAACAGGTGGCAGCTGTCCTCCGGGGTCAGGGTGAGCGGGGCGCGGCTCAAAATCAGGTGTCCCGCCGCAGCGGACTGCGGCGGCAGCACCAGCACAGCACCGGCGGGCGTGGCCGATGCCCCGGGCAGGGAAGCTGTGCATCTGCCGCTGGAAACAAGGCAGACCCACAGCCCCTCGCCGGTCAGGGTGCGGGGCGCGGAAAGCTGCACATCCAGCAGTGCAGCCGGTGCGGCGATGGTGTTCCAGTCAAACAGCAATATCTGACACCTCTAATCAATAAAATGCTATTTTATATCACAAAATTATCTGCTATTATAGTACCAACGAAACAACACGCCGTCAAGGGCGTGAAACATCAAATATTTTACGGAGGATAACGATTATGGCTTCCATTAGCTGCCAGCACATCTACAAGATCTATCCGGGCGCAACTGCCCCGTCTGTTACCGACTTCAACCTGGAGATCCAGGATAAGGAGTTCATCATCTTCGTCGGCCCCTCTGGCTGCGGCAAGTCCACCACCCTGCGTATGATCGCCGGTCTGGAGGAGATCTCCAAGGGCGAGATGTACATCGGCGGCCGTCTGATCAACGACGTTCCCCCGAAGGATCGTGATATCGCCATGGTGTTCCAGAGCTACGCTCTGTACCCCCACATGACCGTTTACAAGAACATCGCTTTCGGTCTGGAGCTGCGCAAGACCCCGAAGGACGAGATCGACAAGCGCGTGCACGAGGCTGCTAAGATCCTGGAGATCGAGCACCTGCTGGACCGCAAGCCCAAGGCTCTGTCCGGTGGTCAGCGTCAGCGTGTTGCTCTGGGTCGTGCAATGGTTCGTAACCCGGCAGTCTTCCTGCTGGACGAGCCCCTGTCCAACCTGGATGCTAAGCTGCGTACCTCCATGCGCACCGAGATCATCAAGCTGCACAAGAAGCTGGCTACCACCTTCATCTACGTTACCCACGACCAGACCGAGGCTATGACCATGGGCGACCGTATCGTTGTCATGAAGGACGGCATCATCCAGCAGGTCGATACCCCGCAGAACCTGTACGATATGCCCTGCAATATGTTCGTTGCAGGCTTCATCGGCAGCCCCCAGATGAACTTCCTGGACGGCACCCTGATCAAGAAGGGCGATCTGTACGGTGTTGATCTGGGCGGCGACGTGATCCCCCTGCCCAAGGAGAAGACCACCGACGGCAAGCTGGATTCCTACGTTGGCAAGAAGATCAAGATGGGCATCCGTCCCGAGGATATCGACGACGAGCCCGAGTTTATGGCAAAGCACACCGACTGCCAGCTGGATGCTCAGGTCGATGTTTCCGAAATGATGGGCGCTGAGATCTACCTGTATCTGGAGTACAAGGGCAACAAGATGACCGCCCGCGTTGCTCCCACCTCCAAGGCTCGCAACGGAGACACCGTCCGCGTTGCATTCGATCCCCATAAGGTGCACCTGTTCGACATCGAGACCGAGCTGACCATCCTGAACTAAGACTTAGCAAAGATCATTTTTGATCCTCCTATCATACGAAAGACCGCCGAAGGGAAACCTTCGGCGGTTTTTCGTTTCGGTGCAGCCTGCCTGCCCCAAAACCTTGCGCTGTCCTCTTGACAATCGGTGCGGGCACGGTTAAAATATGTACTGTATCAAACAGTTTCACATCGAACAACTTGAACAGAGGAAAAACATTATGTGTACACAGCACCCTATTGAAGAGCACTGCAAGCTGGACCCGCCGTGGGATGGGCCGCAGGTCATTCCCGCCCAGCTGCGCCGGGTGGATAACCTGATCTTCCGCAGGCTGAACCAGTTTTCCCGCGCCAACGGGGTAGAGCAGACCACCCCCATGCACGGGTGGATCATCGAGTATCTCTACCGCCACCGGGACGAGCCGGTGTTCCAGCGGGACATCGAGCGGGAATTTTCCATCACCCGCTCCACCGTGACGAACATTTTGCAGCTGATGGAGCGCAAGGGCTACATCCGGCGGCAGAGCGTGCCGCAGGACGCCCGGCTCAAACAGCTGGTTTTGACCGAGGAGGGCATCCAACGGCACGAAAAGACCCTGCTTTCCTTCCACCAGACCGACGATTATGTGGCCGGACTGCTGACCGAGGAGGAGAACGCAGAGCTGCTGCGGCTGCTGAACAAGCTGCGGGAAGCGTTGAAATAACCGCCTTTTCCGTCAAAGCGCCGAAAAAGGACTTGTTAAATTAGTAATTATGAACATTTTACGAAACGGCTTGACATTTAAATTGTTTTGTATAAAATTGTTTTGTAACAAACAAATGAATTCAACAGGAGGAAACTCAGATGATCAAAAAGCTTGTGTCGCATCTGGGCGAGTATAAAGCCGCCTCGATCAAGACACCGCTCTTTGCTGCGCTGGAAGCCGTTATGGATGTGCTGCTGCCCACCATCATGGCCTTTATCATCGACCAGGGCATTGAAAAGGGCGATATGAACGCCATCATCCGCTATGGCCTGCTTACCTTTCTGGTGGCAGCCATTGCGCTGGTGCTGGGCGTGCTGGCGGGCAAATACGCCGCCGAGGCATCCACCGGCTTTGCCGGAAATCTGCGCGATGCCATGTATGAAAATATCCAGCATTACTCTTTTTCCAACATCGACAAATTCTCCACGGCAGGTCTTGTCACCCGCATGACCACCGACGTGACCAACGTGCAGAACGCCTTCCAGATGATTTTGCGGATGTGCGTGCGCGCCCCGGTGCATCTGGTGTTTGCAATGTTCATGGCTGTGTTCATCGGCGGCCCGCTGTCGCTGGTGTTCGTGGTGGCAGTGGCCTTTCTGGTGGCGGTGCTGGCTGCCATCATGATCCCCACCTTCCGCATCTTTGACCGGGTATTCAAGAACTACGATAACCTCAACGCCTCGGTGCAGGAGAATGTCTCTGCCATCCGCGTGGTCAAAAGCTTTGTGCGCGAGGGCTTCGAGAACGAAAAATACACCGCCGCCTGCGAGAGCCTGTACAAGCAGTTCGTCAACGCCGAAAGCCGCCTGAGCTTCAATAACCCCGCCATGCTGGTGGCAGTGTACGGCTGCAACATCGCGCTGAGCTGGTTCGGCGCAAAGTATGTGCTGCACGGTGCCATTACCACCGGCCAGCTGAATGCCCTGTTCGGCTATATCATGAACATCCTCATGGCACTGATGATGCTGAGCATGGCCTTTGTCATGATCGCCATGTCCGCCGCCTCTGCCAAGCGTATCGTGGAGGTGCTGGACGAGCACACCGACCTGCCCCCGGCAAAGCAGCCGGTGCAGCAGGTGGCAGACGGCAGCATCCAGTTCGACCACGTTACCTTCAAGTATAAGCACGGCAGCGGCCAGCCGGTGCTGAACGATATCAGCTTTACCATCCAGCCCGGCGAGACACTGGGCATCATCGGCGGCACCGGCAGTGCAAAATCCAGTCTGGTGCAGCTGATCCCCCGTCTGTACGATGCCGAGAGCGGCACCGTGCGGGTGGGCGGCGTGGACGTGCGGGATTATAACCTTGACGTGCTGCGCCGCGAGGTCTCCATGGTGCTGCAGAAGAACGTGCTGTTCAGCGGCACCATTCTGGATAACCTCCGCTGGGGCGATGCCAACGCCACCGAGGAAGAGTGCATCCGCATGGCAAAGCTGGCCTGCGCGGATGAATTCATCCAGCGCTTCCCGGATAAGTACAATACATGGATCGAGCAGGGCGGCTCCAACGTGTCCGGCGGCCAGAAGCAGCGCCTGACCATTGCCCGCGCCCTGCTGCGCAAGCCCAAAGTGCTGATCCTTGATGACTCCACCAGCGCCGTGGACACCGCGACCGATGCCAAGATCCGCAAGGCCTTCCGGGAAGAGATCCCCGGCACGACCAAGATCATCATTGCGCAGCGCATTTCCTCGGTGCAGGATGCAGACCGCATTCTGGTGCTGGATAACGGCCAGATCAACGGTCTGGGCACCCATGCGGAGCTGCTGGCGACCAACGCCATCTATCAGGAGGTCTACAACAGCCAGACGCAGGGCGGCGGCGATTTTGACAAGCAGGGAGGTGCGCAGTAATGGCAGTAAAAGAAGTACATGGCCCCGGCCCGCGGGGCGCACGGGGGCCGCGCCCCAAGGTGGAAAACCCGGGCAAGCTGCTGAAGCGCATCATGGATGAGGTGTTCCGCAACTATCTGCCCCACTGCATCCTTGTGCTGATCTGCATCGTGGTCAGCGCGCTGGCCAATGTGCAGGCCAGCCTGTTCTTGCAGACTTTGATGGACGATTACATCGTGCCCATGACCCGCCAGCAGGACCCCAGCTTTGCACCGCTGGCCGGTGCACTGGTGCGGATGTGCTGCATCTACCTTGTGGGCATTCTGGCCGCATGGGCCAACGCCCGCATCATGGTCAACGTAACGCAGGGCACGCTGCGCAATCTGCGCACCAAGCTGTTCACCCACATGGAAAGCCTGCCCATCCGGTATTTTGACACCCATCCCCACGGCGATATCATGTCCGTGTACACCAACGATGTGGATACCCTGCGCCAGATGCTCAGCCAGAGCATCCCGCAGCTGGTGTCCAGCGTCATCACCATCGTGTCGGTGTTCTTCAGTATGTGTATGCTCAGCTGGCAGCTGACCATCGTTACCATGCTCATGGTGGCGCTGATGCTGTTCTGCTCCAAGCAGATCGCAAAAAGCTCTTCCAAGTACTTCATCCAGCAGCAGCGGGATCTGGGCAAGGTGAACGGCTACATCGAGGAGATGATGGAAGGCCAGAAGGTGGTCAAGGTGTTCACCCACGAGCAGCAGACCCTTGCCGGCTTCCGTGAGCTGAACGACCAGCTGAAGGAAAGCGCCAAGCAGGCCAACGCCTTCTCCAACATCATGATGCCGGTCAATGCCCAGTTGGGCAACATCAGCTATGCTATCTGCGCACTGGTCGGTGCAGCCATGGCTGTGGGCGGCGTTGGCAGCATGACCCTTGGTACCGTGGTGGCCTTCCTCAGCCTGAACAAGGGCTTCAATATGCCCATCAGTCAGGTGTCCATGCAGGCCAACAGCGTCATCATGGCACTGGCTGGTGCCGAGCGCATCTTCAAGATGATGGACGAGCCCAGCGAGACCGACGAGGGCTATGTGACGCTGGTGAACGCCAAGTACGACCGCAACGACCAGCTGGTGGAGACGAACGAGCGCACCGGCATCTGGGCGTGGAAGCACCCCCACCACGACGGCACTACCACCTACCACAAGCTGGCGGGTGATATCACCTTTACGGACGTGGACTTTGGCTATGTGCCGGAAAAAACGGTGCTGCATGACATCAACCTGTATGGCCGTCCGGGGCAGAAGATCGCCTTTGTCGGCTCTACCGGTGCAGGCAAGACCACCATCACCAACCTGATCAACCGTTTCTACGATATTCAGGAGGGCAAGATCCGCTACGACGGCATCAACATCCATAAGATCAAAAAAGCCGACCTGCGCCGCTCGCTGGGCATCGTGCTGCAGGACACCCACCTGTTTACCGGCACGGTGATGGAGAACATCCGCTACGGACGGCTGGAGGCCACCGATGAGGAGTGCATCGCCGCCGCCCGCCTTGCCAACGCCGACGGCTTTATCAAGCGCCTGCCGGAGGGCTACAACACTATGCTGACCGGCGATGGCGCCAACCTCTCGCAGGGACAGCGCCAGCTGCTGGCCATTGCCCGCGCAGCCGTGGCAGACCCGCCGGTGCTGATTTTGGACGAGGCGACCTCCTCCATTGATACCCGCACCGAGGCGCTGGTGCAGCGCGGCATGGACGGCCTGATGTACGGCCGCACCAGCTTTGTCATCGCGCACCGCCTGTCCACCGTCCGCAATGCAGACTGCATCGTGGTGCTGGAGCAGGGCCGCATCATCGAGCGCGGCAGCCACGACGAGCTGATCGCCAAAAAGGGCAAGTATTACCAGCTTTATACCGGTAATCTGGCCGAGAACTAAACAATTTCCCACCTTCGCATAAAGCCGCCGCACAGCCATGCCGCCGTGCGGCGGCTCTTTTTATCTCCCGTGAAAATGGTATACAAACGCCCCGGGCTGTGTTAGAATGGAGCAAACGAGTAGAAAAGGCTGGTGAGTGTATGCATCCTTTGACGGAATATCCCCGCCCCGCCATGCGCCGGGACAGCTACGAGAACCTGAACGGCCCGTGGCAGTACGCCATCACCGCTTCGGCACAGCGCCCGGCGGGCTGGGACGGTGAGATCTTAGTGCCCTACGCGCCGGAGTGCCGCGCCTCCGGGGTGGGGCGCATATTGCAGCCTGGGCAGTGGCTGCACTATCACCGGTACTTTGCGCCGCCCGCCGGGACGGGCGGACGGGTGCTGCTGCATTTCGGTGCAGTGGACTACGCCTGTGCCGTGCAGGTGAACGGCCATCTGGTGGGCGGTCACCGGGGCGGCTACTGGCCCTTTACGCTGGATATCACCGCGCAGCTTAACGGCACCGGCCGCAACAGCCTGTGGGTGGCGGTGCAGGACCCCACCGGCCACGGCACACAGGCGCGGGGTAAGCAGACCTTGCAGCCCGGCGGGATGTTCTACCCCGCGCAGAGCGGCATCTGGCAGACGGTCTGGCTGGAGCGTGTGCCGGAAAACTACATTCAATCTCTCACCGTTACGCCGGACTACGATGCCCGCACCGTGACCGTGAAAGCCCATACCTCTGCACCCGGCGGCGCGGTGAACCTGTGGGCGGTGGTGCGCGCCGGGGGTGTGACCATTGCCGAGGACTGGGGCAGCGATGAGGCCGACCAAGACGGCACGGTGACGCTGCATATCGCGGACGAGTATTTCTTCCCATGGAGCCCGGACACACCCTTTTTGTACGACCTGACCGTGGGCACTACACAGGGAGAGGAAGAGCAGTTCGACACTGTGCACAGCTACTTTGCCCTGCGCAAGTGGAGCTGCGCACCGGACGCAAGGGGCGTGCTGCGCTTTTGCCTGAACGATAAGCCCATCCTGCTCAATGGCCTGCTGGATCAGGGCTACTGGCCGGAGGGGCTGTACACCCCGCCCTCGGATGCGGCGGTGGAGCGGGAGCTGAGCGAGGTAAAGGCGCTGGGCTACAACCTGCTGCGCAAGCACGCAAAGATCGAGCCGCAGCGCTGGTACTACCACTGCGACAGGCTGGGGCTTGTAGTCTGGCAGGATATGGTCAACGGCGGCAGCAAGTATAACCTGTGGTTCGTCACCTACCTGACCAATGTTTTGCAGCCGCTTATGCGCCGCCTGCCGGACAAGGCGGCGCTGTGGGGACTGCTGAGTCGGGGCAGCGAAAGCAGCCGGGAAGAATACCGCCGGGAGCTGGAAGATACGGTACAGGCGCTGCGCTGCCATCCCTGCGTGGGCTGCTGGGTGCCCTTCAATGAGGGGTGGGGACAGTACGATGCCGCCGGGGCAGTGCAGGCAATCCGTACACTGGACGACACCCGCCTTGTGGACGAAGCCAGCGGCTGGTACGATCAGGGCGGCGGGGATGTATACTCCCTGCACAACTACTTCTACCCTTTGCGGGTGCGCCCGCAGACGCGCACCGTGGCGCTGAGCGAGTACGGCGGCATTGCATGGCCTATGCCGGGGCACGAGCCGCCCCGAAAGACCTACGGCTACGGCACAGCCAAAAGCAGGGAGGAGCTGACCGCCCGCTACAAAAAAATGCAGCTGGGCACGGTGCTGCCGCAGCTGCAAAAAGGGCTTTCAGCGCTGGTATACACCCAGCTGACCGACGTGGAGGACGAGGTGAACGGGCTGTTCACCTACGACCGCACCGCCATCAAGCCGGACGCTAACGCCGTCCGCTCGGTGAACGCCGCCCTTGCCGCAGAGTTTGCAAAAGTAATAAAATAAAAACAACGCCCGGGTTTTCCACCTTCCGCAGGAAGGGTGTGGAAAACCCGGGCGTGTTGTTTTTACAAAGCCATTAGCTGTTGGCGCTGTTGGCGCTGGTGTCGTTCACGATCTTGGCGGCGGGCAGCTTGCTCATGGCAGAGCTGCTCAGGCTGCTCGCCATCTGAGCACCGTAGGCGGCAAGGGCGTCGTCCAGCTCCTCGCCCTTCAGGTCGCTCAAAATCTGGCTGCGCAGAGCGTCCAGCGTGGAGACGCCCAGCGGGTCCAGACGGACGGCCAGCATCATGGCATAGCCGGTGTACTGGATGGCGGCTGCCTGCCCGTAGGCAAGGCCGCGCAGGGTATCGGCGGCACCCTCCTGTGTAAAGGCATCGGTCAGGTCGCTTTCGCTCAGCAGGTCGGTCTGCAGGGTGCTGGTGGAGGGAACCTCTGCATCCAGCACAGCACAGATCCCGGTCAGTGCGCTGCTTGCGATGCTGTTAAAGGTGGTCAGCTGGCTGGAAGTGTCCTCCGGGGCGCTGGCGTTGTAGCTGTCCGCAGCTTTCTGGGCAAGGGAGAGCATCTCGGCCTTCTGGTCATCGCTGGCAAAGGCGAAGGTGCTGGTGTTGTACAGCGGCACGGTGATAAAGCCGATCTCGTACATGGTGCTGTCCAGATGCTCGGTCAGCTCGCCGTCCTCCACAGGGGTCTCGCCGTTTTTACCGTAGACAAGATCCAGCAGCAGGGTGTGCTTGTACTGCAGCTGCTGGAACAGCTTCAAAGTCTCCAGTCCGATGCCGTTGGCGGTGTAGGTGTCGCCGTAGTTGTCCATCAGCTGCTGGGCGTAGCTGTCGGCGGCGGACTTCTGCTCCTCGGTCAGCTCGCCGCCCAGCTCGGTAAAGCGGGCATCCACAGCGGCAAGGGTCTGCAGGGTCTCCAGCGTCTTTTGCGCCACATAGTCGCTTACCACGGCGGTCTCGCCGGTGTCGGCATCGGTGGTGATGGTGGCCTTAAGGAAGGACTTTACCTTGCTGGCGTCCTGCTCAGAGCCTGCCAGCTGTGCAGCCTGCTGATAGGCATCGTACTGCGCCAGCAGATATAAGCCGCTGGTCACCTCAAAATCGCCGATCTTGCCCACGGTGTCCGGGGTGGAGAATACACAGCCTACAAGGCTGACGGTCAGTGCAAGTGCGCATACCAGCGCAAGCAGTTTCTTTTTCATTGGTTTGGCTCCTTGTTGTTCAAAATGGCATCCATGGCTTTCAGGATGCTTTGCAGCAGTTCCAGCGGCTTTTCGTCCGGCTGCAATACCACCGAGAGATAGGGTTTGCTGCCCGCTCCGGCGGTGACACGGCCATTGAAAGCCTGCAGCAGGCCGCGGATCATGGCAAGTTCCAGCGTTTCCAGGTTCAGCACGAGGGTGTCCTTCTTCTGGGTCACCTCGTACACGCCCACGGCGGCGGCCTGCACGCGGACGAGGGAGACGTTGACCAGATCGCTCACCGAGGGCGGCGGGTCACCGTAGCGGTCAATGAGCTCGTCCAGCACATCGGCGGCGTCCTCCGGGGTCTGGATGGCGGCAATGCGCTTGTAAGCTTCGATGCGCCCCGCGCCGTCCGGGATATACTTTTCCGGGATAAAGGCGTCCACCCGCAGGTCCACAAGACAATCGCTCTTGTCCCGCTGGACGGGCTCGCCCCGCGCCCGGGCAATGGCCTGCCCCAGCATTTTAACGTAGAGGTCGTAGCCCACGGCTTCCATGTGGCCGTGCTGGCTGTGCCCCAGCAGACTGCCCGCGCCGCGGATCTGCAGATCCCGCATGGCGATGCGGAAGCCGGAGCCGAAAGCGGTGAACTCCCGGATGGCGGAAAGCCGCTTCTGGGCGATATCGGTCAGGGTCTTGTCCCGGCGGAAGGTGAAGTAGGCGTAGGCTTTGCGGCCGGAGCGTCCCACCCGCCCACGGATCTGGTACAGCTGTGCCAGACCCATGCGGTCGGCATCCTCAATGATGAGGGTGTTGCAGTTGCGCACATCAATGCCGGTCTCGATGAGGGTGGTGCAGACCAGAATGTCGATCTCGCCGTTCAGCAGGTGCTGCCACACGGGGTTCAGCTCTTCTTCGGTCATCTTGCCGTGGGCAATGCCTACCCGCGCACCCGGCACCATCTGGCTGACATGGGCGGCGCAGGATTCAATGTTGTCCACCCGGTTGTGCAGGTAGTACACCTGCCCGCCCCGGGCAAGTTCTTTCTTCATGGCTTCGGCAAGGATGACATCGTTATATTCCAGCACAAAAGTCTCCACCGGCTGCCGCTCGATGGGCGGCTGCTCGATGGTGGAAAGATCCCGGATGCCGCTCATTGCCATGTTCAATGTGCGGGGGATGGGGGTGGCCGACAGGGTGAGCATATCCACCCCGATGAAGTTCTCCTTCAGCTTTTCCTTGTGCTTTACGCCAAAGCGCTGTTCCTCGTCGATGATGACAAGGCCAAGGTCGTGGAACTTCACGTCCTTGGACAGCAGCCGGTGGGTGCCCACCACGATATCCACGCTGCCGGCCTGTAAGCCGCGCAACGTCTCCTTTTGCTGCTTTGCGGTGCGGAAGCGGGACAGCATCCCGATCTTCACCGGGAAAGCCTCCATGCGGGAGAGCAGGGTGTTGTAGTGCTGCCACGCCAGCAGGGTGGTGGGTGCCAGCAGGGCGCATTGCTTGCCGCCCATGATGCACTTGAAGGCGGCGCGCAGCGCCACCTCGGTCTTGCCCACGCCCACATCGCCGCAGAGCAGCCGATCCATGGGGTAGCCCTTTTCCATGTCCTGCTTGATCTCGGCGGTGGCGTGCAGCTGGTCGTCGGTCTCGTCGTAGTCAAAGCGGGTCTCAAAGTCCCGCTGCCAGTCGCCGTCCGGCGGGAAGGCGTAGCCCGTGGCCTGACGGCGGCGGGCGTAAAGCTCGATCAGCTCCTGCGCCATCTCCTCGGTGGCCTTTTTCACCTTGGCGCGGGTGCGCTGCCACTCGGTGCCGCCCAGCTTTGCCAGCTTTACCTTTTCCTCGTCACCGGGGGCGGTGTAGCGGCTGAGCAGATCCAGCTGGGTCACCGGCACATACAGCACATCCGAGCCGGAATACTGCACCTTGAGGTAGTCCTTGGTAGCGCCCTGTACCTCTAACCGCTGGATACCGGCGTACATCCCGATGCCGTGGCTCTGGTGCACCACATAGTCCCCGGGCTTGATATCCGAAAGGCTGGACAGGGCGTTTTTATTCTTCTTGCGCTTTTTGGCTTCTGCGGCGGCTTCCTCGTCCAGCCCGTGGCGGCGGCTGGAAAGCACCGCTGCGTGGGCAAAGGGGAAGGTACACCCGGCGGTCAGGTGTCCGGGCAGCACCTGCAAAATGCCCTTGGCGGGGCGCACATCCCGGCTCATGCTCACGGAATAGCCCTTGTCGGCAAGGTCGCGGGTCAGGGCAGCTGTGCCCTTGGGCGTACCGGCAAACAGGGTAACGGCGTAGCCTTGAGCGATGAGCGGGTCGAGATCCTCCCGCAGGGAGGCAAGGTCGCCGTTCCAGTTGGGGGCGGCAAAGGCTTCGGCGTTGATGAGATCCTTCAGTTTGAACTCGTTCATCCCGCGCAGAAAGTTCTCGCACAGCAGGGTGCTGTGGTTCTGGGCGGCAATGACAAGATCGTCCATGGTCTGGTACAGCACGTCCAGCCCGGGGCAGAGCACGCCCTCTTCCAGCAGTCCGGTCAGCTCCTCGCTGCGGCGGAACTCGGTGGCTTTCTGGGCATCCCGGATGCCGCCAACTTCATCCAGAATGAACAGCGGCGCGTCCAGATGATCCAGCAGCGTGGCCGGGGCGGGGTAGCGGATGCCGTAATATTTATCCATGGCCTCCGGCATCATGCCGGAATCCAGCTGGGAAAGGTCGGCTTCGGTGGCCTTTTCCAGCGCGGTGCGGTGCTTGCCGCGCGCCTTTTTGATGGCGCTGCGCAGCGCTTCTGCAGTCTCGGCGGTGCTGCCGAACAGCACCTCGCGGGCAGGGGAGAGGTAGATTTTTTCCAGTGCGCCGTCCCGCCGCTGGGTCAGCAGGTCAAAGGAGGACATGGAGTCGATCTCGTCGTCCCAGTATTCCACGCGGGCAGGCTGGCGCATATCCGGCGCGTAGATATCCACGATATCGCCGCGCACGCTGAACTGCCCCGGGCCGTCCACCTGACTGCGCCGCACATACCCGGCGGCAAACAGCCGCGCCACCAGCGCTTCGCGGTTATACACCATGCCGGGCTTTAAGGTGAGGGTGTTCTGGATGAACTCAGCCCGGGGCACGGTGTACTGCAAAAGGGCTTCGGCGGGCACGCAGACGGCCTGCAGCCGCCCGCCTGCCAGTGCACCCAGCACCGAAAGGCGGCGGTACTCGTACTCGCGGCCTGCACCCTCCACCGGGCGCAGCATAAAGTCCCGGGGCGGGAACACTGCAGCAGTAAGCCCCAGCGCCTTGAGGTCGTCCGCAAAGTGGGTGGCTTCGGCCTCGCCGGGGGTCACGATGCACAGCACCCGCCCAAGGTCCTTTTGCAGGGCGGCATACAGCAGCGCCCTGCCTGCGGGCGGCAAGCCGAACAGCGCCGCCGGCCCTGCCGAGCCAAAGCTTGCGGCGACCTTCTGATATTCCGGTGTGGCTTTGAGTAAGGCTTCGTACATGGAAAAACCTCCTTTCCTGTCAGGATGCGGGAGAATGATTTTTACCCGTTATACTTGCTCTGTGCCAGACTGAGCTTGCCGTCCATGATAAGCTTTGCGGCGGCTTCAAGGTCAGAGTAGCGGTCGGCGATGGCCTTGGCGTCCTCCGGCGGGAACTTGCCCAGAACCCATGCGGCAAGGTCGTAGTCCGGGTGGGGCTTTGCGCCGATGCCGATGCGGATGCGGGGGAAGTTCTCCCCGCCCAGCCGGGCAATGATGCTTTTCAGGCCGTTGTGCCCGCCCGCAGAGCCGGAGGGGCGGATGCGCAGCTTGCCGGGTGCCTGCGTAATGTCATCGCACAGCACCAGCACATGGTCGGCGGGGATCTTGAAAAAGCCCGCCATAGGGGCGATGGAATCGCCGGAGAGATTCATGTAGGTCAGGGGCTTCAGCAGCACCACCTTGTGGCCATCCACCTCGCCCTGTCCCCACAGGCCTTGGAACTTGGTCTTGCCCACAGAGATGTTCCACTTATCGGCCAGCGCGTCCAGCGCGGCAAAACCGGCGTTGTGGCGGGTGCCATCGTACTTTGCTTCGGGGTTGCCCAGCCCTGCAATGAGCCAGATATCGTTTTCATTCATGATGTGATAATACCTTTTCCTGATAATAGTGTGATACAACATCTAAGTATAACATACGCGCGCGCAAAAAGATATACATTATAAGCAAAAAATGCCCCCGTGCCGCAGGGCACAGGGGCAGAGAAGCATTATATTACAGCTCCAGTGTGATGGCAGCGGCCTTCCAGCGGCCGTCCTCCTTCACCATGGTGATGGTGCCGGATACCTGCGCGGCGGCGGTGCTGTCCGTGACGGTCAGCAGGGTGGCAGAAAAGTCGTAGCAGTTTTCTGCCCCGGCGCGCTTTTTCAGGGTGAGGTCAGTGGGCACCAGCTTGTCGCCGGACTGCCCTGCCAGCGCGGTGATGCGGGTGGGCAGGCGGTTTGCCATGACTTTATTCAGACAGTCGGCTGTCATGGCATCGCCCAGCTGCGCCTGAAGAAAGGCGTACAGCCCATCAGTATCTACCGCAACAAGCCCCGGTTCACTGCCGGCGGGTGCGGCGACATCCACGGCCTGCTCCACGGCAGAGGAGCAGGAGAGCAGCTGCTGCACCACGAACTCCGCCTGCTTTTTTGCGGGGTCGCTGCGCAGACGGGTCAGGGCGAACACGGCGGCAACAGCCGCGAAGAAAAGGACAAGGCTCAGCGCCTGCTTGCGAAAACTTTCAGATTTCATACGCGGCTCCTTTCCGGCAGAGGGTTACTTGCTCTGCTCGTTTTCCAGTTTCTGCTTTTTGGCGATGTAGGCTTCCATCTTGGGCTCTGCCCAGCCGTCCAGATTGGTCTGGCGCTCCCGGGCGATGCCCAGTGCCTGCGCGGGCACATCCTTGGTGATGGTGCTGCCGGCGGCGGTGTAGGCTCCATCGCCCACCTTGACCGGAGCCACAAGGTTGGTGTTGCAGCCGATGAAGCAGTAATCGCCGATCTGGGTGCGGAACTTATCCTTGCCGTCATAGTTGCAGGTGACGGTGCCGCAGCCGAAGTTGCAGTACTTGCCCACATCGCTGTCGCCGATGTAGGTCAGGTGGCTCACGGTGTTGCCACGGGCAAAGTTGGAGTTCTTGGTCTCCACATAGGCACCCAGATGCACGCCGTAGTCGGTGACGGTGTTCACCCGCACATGGGTGAAGGGGCCGATGTTGTTGTGGGGGCCGATGTGGCTGCCGTAGATCTGGCTGGCATTCACGGCAGTGCCCTCGTCCACGGTGCTGTCCTCGATGAGGGTGTTGGGGCCGATGACGCAGCCCGCGCCGATGACCGTCTTGCCCCGCAGGATGGTGCCTGCAAGGATCACAGCACCCGGGGCAATGACCACCTCCGGGTCGATCTGCACGGTGCGGCTGTTGATGACAACGCCGTTTGCAATGTGCTGCACAAGGATGTCCTCGCGGGCAGCCTCGGCGGCGTCCAGCTGTGCCAGAGCAGCGGCGCGGGCCTGTTCAGAAATAGGATTCTGCATGAAAAAAATCTCCCTTCCCACCAAAGCGCGCGGCGGAAGAGAGACAGAAAAGGCGACCGGAAAATTGTTGCCTGTCCGCCCCAGCACCCCGCTGCGGAAAGCTTTGTTCCGACAAAATAGAATTTGAAAAGTTACAGGGATAGAAAGTTGTATCCAACAGGACGAGAAATCGCGTGTACAAACAAAAAACCTCTCGAACTTTCTCCCATTCTATACTACCTTAAAACTTGGAGAAATTCAAGAGATTTGCATAAAAAATAACAGACAAATTCGGGATTTTGCATGGTGGAAAGGAATGGATTTTCTGGTATAATAGTTTAGCATTCACAAAACAATGTTCATCGTACGTAAAAGACAAGGCAAACGATGAGACCGCGGCTGCTATGCCGCCGGTCACGAATGGGAGGTAAACAACGCATGAGCAAAAAGTATCTGTATTACTTCAGCGAAGGCAATGACGCTTTCGGCGGTGACAAGGTCACCATGAAGAACACGCTGGGCGGCAAGGGTGCCGGTCTGGCCGAGATGACCGCAGCCGGTATGCCGGTGCCGCAGGGCTTCACCATCACCACCGACGCCTGCACCCAGTACTATGCAGACGGCCGTCAGATCAATGCCGACATCACTGCTGACATCTTTGAGCACCTCAAGGGTCTGGAAGAGATCACCGGCAAGAAGTTCGGCGACAACACCAACCCCCTGCTGGTCTCCGTCCGTTCCGGCGCACGTCAGTCCATGCCCGGCATGATGGACACCATCCTGAACCTGGGCCTGAACGATGAGGCTGTTGAGGGTCTGGCAAAGAAGACCGGCAACGCCCGTTTTGCATACGACTGCTACCGCCGCTTTGTGCAGATGTTCGCCGACGTCGTTATGATGGTTCCGAAGAGCCTGTTCGAGGTCGAGATCGACAAGATGAAGGAAGCCAAGGGCGTCAAGAACGACGTTGACCTGACTGCTGACGACCTGAAGGAACTGGTCGGCACCTTCAAGAAGATCTACGAGGAGAACGAAGGCCGTCCCTTCCCGCAGGATCCCCGTGATCAGCTGATCGAGGCTGTCAAGGCCGTGTTCCGCAGCTGGGATAACCCCCGTGCAAACGTCTACCGTAAGATGAACGAGATCCCCTACGAGTGGGGTACCGCTGTCAACGTGCAGCAGATGGCCTTTGGTAACTCCGGCGACCGTTCCGGCACCGGCGTTGCATTCACCCGTGACCCCGCCACCGGCGCTAAGAAGCTGATGGGCGAGTACCTGATCAATGCACAGGGCGAGGACGTTGTTGCCGGCGTGCGCACTCCTTCTCCCATCAGCCACCTGAAGGATCAGATGCCTGAGGTGTACGATCAGTTTGTCGAGATCGCTACCCGTCTGGAGAACTACTTCCGCGATATGCAGGATATGGAGTTCACCATTGAGGACGGCCACCTGTATATGCTGCAGACCCGTAACGGCAAGCGTACCGCACAGGCTGCTCTGCAGATCGCCTGCGATCTGGTGGACGAGGGCATGATTACCGAGCAGGAGGCTGTCCTGCGCGTGGAGCCCAAGCAGCTGGATACCCTGCTGCATCCCCAGTTCGATGCTGCTGCCCTGAAGGCTGCAGAGGTCGTCGGCAAGGGTCTGGCAGCTTCTCCCGGTTCTGCCTGCGGCCAGATCGTCTTTACTGCTGAAGAGGCAGAGGAGATGGTCAAGTCCGGCAAGATGAAGAAGGTCGTTCTGGTGCGTCTGGAGACCAGCCCCGAGGATATCGTGGGTATGCAGGTCTCTCAGGGCATCCTGACTGTCCGCGGCGGCATGACCAGCCACGCAGCCGTTGTTGCCCGTGGTATGGGCACCTGCTGTGTCTCCGGCTGCGGCAATGACAACGAGGTCAAGATCGATGAGGAGGCAAAGACCTTCGAGATCAATGGCCACAAGTTCGTCGAGGGCGATTGGATCTCCATCGACGGCTCCACCGGCAACATCTACGGCGAGCAGGTCGCAACCGTGGCCGCTACCGGCAACAAGAACTTCAACCGCTTCATGGGCTGGGCAGACGCAGCTCGTCAGCTGCTGGTCATGACCAACGCTGATAACCCGCGTGACGCACAGCAGGCAGTGGATCTGGGTGCTGAGGGCATCGGCCTGTGCCGTACCGAGCACATGTTCTTCGCTGAGGACCGCATCAAGGCTGTCCGTGAGATGATCTGCGCACGCACCGTGGAAGAGCGCGAGGCTGCTCTGGCCAAGGTCGAGCCGTTCCAGCAGGGCGACTTCGAGGCTATGTACCGCATCATGGGTGAGCGCCCGATGACCATCCGTTATCTGGACCCGCCCCTGCACGAGTTCCTGCCCACTAAGGACGAGGACATCAAGGAGCTGGCTGCCGATATGGGCATGACCTACGAAGACCTGAAGAACGTGGTTGCTTCTCTGCACGAGTTCAACCCCATGATGGGTCACCGCGGCTGCCGTCTGGCTGTTACCTACCCCGAGATCGCTGCTATGCAGACCCGCGCCGTGATCAAGGCTGCTCTGAACGTCTCTGCTGAGACCGGCCATGTGATCACCCCGCACATCATGATCCCGCTGGTCGGCGAGGTCAAGGAGCTGAAGTTCGTCAAGGACGTTGTCGTCAAGGTTGCTGACGAGCTGATCGCTGCTGCTGGTGTTGACATGAAGTATCAGGTCGGTACCATGATCGAGATCCCCCGTGCAGCTCTGACTGCCGGCGAGATCGCCAAGGAGGCTGAGTTCTTCAGCTTTGGCACCAACGACCTGACCCAGATGACCTTCGGCTTCAGCCGTGATGACGCTGCCAAGTTCCTGGGCGCATACTACGAGAACAAGATCTACGAGAGCGATCCGTTCCAGCATCTGGATCAGATCGGCGTCGGCAAGCTGGTCAAGATGGCTGCTCACGACGGCCGCGAGACCCGCCCCGATCTGGGTCTGGGCATCTGCGGCGAGCACGGCGGCGACCCCACGAGCGTGGAGTTCTGCCACAATGTCGGTCTGGACTACGTCAGCTGCTCTCCCTTCCGTGTGCCTATCGCACGTCTGGCTGCTGCCCAGGCTGCTATCAAGAACCCCCGCAAGTAATTGCGTGAGCGCTTGAAAAAGCACAAATAAAGCAAACGAACCGCCCCGGTTTCCACAGCAGGAAGCCGGGGCGGTTTTTGCATTGCGGCATCCACCCGTGCGGGCGTTTATTTGCAAACTGTTCAAAATTACCACAAAGAATTGCCACGATTATCTGGCATAATAAGGGTGCACTCAGGGAGAACGGAACGGACATCCCCCATAACCTCCGAAAGGTTCTCCCCGCAAATGCCCATGCAGGCACATTTCCCTGCGGGTGCAGCCGCAGCAGCGGTGCACAGCAGGCCCATAAAAACTGTCTCCCGTTTCTATGCGAGGCAATAGCCAGAACGGTGGACAGACTACCAAATCCCTCCTGATCAAGCCGCAATGTTCAGGGGTTCCTAATACAGCAGGCAGTGTCGCTTTCCTCCTCCTTTCCACGACACTGCCTGCTTTTTGTTTGTATATTTATATCGACAAAACGAAAATACCGGAGCATCTGCAGATGCTCCGGTATTTTATATTGCTTGGTCGTTTTGATCTGTTACTGCCCGGCGGGGAGTTCCTTCTCCCGCTCTTCCTTCAAAATGGCGGTGGCGCGCTGCATGGTAGCAGCGGCGCGGCGCAGTTCTTCATCCCCAAGCTCGGCGCGCATCCGGCGGTAGCAGCGCTGCAAAAGCGCCTGCTCCTCTGCCATCAGCTCCACCGCCTTGCTGGAAAGTTCCACATAGGTGCGCCCGGCCTCGCGGTCGGTCTTCCATGTCACAAAGCCGCTGTCCTGCAGCTTCTCGATGCCCTTGGAAAGCTCGGTCACCCGCAGCCCCATGGCGGCGGCAAGGTCCGCAAGATAGAGCTTTTCGCCGGGATGTGTCTCCTGCTCTACCTTGATATAATACAGGATGAGATAATCTGCCCGCTGGATGGTGCTGAACACCTTATCCACGTTGAGCTCGTGGAGGAAGAACCATTCCCCCTGATGCTGCTGCATTTCTTCCATGCCGATGCCCTCCCTTTATGCCCGCTGGCTGCGCGGGAGATAATCGTGGGTGCCGCCAAGGCTCTTGTAGGCCGGGCGGATGATCTTGTTGGCGCTGAGCAGCTCCTCGATGCGGTGGGCGCTCCAGCCCATGACGCGCGCGACGGCAAACAGCGGAGTGTACAGTTCCATGGGGATGCCCAGCATCTCGTACACAAAGCCGCTGTAAAAGTCCACGTTGGGGCTGACGCCCTTGAAGATCTTGCGCTCCTGCGCGATAAGCTGGGGTGCCATGCGCTCGATGCGGGTGTAGAGGGAAAGCTCCTTATCTCGGCCTTTTTCGTGGGCCAGCTGCTCCACATAGCCCTTGAACACCACCTCGCGCGGGTCGCTGAGGGAGTAGACGGCGTGACCCATGCCGTAGATCAGCCCCTTGCGGTCAAAGGCTTCGCCATGGAGCAGCTTTTTCAGGTAGGCTTCCAGCTCCTCGTCGTCCTCGATGTCGTGGAGGTTGTCCCGGATGTTCTGCATCATATGCATGACCATCAGGTTGGCACCGCCGTGGCGCGGGCCCTTGAGGGAGCACAGCGCCGCCGCCATGGCCGAGTAGGTGTCGGTGCCGGAGGAGGTGACCACGCGGGTGGTAAAGGTGGAGTTGTTGCCGCCGCCGTGCTCGGCGTGCAGCAGCAGCGCCACGTCCAGCACGCGGGCTTCCAGCGGGGTGTACTGCATATCCGGGCGCAGCATCCGCAAAAAGTTCTCTGCGGTGGAAAGGCTGGGGTCCGGGCGGTGGATATACATACTGGCGTCTTTTTCGTAGTGGTTATAGGCGTGGTAGCTGTACACCGCCAGCATGGGGAAGATGCCCGCCAGCTGGATGCTCTGGCGCAGCACGTTGGCGGTGTCCAGGTCCGCCGCCTTGGGGTCGTAGGACGCCAGCGTCAGCACACTGCGCGCCATGCTGTTCATGATATCGTGGCTGGGTGCCTTCATAATGACATCGCGGGTAAAGTTGGTGGGCATGGTGCGGCACTCGCCCAGCACCGCGCAGAACTGTTCCAGCTGCTCCGGGGTGGGCAGCTGACCAAACAGCAGCAGATAGCCTGCCTCCTCAAAGGCAAAGCGGCTGCCGCGGCTGCCGTTGATGAGGTCTTTTACGTCATAGCCGCGGTACAGCAGCTGACCGTCTGCCGGGTGCTTGACCCCATCCACATACTGGAACGCCCGGATATCCGAGATGTTGGTCAGACCTGCTAGCACGCCCTTGCCGGTCTCATCGCGCAAGCCCGCCTTGACCCCGAACTCCCGGTAGAGATCCTTGGGGATGCGGTCGTGCTCTGCACAAAGGGGCTGCTGCTGGTCGAAGTAGCTTAATACATTCTGCAAATGATCCATGTGTCTGGCTGCTCCTTTCCTGTTCGTTCGTATCAGTTTCTCATTTCATAATAACTTTTATATTACAGAACGGATATTTCAGTGTCAACCAACCATTTGTAAACAAAAATAAAACAATTCAGCCGTAGGGGTCGTACAGGTCGTACTCCTCGGTCTCCTGATGCTTTTCTTCCAGCACCCGGATGGCCTGTTCCAAGGCGCTCTGAGAGCAGCCGCTCTCGCTTACCAGCGCATGGACGGCGGCGGCAAGGTCGCCGTCAAAAAGGATGTCCAGCCGCTGCCGCATACAGTACACGCCGTACGCCCGCCGGGTGACCAGCGGCACATACACGTTGCAGTTGCCCTGCTTTGCCGACCTGACCCAGCCTTTTTCCTCCAACCGGTAGAGAAAATTCAGCACCGTAGCTGCTGCCCAGCCGGTAGCCTTGAGTTTCTGGCTGATGTCCCGCCGCGCCGCCGCGCCCGGGCACGCCCACACGGCAAGCATCACCTGTTCTTCCGCCGCCGAAAGCGGCCGCAGGGTATCCGGTAAACCGTACATCTGTTGTACCTCCGTAAATTTTACGAACTCCCCCAGTCACGGCTACGCCGTGACAGCCCCCTCGGAGATGGGGCCTTTGGCATAGCGGTAAAGTTTCCAGCTGAAGCGCAAAGTATCCGGTTGCGCCAGAGGCTCCCTCTCCGAGGGAGCTGGCAAACCCGCAGGGTTTGACTGAGGGAGTTTATTTTACATTTGTCTCAGTATTCCCAGTATACCGCATTTCCGCCAAAGGTGCAAGAGTGGAAAATCCGCATGAAACCAAGGGATAGTGCATATCTTTTACAATTGTCTTATATTTTGTCCCTGCACGGCGTACATTTGTGTGCTTTGTGCCATCAGGCGGGGTGCAGGGGCAATATCTTTGTGCAAAGATGCTCTTGTTTTCGGCATGGAAAAACCGGTATACTACGGCTACGGAAAGTAACAGACACACCGCAAAAACAGCGGTGCTGCGTGATAGGTATATCACAGGAAAAGGAGAGGTTGATTATGGCACGAGTATATAACTTCAGCGCAGGTCCCAGTATGCTGCCCGAAAAGGTGCTGCGGCAGGCACAGGCCGAGCTGCTGGAATACGGCGACAGCGGCCAGAGCGTCATGGAGATGAGCCACCGCAGCAAGTGGTTCGACGCCATCATCAAGGACACTGAAGCCACGCTGCGCCGGGTAATGAACATTCCCGATAACTACAAGGTGGGCTTCTTTCAGGGCGGCGCTACCCAGCAGTTTGCCATGGTGCCGCTGAACTTTATGACCACCGGCAAGGCAGACTATATCGTGTCCGGCAACTTCTCGGGTCTGGCTGCCAAGGAAGCCGCCAAGTTCGGTGAAGCCAAGATCGTAGCGTCCAGTAAGGATAAAAACTTCACTTATATCCCGGATGTAAACGCCATTGACTACGACAAGGACGCCAGCTACATCCACATCTGCCAGAACAACACCATTTTCGGCACCCAGTATGTGGAGCTGCCGCAGGTGGAGGGTGTGCCGCTGGTGGCAGATATGAGCTCCATGATCCTTTCCAAGCCCGTGGATGTCAGCAAGTACGGCTGCATCTACTTTGGCGTGCAGAAGAACGTAGCCCCCGCCGGCATGGCCATTGCCATCATCCGGGACGACCTGCTGGGTCACGCCGCAGACAACGTACCCACCATGATGAACTACACCACCCTGCTGGCGAAGGACAGTATGTACAACACCCCGCCGTGCTGGTGCATCTACATGACCGGTCTGGTGCTGAAGTATCTGGAAAACGACATCGGCGGTCTTGCCAATATGCAGAAGATCAACGAAGCCAAGGCCAAGGTACTGTATGACTATCTGGACGGGCAGGAGTTCTTCACGAACCCTGTGGAGCACCGCTACCGCAGCACCATGAACGTCACCTTCACCAGCCCCAACCCGGACATGGACAAAAAGTTCTGCGCCGAGGCTGCCGAGGCGGGCTTTGTGAACCTGAAGGGTCACCGTCTGGTAGGCGGTATGCGCGCTTCCATCTATAACGCTATGCCTGCCGAGGGCGTGGACAAGCTGGTGGACTTCATGGAGAAGTTCCGCAAAGAGAATGCATAAAGAGGGGTTTCAGATATGTACACCATCAAAACGCTCAACGCCATCAGCCCGGTGGGGCTGGCAAAGCTGCCCAAGAACCAGTTCGATGTCACGGTGGATGCCGATGCTCCGGACGGTATTCTGGTGCGCAGCGCCGACCTTTTGAACACCACCTTCAACGATAATCTGCTGGCTATCGCCCGCGCCGGTGCGGGTGTGAACAACATCCCGTTGGAGCGCTGCAGCGAGCAGGGCATCGTGGTGTTCAACACCCCGGGTGCCAACGCCAACGCCGTGGCAGAGCTGGTCGTCGGGATGCTCATTGCGGGCAGCCGCAACGTGGCAGCCGCCGCCCAGTGGTGTCAGGGATTGGCTGGTGATCCCGCCATGGCCAAGAGCGTGGAAAAGGGCAAAAAGCAGTTTGTGGGCAACGAGATCAAGGGCAAGACCCTTGGCGTTATCGGTCTGGGTGCCATCGGCTCCCGGGTGGCAAACTGCGCCATCGAGCTGGGCATGGAGGTCTACGGCTACGACCCCTACATCTCCATTGAAGCCGCATGGAACCTGAGCAGTCAGGTGCACCACTGCGTAAACCTGAACGATATGCTGCCCCTGTGCGACTACATCACCATCCATGTGCCCTACCTGCCCACCACCAAGGACACCATCAACGCCCAGACCCTTGCCCTGTGCAAGGACGGCGTCAAGATCCTGAACTACGCCCGCGGCGAGCTGGTGAACACCGCCGCCCTGCTGGAAGCCATGGACAGCGGCAAAGTGTCCGGCTACATGACCGACTTCCCCTCCGAAGCCATTCTCGGCCGTCCCGGCATCGTGTGCACCCCGCATCTTGGCGCTTCCACCCCGGAAGCCGAGGACAACTGCGCCGTCATGGCGGCGCAGGAGCTGAGCGACTACCTGCGCAACGGCAACATTGCCCACTCGGTCAACCTGCCGGAGGTGCACCAGCCCCGCGCCGGCGGCAAGCGCATCTGCATCATCCACAAAAACGAGCCGGGCATGATCAGCCAGATCACCGCCCTGACCACCGAAGCCGGCCTGAACATCGAAAACATGGTGAACAAGAGCAAAAAGAACATGGCCTACACCATGCTGGACGCCACCGGTGCTGTGGATGCCCGCCTGAGCGAGAAGCTGAGCAGCATCCCCGCCGTGATCCGGGTACGCATCCTGTAAGCGGGAAAGCAGCGGACAGGCTGCGAATCATAGAATAAAGATCCCCCTGCAAGCCTTTAAGTGCCTGCAGGGGGATTTTTGTGCTCCTACTATTCCGCGTTACACCCCAAAGAACTCTTTGGCAATGTCAGCGCTGCGCTTGGCATCCTTGGCGTACCAGTCCGCGCCGATCTTCTCGGCGTATTCCGGGGTCAGCACGGCACCGCCCACCATGATCTTGCAGTCCAGCTTGGCCGCGTGCAGGGCGGCGATGGTCTCCTCCATGCTTTTCAGGGTGGTGGTCATCAGGGCGGAAAGCCCTACCAGATGCACGTCCTTTTCCCGCACGGTGTCCACCACCGTCTCCACCGGCACGTCCCGGCCAAGGTCCAGCACCTCAAAGCCGTAGTTTTCCAGAATGACCCGGACGATGTTCTTGCCGATGTCGTGCACATCGCCCTTGACGGTGGCAAGGACGATGCGTCCCTTGCTGGCGCTTCCTTCGCCCTTTTGGGCAATGGCGGTCTTGATCTCCTCAAAGGCGCTCTGGGCGGCGCTGGCGGCCTGCAGCAGCTGCGGCAGGAACAGGGTGCCTTTTTCGTACTTAGCACCTACGATGTCCAAAGCGGGGATCAAGGCTTCGTCCACCACCTCCAGCGGCTGCTTTTCCGCCAGCAGGGCGCGGGTATGGGCGGCGGCGTCACCCTTCAAGCCCTTTTCCACCGCTTTCATCAGGGCAGCGTAGGGGCCGGTAAGCTCTGTTTCGGCAGCACTGGCGGCAGGCGCGGCCTTTGCAGCCTGTGCCAGCGCGGTGCTGGCGGGCACACGGCCGGCAAAGCGCTCGATGTACTTTGTGCTCTGCTTGTCCCGGTTGGTCAGCACGTTGTAGGCGTACACCGCCGCCATCATCTCCTCGCTGGAAGGGTTCATGATGGCAAGGTCCAGCCCGGCGTACATCGCCATGGTCAGGAAGGTGGTGTTCAGGTAGGTGCGGCAGGGCAGACCAAAGCTGATGTTGGACACGCCCAGCACGGTGCGCACTCCCAGCTCCTTTTTGCAGGCTTCCAGCGCCTGCACCGTGGCAAGCACATCCTCCTGCTGGGCGCTGGCGGTCAGGGTAAGGCAGTCGATGTAGATATCCTCCCGGGGGATGCCCGCTGCCAGTGCCGCTTCGGTGATGCGGCGGGCAATGGCCACGCGGTCTGCGGCCTTGGGCTGGATGCCTTTTTCGTCGATGGCAAGCCCCACGATGGCGGCTCCGTACTTTTTGCACAGCGGCAGGATGGCGGCAAGCTTTTCCGGCTCGCCGTTGGTGGAGTTGACGATGGGCTTGCCGTTGTACACCCGCAGACCCCGCGCCAGCGCTTCCACGTTGGAGGAATCCAGCTGCAGGGGCAGGCTGGTCACGCTTTGCAGTGCCTTGACCACCTGCTCCATCAACACCGGCTCATCCACGCCGGGTGCGCCCACATTCACGTCCAGGATCTGCGCCCCAGCTTCTGCCTGACTGACGGCCTGTTCCAGCACATAGTTCATGTCGCCCTCCCGCAGTGCCTGCTGGAAGCGCTTTTTGCCGGTGGGGTTGATGCGCTCGCCCACCACCGTGATGCCGTCCACCGTAACGGTGTCCACCGGGGTGCACAGCACTGAGGGCATCCGGTGCGCGGGACGCCCCGGGGTGCAGCCTGCAAAGGTGCCGTTGAGCAGCTTGATGAACTCCGGGGTGGTGCCGCAGCAGCCGCCGGCGGCAAACAGGTGCAGCTCCCGGTAGGGCTTCATCTGCAAGGCGAACAGCTGCGGGGTGATGTCGTAGCCGCTGCCGTCTGCCCGGGGCAGACCGGCGTTGGGCTTGACGAACACCGGGAAGTTGCCGGGCACGGCTTCTGCCAGCCGCTTTGCCATGGGGAAGATCTCCTTGGGACCCAGTGAGCAGTTGATGCCCACGGCGTCTGCGCCCAAGCCCCGGGCGGTGGCGGCAAAACTTTCCACCGTACAGCCGGTAAAGGTGCGCCCACCCGCTTCAAAGCTCATGCTTGCCAGAATGGGCAGGCGGGTATTCTCTTTGGCAGCCAGCAGGGCGGCTTTCAGCTCGTACAGGTCGGTGTAGGTCTCAAAAAAGATCAGGTCTGCCCCGGCGGCTTCGCCTGCCTTGACAATGCGGGCATACTCGGCCACAGCATCCTCAAAGGCCAGCGTTCCGCTGGGCTCCAGCAGCTCGCCCAGCGGGCCTACGTCCAGCGCGGTCAGCGTACCGTAGGGCGCACAGGCGCGCTTGCAGTTTTCGATACCTGCTGTGATGATCTGCTCCAGCGTGTAGGCGCTGCCCGCCAGCTTGTGGGCAGAAGCGCCGAAGGTGTTGGCGTTGACGATGCGGCTGCCCGCCGCAGCGTACTGCGCATGGATGCCCTCAATGAGCGCAGGGTCGGTGATGTTCAGCTCTTCCGGGCGTGCACCCAGCTTGAGCCCGGCGGCTTGCAGCATGGTGCCCATGCCGCCGTCCAGCAGGATAGTATTGCTCTGCTTGAAAAGTTCATTCACTTGCACAGGTCTTTCCCCTCTTTCTGTATTCGCAGCGGGTGCGCAGCACACAATGGCCGCACCCGGCCAGTTGTCCCTTTACCGGGTGGTCGCTGACCCCCAGCAGGGCAGTCACGCTCTTGCGCGGAGTCATCAGGTTGGTGTCGGTGACGCACAGCCCCGCCTTGCGCACCGTGTCCAGTGCTGCTGCCACCAGCGGCTGCACCGCGATGTCCCAATCGCCGTAGCCGGGCGAAAAGCGCCCGGTC
This sequence comes from Faecalibacterium intestinale, assembly GCF_040096575.1. Lineage (NCBI taxonomy): Bacteria > Bacillati > Bacillota > Clostridia > Eubacteriales > Oscillospiraceae > Faecalibacterium > Faecalibacterium intestinale. The sequence continues at coordinate 35,569 of NZ_JBBMEN010000010.1, forward strand.
AGATACTTTCCCTCAGTGGCCGCCCACTGGCGCAGCTGTGCCTCGGCGGCATCGGCGGTCTGCTCGGCCAGTGCGCTGCCCAAGGCATCGGAGGCCACCCCGGCGGCGATGTCGCCCACGCCCGCCCGGCGGATCTGGGCATCCACCCCGGGGCCCAGCGTTACCGCCAGCAGAATGGCCTGCCCGCAGCCTTTCAGGTGCTTGTGCACGTCCTCGCCGGGCAGAAGTCCGGCATCGGTCAGGGCGGGGGTATCTGCCAGCAGCCACACCGCCCGGGGCGTCGCTGCCGCCAGCAGCGGCACCGCGCACTTTTGCAGCAGTGCCAGCGTGGCAGCGTCCGGCTCGCCGTGCGCGCCGAAATACCGCGCCGCCTGCGCCAGATCTACTGCCTGCGGCTTTTCCAACGCCAGCGGGCGGGGCACACCGATCGCCATGAGCCGCACCTCCTTACTTCTCTTAAATAAAGTACTATTCAGTATACCGCACTTGTGGGCTTTTATCAATCCCGCAAAAAGGGAGAAATAAAAACTCCCTCGGTCATGACCGGGGGAGTGCGCTTTTTATTTGATGCAGCTTGCGCAGGGGGTATAGCCTGCGGCAATGGCTTCGTCATAGCTGGAAAAGAGGATCCGGTTCTTTTCCGCAGGCAGGTTGGCGCAGGTGGGCAGGTGGAACTTTTTGCTGTTCACGTTGCCGATGTAAGTCTGCTGCGCGGTGCTGGAAGCCGACGGGTCGGTGGGGTTCAGCTGGCTGTCCGGCACAAAGTGCTCGGTGCCCACGGTGAAGTTCTGACCGTCGCTGCCAATGGTGATGGTGCCTTGCAGGTCGGTGCGGTAGACGTCCACCTTTGCGTCCCGCAGGATGCTCAACGTCTCCTCGTGCGGATGACCGTACTTGTTGCCCGTGCCGCAGGAGATGACGCCCATTTCTGGCAGAACAGCGTTCAAAAACAGGTAGCCGGTGCTGGTGCTGGAGCCGTGGTGCCCTACCTGCAAAACATCGGCTTTCAGGTTGGCACCGCTGTTCACAAGGTCGGTCTCGGCGGTCTTTTCCATGTCGCCGGTCAGCAGAAAGCTGGTGTTGCCGTAGTCGATGCGCAGCACCAGCGAGGTGTTGTTGGTGTCGCTGTACCCGGTCACCGGGCCCAGCAGGGTAACGGTGGCGCTGCCCAGCGGCCAGACCGTGCCCACGGAGGGCACTTCCAATTGCAGACCCTGCTGCTGCGTATACTTGACAAAATCGTTGAAGCATTTGGTGCTGCTCTCGGTCACCGGGCTGTAAGCGTGCTGTGCCGGGAACTTTGCCATCACGGCGGCAAGCCCACCCACATGGTCCTCGTGAGCATGGGAGCAGAACACATATTGCAGCTGCTGCACCCCCTGCTTTTGCAGGTAGGAGACTACCAGACTGCCGTCGTCTACGTTGCCGCCGTCGTAGAGCATGAACTGTCCGTCACACTCCACCAGTACGCTCAGCGCCTGCCCTACGTCAATGAAGTGCATCTCAAAGGGCTGGCTTGTCCCGGTGGAGGGCTTGACGATGTGTCCGCCGTCGCCGGGCAGGCTGTCACAGGCGGTAAGCCCCAGCGCCAGCACAGCGGCCAGCGCCAGCGCAGCCAGCCGCAGGAACAGGCGGCGGGGGAACAGGGTTACTTTTTCTTCTTTCCAGTTTTCCACGTTGCGTTCTCTTTCTGTTGATTATTCTTAGGTTTATGGCCGGGCGCAGAGTTGGGCGCAAAGCGTGCACCCGGGCTGGGCTGACGGCCTGCCGGGGCGGCGGCGCGGGCATTTTTGCCGGTGCTGCGCCCCTTCTGGCTGGAATGTACGGTATAAGTGCCGTCATTGTGGATGGTCACCTCGGCGCTTTCTGCCCGGCGTGCGGTGCGCTGCACGGCGCGGCGGCCGGCGGCGGGCACCAGCAGGGGGATGAGGTCCTCCCGGTGGGTCAGCTGCAAAGCCTTGACCACCTTTTCGGCGTTGCGGGGCTCATAGTACTGCAGCAGTGCACGCTGCAAAGCCTTGCCTTCGGGGGTCTTTTCCACAAACACCGGCTTGAGAGTGTAGGGGTCAAGGCCGGTATAGAACATACAGGTGCTCACCGTGCCGGGGGTGGGGTAGAAGTCCTGCACCTGCTCAGGGCGCATATGGTTCTTATAGAGGTACTCGGCCAGATAGACCGCGTCCTTCAGAGTGCTGCCCGGGTGGCTGGACATGAGGTAGGGCACCAGATACTGCTTTTTGCCCGCCTTCTTGCTCAGCTCGTAGAACTTATCCTTGAACTTGTTGAAGGTCTCGATGGGCGGCTTGCCCATGTAGGCAAGGGTGTTGGGGGCGCAGTGCTCCGGGGCGACCTTCAGCTGGCCGGACACATGGTACTCCACCAGTTCCTTAAAGAAGGTATCGTCTGGGTCAGCCATCAGGTAGTCGAACCGGATGCCGCTGCGGATGAACACTTTTTTTACGCCCGGCAGTTCCCGCACCCGGCGCAGGATCTTAAGGTAGTCGCTGTGATCCACGATCATGTGGGAGCAGGTGGTGGGGGCAAGGCAGTGCTTGCCGCCGGTGCACATCCCGCGCAGCATCTGCTCGCGGCAGGAGGGGAAGCGGAAGTTTGCGGTGGGGCCGCCCACATCGTGGATGTAGCCCTTGAAATCCGGCTCGTGAGTCATGCGCTCGGCTTCCTCCACGATGCTGTCGGCGCTGCGGCTGGTGACCCGCCGCCCCTGATGCAGCTGGATGGCGCAGAAGTTGCAGCCGCCGAAGCAGCCGCGGTTCTGGATGATGGAGAACTGCACCTCGCGGATGGCGGGCACGCCGCCCATGCTCTCGTAGATGGGGTGGTAGCGGCGGGTGTAGGGCAGGGCGTACACCTTGTCCAGCTCTCCGCGCACCAGCGGCTTTGCGGGGATGTTCTGCACCAGATACTTTTCGCTCTGCTTCTGTACAATGATCTGGCCGCTGACCACGTCCTGATTGTCCATCTGAATGCGGCAGGCCTTGGCGTAGGCGGTCTTATCGCTGGCCACCTTTTTAAAACCGGCGCACTCCACATACCGCTGGGGCAGGTGGTCGAAATCGGTCAGGTAGCAGGTGCCGTTCACGTCCGTGATGGTCTCCACCGGCTCTCCGGCGGCCAGACGGCGGGCGATCTCTACGGTCTGGTGCTCGCCCATGCCAAAGCTGATGAGATCCGCGCCGGAGTCCTCCGCGATGCTGGGCAGCACGGTGTCCAGCCAGTAATCGTAGTGGGCAAACCGGCGCAGGCTGGCTTCCAAACCACCTAAGATCACCGGCAGGTCGGGGTAAGCCTGCTTGGCAAGCTTGGTATACACGGTGGCGCTGCGGTCCGGGCGGGCACCGGCCTTGCCGCCGGGGGAGTATTCGTCCTCGGCGCGGGGAATTTTTGCCACGGAATAGTGGCTGACCATGCTGTCCACGTTGCCGCCGCCGATGAAAAAGCCGTACTTGGGCTTGCCGAACCGCTTGAAGTCCTCGCAGTCGGTATAGCGGGGCTGTGCCAGCACGCCCACCTTGTAGCCCTCGGCTTCCAGCAGGCGGCTGATGATGGCAGTGCCAAAGCTGGGGTGGTCCACATAGGCGTCACCGCCCACCACCACAAAGTCCAGCTGCTCCCAGCCCCGGGCTTCCATGTCCGCCCGGCTGATGGGAAGAAATTCGGTGTAGATCTGGGGAGTAGAATGTTCCATTATTTTGTATTTCCTTATCTGCTGTTTTATGTAGAGCAATCATCATACAGACAGATCCAGCGGCAGATCTGATATATCTTTCAACCGCTTTCCCTGTACAAGAGTTTCTAATATCTCTACCGCATCTTCAGACCCGACCTCTTTGACCGCACGGAGCAATTCGTATAGAGCAAAATGATATACACAGTCAATATCTCCGGTTCCAAGTGCAAGAGAAGCAAGACGATTCGGCATGGGTTCTGCGGTCACAACAACGATGTGCGGCAAATGTCCCTTTCGGTTGCGAATAAGGTTTAATGCTTCTGTCCGGCTGTTTTGCGCACGGTCGCTGCGCATTGTATATTTTGCAGAAACGCTTGCGTGAAGGATCGGCTTGCCGCCATTGGATTTTCGGATATCTGTCATTTTGCAAACGGTGTCATCCACAATCAACTGTTCAGTGTTGATCACACGATCTTCATACAGGTCACGATATACCACAACATCCGGTGCAACAAGATAATCATTGCCCAATGCTGCTGCCAGCTGTGAATTCTGCTGTGTGAGTGCATTCAGATAGGCCAGATGCTCATATTGGGCGAAGTCACTTGTTTTCAGCTTGTTGTTGTTTCCTAGCTGAAGGATCGTCCAGTTTCCCGGACGGAGATTTTGCAGCTGTGGGAAAGTAGCTTGCAGGAATTCCATCGTCAGGAACTCAAATTGTTTTCCAAGCGTCTGTCCTGATATTTTGTCTACCGTTGAAATAGTGTGCGCCTGCTCGTCCACCAGAATATCAATGATTCGGCGTGCGATAGCTTTGGAACCACGACTGCTGGTATCTGCATTTGATGCAACACCGGCTGAAGTTAAAGTCAGAGTGTTGGTTTCAAACAGCCTTTTATGAAACTGAAACCTTGCTTTGGCAATCAACGCATCCATAGTCCAGACACTCCTTTATTTTTATTCCGACAGCTTGTGCGACCGGGGGTGGAAAAGCATTCCCGATCATTCTGCAAGCGATAGTCTTTTTGTTCCCGAAAGTCCATGTATCGGGAAAGCCTTGAATGCGTGCCATCATCCGACTGGTCAGGCGCGGCATTCCTTCAAAATCCGGCGAGGGGGCTTCGTTTGCGATTCCCCGCCCGTCTACGCCCAGTTCTGCCCAAGCGGTTCTTGCCCTTGTTGGTCCTAAATCGGGACCGCCATGTTTTTTGGAACCACCAACCAAAGTAGGGGCTATTTTATTAGCGCCGGAAGCCCATTTTTTTGCACCTTTCCAACCGCTCTGCGCCATCAGATCGTACAAAGTCTCGCCGACAGAAGGCGCTTCTCCTGAGCGCTCTTCCGGGTATGCAAATGCACCACACTGGTCTTTTCGGATACCGATGATAACCACTCTGGGGCGAAGCTGCGGTACGCCGTAATCCGAGGCATTCAGCAGCTTAATGTGCGTGACATAGCCAAGCTGCTGAATGGATGAAAAAATGTGCTCTCTGTACTCATCGAATCCCGGGTCAAGAAAACCTCTGACATTTTCCAGCATAACGGCGCGGGGATGAATCTCTTTGATCAGTCGGATGGCTTCCGGGAATAAGTCACGTTCATCGTCTTTTCCTAACTGTTTTCCAGCAATAGAAAATGGGGGACACGGAACGCCGCCGGCCAGCAGATCGACCCCTTTGTACGGAGTGCCGTCAAAATCATGAACATCTGCACAGATGACATTCCATTCCGGGCGGTTTGCCTTCAGAACGTTACAGTAGCTTTGCTCATACTCTATAAGTGCTACATGAACAAAACCAGCCATTGCAAGCCCCAAAGCCTGCCCTCCTGCACCGGCACATATTTCAACACAAGTCAGTGGTCGTTTCATCTTTTTCTCCTGCTTTTATTCCTCCGGTTGGTTCATCTGCATTTCCAGCCACTGCTGGCGGCTGATGAGCACGGCGCGGGGTTTTGCGCCCTCGTAGGGGCCGATGATGCTCTTTTGCTCCATCTCGTCCATGATGCGGGCGGCGCGGGCGTAGCCCAGCTTGCAGCGGCGCTGCAAAAGGCTGGTGGAAGCCTGACCGGCGTCGATGACCACATCCACGGCCTGCTTGAACATGGGGTCGGAGCCTGCATCCTCCTCGGCATCGGCACCGCCGCCCTTTTTGCCGTCCTGAATGGCGTGCTTTTCCATGGCCTCGATCATGGCTTCGTCGTACTGCACGGTGGCACTGGACTTGATAAAGTCCAGCACACGGCTGATCTCTTCATCCCGCACAAAGGTGCCCTGGATACGGGTGGGCTTGGGCGCGCCCACGGGCATAAAGAGCATATCGCCCTGACCCAGCAGCTTTTCTGCACCGGCACCGTCCAGAATGGTGCGGCTGTCCACCTGACTGGACACCGCAAAGGCGATGCGGCTGGGGATGTTGGCCTTGATCAGGCCGGTGATCACGTCTACGCTGGGACGCTGGGTGGCAACGATCAGGTGCATACCGGCGGCACGGGCTTTCTGGGCGATGCGGCAGATGGAATCTTCCACATCCTTGCCCACAACCATCATCAGATCGGCCAGCTCGTCGATGATAATGGCGATGTAGGGCATCTTTTCCAGCTCCGGCTGCTCGGCAGCCAGCTTGTTGAAGGACTTGATGTCGCGCACGTTGTTCTCTGCAAACAGGCGGTAGCGGCGCTCCATCTCCTGCACCGCGCTGCCCAGTGCACCGGCGGCCTTGCGGGGCTCGGTGACCACCGGCATCAGCAGGTGGGGGATGCCGTTATACTCGGCCAGCTCCACCACCTTGGGGTCGATGAGCAGCAGCTTCACGTCCTCCGGGCTGGAGCGGAACAGCAGGCTCATGATGATGCTGTTCACGCATACGGATTTACCGCTGCCGGTGCTGCCCGCGATGAGCAGGTGGGGCATCTTGCACAGGTCGGTCACCTGCGCCACACCGGCAATGTCCTTGCCAAGGGCGATGCCCAGCGGCGAGGTCATGCGCAGAAAACTCTGGCTCTCAAAGATGCTGCGGATGGAAACGGCGGTCTTTTTGTGGTTGGGCACCTCGATGCCCACGGCGGGCTTGCCGGGGATGGGGGCTTCCATACGCACATCTGCCACCGCGAGGTTCAGGGCGATATCGTCCGCCAGCGAGGTGATGCGGCTGATCTTCACGCCCGCCATGGGCTGCAGCTCGTACCGGGTAACGGAGGGCCCGCGGGAGATATCCAGCACCCGGGTGCGCACGCCGAAGCTTTCCAGCGTGTCCACCAGCTTCTGGGCGTTGGCTTTCAGCTCCTCCTGTGCGCCGGGGTCGCTTTCCTCCTGCGTTTTTTCAAACAGCTCGATGGGCGGGTACTGGTACTCGTAGCTGTCCACTGGCTCGGCTTCCTCGGTGGGGGCGGTGGCAGCTGCCTGCTCCGAGACGGCGGGCTTTTCCATGGCCGCTGCCACCAGCGAGTTGATGTCCTTTTCCTCCACCGGTTCGGCGGTGATGCTGATCCAGCCGTCCTCATCCGGCGCAGAGCGGAACGCCACAGCGTTCTCGGCGCTCACCCGGGGCACAGCGGGCTGGATGGGCGCAGCCTCCGGCTGCGGCGGCATCTGCGGCTGCACCACCGGCGCTGCCGGCTGGACGATGGAAGTATCAAAAACAGGGGCAGGGGAAGGCTCTTCCGGCTGGGGGGCATCTTTGGCAAAGAAATCTGCCGCAGCGGTGACTACCGGGTCTGCCACGATGGGCGGCGGCGTGGGTTTGGACGCAGAACGCAGTGGGTCTTGCCCGAAGGTGCCGCCCGGCCCGACGATCAGCGGCTCAATGGGCTCGCTGCCACCCTCGGAGAGAGCGGTGTGGTCGGGGCCAAGGTCTACGTCAAAGGCGGCGCGGGGATGGGCAACGCTGACCCGTACCGGGGTGATGGGCGGTGCAGCGGGCTCCGGCTGGGCAGGGGCGGCGGGCGCGGCTTCGGTGTCCGCCGCGTCTGCTTCCATCTCCTGCGTTACCTTATGCCCCCAGCGCAGCACGCCGGACATCCAGTCCGGCACACCCAGATGCAGCCCGGCAGGCTCGTCCTCCTCGTCCAGCGGTTCGTCCTCGGCTTCGTCGTATTCCTCGTCGATCTCCCGCTCTGCCTGCCGGATGGCGGCGCGCTCGGCACGGCGGGCAGCACTCTGCTCTGCAAAGGCAGAGCCGCGGGCGTGGATGCCGCCGGTGACGGCGCACAGCCAGACCCAGACCTCGGCGGGGGTGACATCAAAAATGTACAGGCTGCCGCACAGCAAGAGCACGATCATGATGAGGTTTGCCGCCGGGCGACCGCACAGCAAAAGCAGCACGCCGCCCAGCACAAAGCCTATTGCGCCGCCGGACAGCCATGCGTTGACGCCATTGGCGTAGCAGGCAGAAAGCATTTGCAGCGCCGACAGCCCCTGCGGCTGGATATCGGAAAACACGATGACCGTGCCGCAGACAAAGACAAGCCCTAGCACCAGCTTGAGGATGCGGGACAGCAGCTCCTCGCCCCGGGTGTACAAAACGGCCAGACAGCACACGGCCGCACCCAGCACAAAGCTGCCGCAGCCGAACAGCCCGAACAGCACATCATGGAGCACCCGCCATACGGAATCGCCCTGCACAAAGGCCAGCACCATCAGCAGCAGGCCGCCGAACAGGGTGCCAAGCCCTGCCGGGAGCCGCTGTTCTGCCTTTTTACGGCGGGCAGCAGTACGCCGTTTCGTTGATTTTCGTTTTTTCGTTGCCATTCTACTCTGTTCCCCAACTTCCCATAGACACAATAATTGATTCTACTATTGTACCACGCAAGGGCAAAAATGGCAAACCATAATGTTGTTTTTGTTGAGGAAATAAAACTCCCCCAGTCTGCTCCCGCTGGTCGCAGCCAGCCCCCTCTGGGATGGGGCCTTTGGCATGACGGTAAAGTTTCCGGCTAAAGTGCAAAGTTGGCGGCTGCGCCAGAGGCTCCCTCTCCGAGGGAGCTGGCAAAACCGTCAGGTTTTGACTGAGGGAGTTCGTTCCAGCCCCTCTCGTGAAAAGGCAGTTCCGAAACGCCCGCAGGCGTTTCGGAACTGCAAATAAAAAAATAATTCCGCTGCTTCTGCGCAAAGCGAACGCGGAGCGCAGTTCAAATCGTCCGGCGGGGGAGATGCAAGGCCTTACCCCCGTTCGATTTCCTTATACAGCCACGCCAGCGCGTCCGAAAGACCGCCCAGTTCATCGATCAGCTTTTCCTTTACGGCGCGGCGCCCGTCCAGCACCGTGCCCATGTCCATGACCAGCTCCCCGGTGTGGAGCATCAGCTGGGTGTAGCGCTTTTCGGGCATACCGCTGTGGGCGGCTACAAAGCCGGTGATGCGCTGCTGCATCTGCTCAAAGCAGTGCATGGTCTGCGGTACGCCTAAGATCAGCCCGGAGTGTCGCACCGGATGCACCGTCATGGTGGCGGTGGGTACGATGAAGCTGTGCCGCGCGCTGACCGCCAGCGGAATGCCGATGGAGTGCCCGCCGCCCAGCACCAGCGTGGCGCTGGGCTTGGAGATGCTGGCAATCAGCTCCGCCAGTGCAAGCCCAGTCTCCACATCGCCGCCCACCGTGTTCAGCAGCACCAGCAGCCCCTCGATGCGGGGGTCCTCCTGTACCGCCACCAGCTGGGGGATGACGTGTTCATACTTGGTGGTTTTTTGCCCCTGCGGCGCTTCGGTGTGTCCTTCGATCTGGCCGATGACGGTCAGGCAGTGGATGACATGACCGCCCCGGGTCAGGGTGACTGTGCCCAGATCCTCGATATCCTCTTTTTCCATCCGGTGCTGCTCTGCGGGGGTGTCTTTTGCCGTATCCATGCGCGTTCTCCTTCCGTAGCGGGGTCTTTGTGGGGTCAGTATCCCCCGGCTGCCGGGGAAGTATACAGGAGAAAAGAAACAAAAAACTTTGTGAATTTTTTGCTTTTTTACAAATAGGTATTTGACATTCGCCTTTCATGCTGTATACTCTAAATAATATAACAGGATAAAATGGAACATCTCTCTGCGCGCAAAGAAGCCCCTTGCATGGCGGCAGAAGCTGCAGCGCGTTGGGCAGAAAGGAGAATTTTCCCATGAACACCCCCCAAAAAGCATCGATCCCTGTGATCAAGCGTCTCCCCAAATATTACCGGTATCTGCGCTCCTTGCAGGCCGACGGCATTACCAGCATCTCCTCCCGGGAGCTGGCTTCTCAGATGGGCACCACCGCCTCGCAGGTGCGGCAGGACTTCAACTGCATCGGTGACGTGAACGGCCGGCAGGGCATCGGCTACTCGGTGGAGAACCTGCTTTCCATTCTGGAAAGCCTGCTGTTCGGCAACGGCGACCGTCTGCCCACCATTCTGATCGGCTGCGGTCGTCTGGGCAAGGCGGTGAGCCGCTTTATCACCACCGATACCAACGGCTACAAGCTGATCGCGGCCTTTGACGTGGCCGAGAACGAGGTGGGCAAGGAGATCAGCGGCATCCGCATCCGGCACATTGACGAGCTGGAAGCCTTCTGTGAGGAAAACAAGCCCAAGGTGGCGGTGCTCTGCGTCCCCCGCGATGGTGCACAGCAGGTCAGCGGACGGCTGGTGGATCTGGGCATCGAGGGCTTCTGGAACTTCTCCCACTATGATCTGTCGGTGTCTTACCCCGATGTGGTGGTGGAAAACGTCCATCTGGGCGACAGCCTGATGAGCTTGGGCTACCGTCTGCGCAATCAGGAGTGACGGCATGGCAAAATTGTATTTCCGCTACGGTGCCATGAACAGCGGCAAGAGCACGGCGCTGATGCAGGTGGCACACAACTACGAAGAGCAGGGCATGAAGGTGCTCATTTTAAAGCCGCAGGTGGATACCAAGGGCGGCGGGGAGCTGGTAAGCCGTCTGGGCGTGCGCCGCAAGGCAGATTTGCTGATCCCGCCGGAGCTGAATGTGTTCGAAGCCGTGAAGGCGGCAAACGATGCTTCTGGCCCGCTGGCCTGTGTGCTGTGCGACGAGAGCCAGTTCTTTACCCCGGAGCAGGCCGAGCAGCTGTTCATGGTCACGGTAGATCTGAACATCCCGGTGATCTGCTACGGTCTGCGGGCAGATTTTTCCCTCAAGGGCTTCCCGGGCTCTACCCGTCTGCTGGAGCTGGCGCACACCATCGAGGAGATGAAAACGATCTGCACCTGCGGGCGCAAGGCCATCTGCAACTGCCGCAAGGTGAACGGACAGTTCGTCTTTGAGGGCGAGCAGGTAGCCATCGACCTTGAAAACGATGTGCAGTATGTCAGTATGTGCCCCCAGTGCTACTTCAAAGCGCGGCGGGCGTTCTACGCTGCAAAGAAAAACTGAGATACTTTTATGTTGTATACAAGCAGCTGTACCGTGCCGGGTGCAGCGGCTTTTTTGCGTGGATTGCGGAAGAGTTACCCCCTCAGTCTCGCTGCGCTCCGCGGGGGCAGTTCCTGCTTGCCGGGGGATGTTCTCTTTTGACACCAAAAGAGAACCAGAAAAGTGCCAGCGATTTCGACGCGCTGGAGCCACGAAAAAGGGGCTGCTCGCCCCTTTTAACCCCAAAGAGGAGGGCTGCACCGGAAAAAACTGAAGATTCACGCCTGTTCGGCGTGAAGATCTTTTAACCGTTTTTTCCGGCTCCGCCGATTTGAAGCCCCTCAGTCGCTGCGCGACAGCTCCCCCAAGGGGGAGCGGGCACGCCCGCAAGCTTTGCACTTTAGCTGGAAACTGTATCGCTATGCCAAGGGCTCTCCCTTTGAGGAAAGACTTCCCCCGTTCCGGGGGAAGATGTCGCGCAGCGACAAAAGGGGGAGTCTGTCACCGCAGGTGACTGAGAGGGCGAGGACGCTGCCCTTGGGGTAGGTGGCTGCGAACACAGTGAGCAGACGGAAGGGGTATCCCCAACAGGCTGTATACAGACTGATATATTAATTTGCTGTGTTTCGCGACCACTGATATATCAACCGGGCGAAATACGCACGTTTTTTGCGCTATTGATATATCAGTTCGGACTGGGCAATTACTCGACGGAGGGGGGAGGAAGTGGGAAAAGAAGAGAGCAGCGGGGGGCGGCAGAGCATAAAAAATTACAGGCAGAACGGTAAATGTAACAGGAATTATTGAAGTTTTTGCCGTTCTTCCCATGTTGCATCCCAGATTTTTATGCAAGTCATTGAAGTATACAAGTTGCACGGTTTTTCAGCGCAAGTTTATTCATTTCGGCAAGGACGTCGAATCTCTTTCAAAAACAAGGGCAATATTTGTATGTTTTTATCCCGTATCACTGTAAATTGCATCTTTCTTTTTTCGGTGGCTTTTGTTATCATAATTGTATACAAGGGGGATATGTGCAGACCCCCTACATGAAGATGTTTTCTATTAGGAGGAGAACAAAAATGAGCAAGGCAATTTCTCGTCGTAACTTCCTGATGGCTACCGGCGCTGTCGGTGCTGCAGGTCTGCTGGCTGCCTGCGGCAGCAAGCCCGCTGCTTCTTCCACCGCTTCTTCCGCTGCTGCTTCTCAGGCTCCCGCTGCTTCCGCAGATGAGAGTCTGGCTCTGTCTGACGGCCCCGTCAACCTGAGCATCAGCTGGTGGGGCGGCGACAGCCGTCACGCTGCTTACCAGAGCGCTCTGGAGGCTTTCCAGGCTGAGCACTCCAACATCACCGTGGAGCCCACCTTCGCCGCATGGTCCGGCTGGGAAGAGAAGATGGCTGCTGCCTTCATCGCAGGCAACGCTCAGGATGTCTGCCAGGTGAACTGGAACTGGCTGTACAACTACTCTGCTGACGGCAGCAAGTTCGTGGACCTGAACACCACCTCCAAGTTCATCGACCTGACCCAGTGGGATGCCGCTGCTATGGACGCCTGCTACGTGGCCAACAGCCAGCAGTGCGTGCCCGTCTCCATGACCGGCCGTATCTTCTACTGGAACATGACCACCTTTAATAAGGCTGGCATCACCGAGGTCCCCAAGTCTCTGGACGATCTGATGGCTGCCGGTAAGGCTTTCCAGGAGAAGCTGGGCAACGATTACTACCCCATGCACCTGGGTGCATACGACCGTATGATCCTGATGGTGTTCTACCTCGAGTCCAAGTACGGCAAGGACTGGGCAGATCCCGTTACCTCCACCCTGAACTACACCGAGGACGAGATCGCTGAGGGTCTGGCCTTCATCAAGAGCCTGGTGGACAACCACGTCATGATGAACCTGAAGACCTACTACTCTGCAAACTCCGATACCGCTACCCACCAGTCCAACGAGTGGATCACCGGTAAGATCGCAGGCATCTTCGAGTGGGATTCCGCTGCTACCAAGTACGCTTCCGCTCTGGACGACAGCAACAAGGACGGCTTCACCGTCGGCGAGGAGATCAAGTTCGGCGACAACAACGGCGGCTTCTCCAAGGTGTCCATGGGTCTGGCTATCACCAAGACCTGCAAGAACGTTGCCGAGGCTGCTACCCTGATCAACTTCCTGCTGAACGAGGAGAAGGGCGCTTCCATCATGGGTTCTGAGTGCGGCATCCCCGCTTCCAAGGCTGGCCTGAAGTTCGCTCAGGACGCCGGCGCTGTCAAGAGCCTGGTTGCTGACGCAAATGCCAAGGTCATGGCATTCACCACCAACAAGCTGGATCCCCTGTTCGAGAACAACGACCTGAAGGCTTCCGGCACCGGCATCTATCAGGAAGTGTTCGACAACATCGACTACGGCGATCAGACCCCCGAAGAGGCTGTCGAGACTCTGCTGGACGGCATGGAGTCTGTTGGCTACACCGTCGGCTAAGCTTACCGCACTGACAGCAGCCTGAACCGGCAGCGATACTCTGAATGAAATAGGGGCATCTGCCGCCCGTACGACAGGTGCCCTTGTTTTTTCGGAGAATGATTATCAAACCTTGAATGAATTGTTGCCGGTCTGTGACCTGCTGCACTGTCTGCTTCAAAATCCTGTAAAAGGAGGACTTCGGATGAAAAAAAGTAATGCGCCCGCAGGCGCACGAACTCCGTTCCAGAAATGGGTCGATAAGTATCAGGGTCTGTTTTATCTGATCCCTTGGATCATCGGCTTTCTCGTCTTTAAGGCGTTCCCCTTCGGTCAGTCGCTGTATTACAGCTTTACCGATATGAACTTCTTCAAGGACGGTACCAGCTTTGTTGGTCTGGCCAACTACATTACCGCATTCCACACCAAAAAGATCACCAAGGCGCTGATCATCACCTTTAAGTACGCCTTTATCACCGTGCCCCTGAAGCTGATCTTCGCGCTGTTCATCGCCTACATCCTGAACTTCAAGATCGCCTGCGTCAACCTGTTCCGCACCGTGTACTACATCCCCTCCATTCTGGGCGGCTCTGTGGCTATCGCTGTGCTGTGGAAGGCTGTGTTCAGCGTGGACGGTCTGCTGAACACCGTGGTGCGCGCTGTCACCTTTGGTGCGGTGCAGGGCCCCGAGTGGCTGTCTGACCCCAACTACGCACTGTGGATCATCTGTTTCCTGCGTATATGGCAGTTCGGTTCCGCCATGGTGCTGTTCCTTGCTGCACTGAAGGGCGTGCCCGCAGACCTGTACGAGGCTGCTACCATCGATGGTGCCGGCAAGTGGCGTCAGTTCTTCTCCATCACTGTTCCGATGATCACCCCCATCATCTTCTACAACCTGGTCACTCAGATCTGCCAGGCTTTCCAGGAGTTCAACGGCCCCTACATCATCACCAACGGTGGTCCCCGTGGTTCCACTACCCTGATCTCCCTGCTGGTTTACAACTACGCATTCAAGTCCTACGACATGGGCATGGCTTCTGCTCTGGCATGGATCATGTTCATCATCGTCTGCATCCTGACGATCATTGCGTTCACCAGCCAGAAGAAGTGGGTCTACTACTCGGATGAAAGGTAAGGTGACCAATATGGGAATGAAAGCATCGAATAAGATCGCAACCTTCTTTAAATACTTCGTGCTGATCCTGGTTGGCATCATCATGATCTATCCTCTGCTGTGGATGATCAGCGCTACCTTCAAGGATAACAGCGAGATCTTTGCAGGCATCAGCCTGTGGATCAAAAAGCCTACGCTGGATGGCTACCGCAACGCTCTGAACAACTTCGGCGGCTCCATCAACATTCTGCAGGCCATGCTCAACACTTACAGCTACGTCCTCCCCAAGGTGATCTGCACTGTGGTGTCTGCCTGTATTGCCGCTTACGGCTTTGGCCGTTTCGACTTCCCCGGCCGCAAGCTGCTGTTCAACATCATGCTGGCTACTCTGTTCCTGCCGCAGGTCGTGCTGAACGTGCCGCAGTACCTGCTGTACAACAAGTTCGGCTGGGTCGACAGCCCCTTCTATCTGGCCATCTGGGTGCACTGCGCATTTGCTACCGAGACCTACTTCGTGTACCAGCTGGTGCAGTTCATGCGCAACGTCCCGCGTGATCTGGACGAGGCTGCCGCCATTGACGGCTGCTCCTCCTTCCAGACCCTGTACAAGGTCATCGTGCCCATGCTGGGACCCGCTCTGGTGTCCTGCGCACTGTTCCAGTTCATGTGGAGCTGCAACGACTTTATGGGCCCGCTGCTTTACGTCAGCACCCCCGGCAAGTACCCCATGTCCCTGTTCGTCAAGCTGTCCATGGACGGTGATACCGGCTTTGCTTGGAACAAGATCCTTGCTCTGTCCCTCATCTCCATCCTGCCGCAGCTGATCGTATTCTTCTGTGCACAGGATCAGTTCGTTGAAGGTATCTCCGCAGGTGCCGTCAAGGGCTAATGCGCCATAAGAACATCTGACCAAGACCAACACCCCCTGTGCTGCTCCCAACGGATGGCACAGGGGGTGTTTTGGTAGGTGTATCATTTCTTCTGCTTTTTGCGGTATTGCAGGGGACTGATATCCGTCACCTCGCGGAACACGCGGCGGAAGTGGGCGGCGCTGGCAAAGCCGGTCTGCTCGGCAATAGCGCTGATGGAAAGCTCGGTGGTCTCCAGCAGCTTCTGCGCAGACTCGATGCGGCGGTTGTTCAGGTAGTCCACGATGGACTGCCCGGTCACCCGCCGGAACAGGCGGCTGAGATAGTAAGGGGAAAGGTAGAACCGCGCCGCTACCTCGGTAAGAGAGAACTTTTGCCGGTAGTTGGCGGCAAGGTAGGCACACACCTGCTCAACGGTCTCGTTGCGGGGGCGCGCCACGGCGCTGCTCTCGGCAAGGCACTCCTGCTCTACATAGTGCAGGATCAGCAGCAGGTACAGCCCGCCGGGGTAGTCCTGCTCCGGCATGGCGGTGCGCATCATCTCCAGCAGGGTGCGCAGGCGGCGGGTCCACGGCACCGGGCCGTACAGCACCGTGGCTTCCCCGGGCACGAACAGCCGGACAAAATCCCGCTGGGCGGTGCTGCGCAGCTCGTGCAGGGCACTGAGCGGGAACCGGCAGCCTACCAGCTCCGGTACGGCTGCACTGGCGGCAGAGAGCACCGCATCCCCCGCACCCAGCAGCAGTGCGCTGCCGGGGTTCAGCAGCAGACTGTTTTCCCCCATTTGCAGGGTGCAGCTGCCCTCGCTTACCAGCAGAAAGGTGCACATCTCCTCGTCTGCCGTCAGCTCCAGCTTGCCGCCGGTCAGCCGCACGGTGTCTGCCTTTACCTTGGCGTTGATCTTTTCCCGTTCCGCTTTCATTTTGCGCATCCTTTCCGGAAACAGCCCTCCCGGTCGCCGGGAGAGCGCTTTTCCTCATGATACCACGTCTGCCCCGTGGGGGCAAGACAAACTCACAGGAGGTTATTTCGCATGAATCTGACCCTGATCCGTTCCATGACCCGCAGCGCCGTTTTCGAGCTGGAAAACGAGCTGTGCTACCGTCCGGCACACCCCTTTACCGTTGCCCTGAACGGCAAGACGATATACGAAGCCTGCAACACCAACGTGTTCTCCCTGTTCTCCCTGCTGCCCGGCACCACCTATACGGTGGAGGTGCAGGCAGAGGGCGAGACCCTGAAGCTGGATTTCACCACCGAGGCTGAGACCTTCTTCGTGGATGCTGCCCGCTACGGTCTGGTGGCCGATGGCGAGACGGACAACACTGTGCGGCTGCAGGCGGCGCTGTCTACCTGCCCCAAGGGCGGCACGGTGTATGTGCCCGCCGGCCGTTACCGCACCGCCAGCCTGTTCATGAAGAGCAACACCACGCTGTATCTGGAAAAGGGTGCTGTGCTGCTGGGTGATAACGACCGCACCCATTACCCCATTCTGCCCGGCGTGCTGCCCAGCGAGAACGAGGTGGACGAGTACTACCTGACCGGCTGGGAGGGCAACCCGCTGGACAGCTTTGCAGGCCTTTTGAACATCACGCAGGTGCATGACGTAGTGGTGACCGGCGAGGGCACGCTGGACTGCGATGCCCAGAACGGCGACTGGTGGGTGAACCCCAAGGTCAAGCGCATCGCATGGCGTCCCCGCGCCGTGGCTGCGGTGGACAGCGAGAACGTCTGCCTGCACGGCATCACGGTGCAGAACAGCTTCTCGTGGACCATCCACCCCATCTTTGTCAAGCATCTCGACCTGCTCAACTTCAACATCAACAACCCCTACAACGCCCCCAACACGGACGGCATCGACCCTGAAAGCTGCGAGTATATCCGCATCATCGGCATGAACATCCATGTGGGTGACGACTGCATCGCCATGAAGGCCAGCAAGGTCTTTTTGGGCATGAAGCTGAAGCGCAGCTGCGAGCACACCGTTATCCGCAACTGCCTGCTGGACAAGGGTCACGGCGGCATCGTCATCGGCAGCGAGATGAGCGGCGGCGTCAAGGATATGGTGGTGACCCAGTGCCTGATGGACCACACCGACCGCGGTCTGCGTGTCAAGACCCGCCGCGGCCGCGGCAACACCGCCGTCATCGACGGGCTGGTGTTCCGCAACGTGGAGATGCGGGGCGTCAAGGCACCCTTTGTCATCAATATGTTCTACTTCTGCGACCCGGACGGTCACGGCCCCTATGTGCAGTGCCGCGAGGCGATGCCGGTGGACGAGTACACCCCCAAGCTGGGCAGCCTGACCATGGAGAACATCGTGGCCACCGATGCCCAGTTCGCGGGCTGCTACTTCGACGGCCTGCCGGAGCAGCCCATCGAGCGGGTGACCATGCGGGATGTGAGCATCACCTTTGACCCCAACGCCAAGGAGGGACAGGCCGCCATGGCCGACAACCGCCCGCTGGTGAAAAAGCTGGCCATCTATGCCGAGAACGTCAAGGAGATCGACCTGCATAACGTGAAGATCGAAGGCTACGAGGGCGAGCGGCTGCACTTTGTCAACGTAGGACATTTTGAGGAGGACTGACCCATGACCCATGAAGAGATCCTGTCCATGCTGGGCGACTATGTGGACTACCTGATCGCCAATTCCAGCGCCGAGACACCGATGTGGAACATCGAAAAGGTGCGCAGCGGCAAGCCCAACAAGTGGAACTACATCGATGGCTGCATGATCACCGCCTGCCTGAGCCTGTACAAGACCACCGGCGACGAGAAGTATCTGGAGTTTTCCAAGGAGTTTATCGACTACTTTGTGCAGCCGGACGGCTCCATCAAGACCTACGACCCCAAGGAGTACAATCTGGACAACGTGAATCAGGGCAAGAACCTGTTCATCTTGTATGACATCTACGGGGACGAGAAGTACCGCAAGGCAATCGACACCATCCGCAGCCAGCTGCTCACCCAGCCCCGCACCAAGGAGGGCAACTTCTGGCACAAGGACATCTACCCGTGGCAGGTGTGGCTGGACGGCACCTATATGGCACAGCCCTTCTACATGGAGTACGAGACCCGCTTTAACAAGATGCAGGGCTGTATCGACAGCTACAAGCAGTTCATGAACATCAAAAAGCATATGCGGGACGAAAAGACCGGCCTGTACTACCACGGCTACGACGAGAGCCGCCAGATGTACTGGGCAGACCCTGAGACCGGCTGCAGCCCCAACTTCTGGCTGCGCGCCATGGGCTGGTTCCTTGTGGCGATGGTGGACGTGCTGGAGCGCATGGACGAGCAGCTGTACAACGAGTACCGCGGCATCATGGCCATGCTCAAGCAGACCGTGGAGGATATGCACAAGTTCCAGGACGAGCAGAGCGGGATGTTCTGGCAGGTCATCGACCACCCGGAAGCCGAGGGCAACTATCTGGAGACCAGCGGCACCGCCCTGTTTGCCTACGCAGTGCTCAAGGGCGTGCGTCTGGGCTACCTGCCTAAGCGGATGGCTGCATGGGCAGAGAAGGCCTTCTACGGCACCTGCGACCGGTACCTGTCCAAGAACCCGGACGGCAGCTTGCAGCTGGACGGCATCTGCCTTGTGGCAGGTCTGGGCGGCAAGGATCACCGTGACGGCTCGCTGGCCTACTACTTCAGCGAGCCGGTGGTCTGCAACGACGCCAAGGGCGTAGGTCCGCTGGTGCTGGCCTATACCGAGATGATCGCACGGAAGTAAACCGAATCACAACCGTACCAAAATATAAAGGGGTTGCTGTAAAATACAGCGTCCCTCATCGCTGATAATATGGCGCGGCGATTTGCGCTGAAATCTCACATAAAGAAAAGCAAGTGCAACACGTTCTCTCAAAAACCAAAATTTTTGAGGGAGATGTGATGCACTTGCTTTTTTTGTAATATTCGATCTTCCGTTCCGTTTTGAAAGCGCTATAGATATTTTGCTGCCGGAAAAGCTTTTGCAAAGTCAGGAGTCTATGGCCTGCAGCACGCAGGCACAATACCCCGGTTCAGGCTGGTAACAATGGATGGTCAGGTATTTGTCCACCTCCGGGCTGTAATCGTGGAGGGTGTGCCTTGTGCCGTTCAACGCCACATCTGCATACGATACAAGCCACTTTTTATCACCATTGGGGAACACCTCGTAAAAAGAGCGGTTCAGCATTTCTTCTACCGGCACCCCTTCGATCGTTGCCATCTCCGCGTTGCAGTAGCGGAAGATAAAATCCACGCCATGCCCGGATTCATTGAATACCAGCTCGATGACGCAGAACGCCAGCGGCATATCGTCCAGCAGGCTGCACTTTTCCAGCAGGCTCATGCTCATGGGGCGGGGCTGTGTGTCCGCCAGCCCGATCTCTGCACGCAGGCGGCGGTGGTCGCTCAGTCCGCGCTTGCGTCCCTGAAAGGTGCGGCCGTCAGACATGGTGTAGATCCCATCGTTGCTGATGTTTACGATCTGGCTGCGGCACACCGCAATTCCCTTGCTGATGTTCAGGAACAGATTTTCCGGCAGCACAGACAAAACGCTGTGCAGCGGCGCATACAGCGCAGCTTCCTCGCCGTCCATGCGGTGAACGACTGTTTTACGGTCGCTGCGGTAAAGATACAAAATGTTTTCCGGACAAAGGTCATTTTTTTGAAACCATTCATGCAGATCGTTCATCGCCGTGCTCCGTTGTCAATTGATGTGCTTAGTATAGCACATTATCGTGCAGAGTACAAGATTTTAATGGCGTTTGCGTCAAATTTTATCGGGCTTTTTTGTTGAAACTTACGTTTTTGTTACGGAAAATGCAAAAATCATTGACTTTTAATCATTGTCCGTGTATCTTGAACACAGAGAGCCAAATGGTTTTTTCCCATAAGGCGCATAAAGCAAAAGACATAACAGGAGGTCTCATGTTATGAAAATGACCCGCCGTGATTTTTTGAACGTTTCTACTGCGGCTGCGGTGGTTTGCGCAGCTACACTTTTGCCCGTAGAGAAAGCCGCAGCCGCACAGCAGACGCTGGCTGCACAGAACCTTCTGGAGCAGGCGTATCTGTACGCCTTTCCGCTGGTGATCATGGATGCTACGCGGACGGCTTCCACAAACACCCGCACAGCTACAAGCAACAAGGCCCCCATCAACCAGTTCATCCATGCGGAAAAGCTGGCAGATGCAACGACCCGTGTGGTGGTTACGCCGAATGTGGATACCATCTATACGCAGGCGTTTCTGGATGTCGGCGCAGAACCAATGATCTACGGCGTGCCGCAGACCGACCGCTTTTTTAATGTACAGGTGCTGGATGCGTGGACAAACACCGCCGCTGTGCTGGAAACGCCGGGGCTTTATGCCATTACCCGTGCAGACTGGCAGGGCGAACTGCCGGAAGGGGTGCAGCGCATTGATGTGCCTACCACGATGGTCTGGACCATTGCCCGCATCGTGCTTTCCGGACAGGAGGACCTGCCCAACGTCCGGGCTATTCAGGATAAGATGCAGCTGATGCCGCTTTCCGCCTATCAGGCGGGTGGATGGACCGCCCCCGCAGGCAGCTATGACCCTGCCAATGACTTTGTGCCGGTAAAGCACGTTCTTGCTATGGACGCAAAGGAATTCTTTGATACCGCTAACCAGCTGATGGAAACCAACCCGCCCGCTGCGGCAGATGCGCCGGTACTCCGGGAGCTTGCAGCACTGCATGTCGGCCCCGGTGAGAAGTTCGATGACAAGGCGCTGGGTCTGTTCAGCGGGCTGCGCTGGAAGCTGATGCTGCTCCAGCTGAAGAAAAAGCTGCAAAGCGAATCGGAGCGCTATACACGCCAGATGGGTCAGTGGATCTATTTCGGCGACCCCATCGGCAACTTTGGCACAGCATATACCTACCGTACCATGGTGGCGCTGCGGGGTCTGGGTGCCAACACCACCGATGTTGCCATCTACCCTAAAACAGATGTGGACAGCACCGGCACAGTCCTGACCGGCAAAAAGACCTATACGCTGCATATCGAGGCAGATCCTCCCACACTGGAAAAGGGCTTCTGGTCGGTGACCGCCTACGGGGAGAGCGATTTCCTCATTGAAAACCCCATTGACCGCTACTGCGTCAACGACCGCTCCGGTCTGCACCGTAATCCGGACGGCTCGATCGATATCACCCTTTCCAAAGAGGCACCGGCGGACACGACCAACTGGCTGCCGGTAGGAGAGGGAGATTTCCACCTCTTCCTTCGTATCTATAAACCGGATGCCGCCGCACTGACAGACTGGCAGCCGCCGGTCGTCCGCACAAACTGATCCGTAATAAGGAGGAACCTGCTATGAAAATGACCCGTCGGAATTTTATTTCCGCTTCGGCTGCTGCAATGCTGGCGTGCGGCGCATCTCTGTCTGCCCATGCTGCGGAAAATACCACAGAAAACGGCCTGAATTTTATCACAGACATTTTCAAGGATCCCACCCAGCCGGGCGAGACCGAAGGCGCAACGACCATCACAGCAGAGACCAACGCCGAATGGTATGAAAAGCTGGATTTTTCTGACCGGCGGGAGTTTGCCAACGCCGAGCGCGGCTGGCTGGACAATGCGGAAGGCAGGATCATCGATGGTGATGATAACAGATCTGCATGGGATCTGCAGAGCTACGGCGATTTGAACCGGGATGCTCCAGACACTGTAAACCCCAGCCTGTGGCGGAATACCCAACTCAACGCCAAAGCTGGTCTGTTTGAAGTGTGCGATGGCATTTATCAGGTGCGCGGCTTTGATATGGCCAATACGACCTTTATCCGCACCGACCACGGCTGGATCGTGTTTGATGTGCTGATGTGCAAGGAAAACATGAAGGCTGCCAAGGAGCTGATGGAGAACCGCTTCGGCCCGCTGGACATCAAGGCGGTGCTGTACAGCCACTCTCATGTGGATCACTTCGGCGGCGTGGAGGGCGTTATTACCCGGGAGCAGGTAGCGGATGCAAAGCTCTCGCTTAAAAAGCAGCTGGCTTCCGGCAAGACCCTTGTGCTTGCGCCGGCGGGCTTTCTGAAGCACGCCATTAGCGAAAATGTCTATGCAGGCATCGCCATGGCACGGCGCGCACAGTTCCAGTACGGCACGGTGCTTGATAAGGGCGAAAAGGGTGCGCTGAGCGTGGGCATCGGCATGGGACAGTCCACCGGTACGGTGACCCTCATCGCTCCTACTTACGAGATCGGGGAAGATGTTCCGAAGCTGACCATCGACGGGCTGGAGATCGAATTCCAGCTGACCCCCGGCACCGAAGCCCCTGCCGAGATGAACGCCTATTTCCCGAAATACCGTGCCCTCTGGATGGCGGAAAACTGCACCGGCACGCTGCATAATCTGTACACCCTGCGCGGCGCAGAGGTGCGCGATGCCAACGATTGGGCAAAGTACATCATCGAGGCAGACCAGCGCTTCTGCGACAAGACCGATGTGGTATTCCAGAGCCACAATTGGCCGCACTGGGGCGAGGAGATCCATGATTATCTGCTGAATACGGCAGCCATCTATAAGTTTATCCACGACCAGACCCTGCATTACATGAATCAGGGCTATACCTCCACTGAGGTCGCCGCCATGCTCACCCTGCCCGAAAAGCTGGAAAAGGTCTGGTACACCCGGCCGTATTACGGCACACTGGCGCACAACGCCAAGGCGGTCTACCAGAAGTATCTGGGTTGGTACGATGCAAACCCGGTCAACCTGAACCCGCTCCCGCCCAGCGATACCGCCAAGAAGCTGGTAGAATATCTGGGCAGCACGGATGCCGTTCTGCGCAAGGCATGGAAGGATTTTGAAAAGGGCGATTATCAGTGGGTGGCGCAGATCACCAAGGAGTTGGTCTTTGCAGACCCGTCCAACCAGAAGGCGCGCAACCTGTGCGCCGATGCGCTGGAGCAGCTGGGCTATCAGGCAGAGTCCGGCGCATGGCGCAACGCCTACCTGATGGGCGCTGCCGAGCTGCGCAAGGGCAACCTGTCCGGTCTGGCACGCACCGCCAATGGTCTGGGCTCCGCCATGAAGGAGATGACCGTGGATATGCTGCTGGATTACATTTCCATCCTGACCGACGCCAACGCCGCCCAGAACGACGATGTAACGCTGAACCTGATCGTGACGGATGTGAACGAAAAGTTCTATGTGACCCGAAAAAACGGTATTCTGCTGTCCTATTCGGGAGAGAACCGCCCGGACGCGCAGGCCACCGTCACCTGCAAGCGGCTGCAGCTCCTTGCCCTGATGCAGGGGCAGCAGGCCGGTCAGGTGCAGGTAAGCGGCGATGCCACTGCCCTGAAGCGTCTGCTGGCGTATGCGTCCAAGTTTGAAAAGACCTTCAATGTGATCGAGCCGTAAAAACGATTCCAATACAGCAGGGCTGAGCACCTGAATCACAGCATAAAAGGGATACCGGAACATCTGCGGATGCTCCGGTATCCCTTTTGGTATAAGATGAGAATAAAAAACAGGTTGAATTTATAAAATTCAACCTGTTTGGTGGTTGCGGGGGCCGGATTTGAACCAACGACCTTCGGGTTATGAGCCCGACGAGCTACCAGACTGCTCCACCCCGCGATATTTACTTTTTGCTTTTCAGCGGCTCTCGCTGACTGCTCAAGTATAATACCACAGGGCGGGCAGAATGTCAACCCTTTTTCGAAAAAACTTTTACTTTTGCTTTTTGCTGTGCTTTCTGCGCCATGCAAGCACCGCAGCAACGGCGGCGCACGCCAGCACTGCCAGCGGCCAGACGCAGGCCAGCGCCACCATCAGCTGCTGCAAGCCGTTCACAAAGTTGCCCCAGCCGGAGGTAAAGGCGGTGCCGATGCGGGAGAAGAAACCCTCGTCCGCAGGGGTGTAGGTCTGCACCTCGTTCAGGTCGATATACACGGTGCACTGCTGCACCTGGTCGCTGTACCAGTCCAGCTGGCTCTGCCAGCTCTCAATCTGGGACTGCACCTCGGTGAGGGAGTCCTCGATCTGCAGCAGGTCGGAAAGATTTTCGGCCTTTGCCTGCAATTGCTGCAAGCGGGTGCGCTGTGCCTGCAGGTTAGAAAGCCGCGCGGACACGTCCATATACTGAGTGGTCACGTCATCGGCCTGCTGGCTGCGGTAGGTCACATTACCGGCAGCGGCCACAGCATCCAGAAAGCTCTGGTAGTTGGCCTGCGGTACCCGGTAGGTCAGGTTGACCGAGCGGCTGGAGCCGGTGCTGGAATACTCGCTGCTGGATTCCAGATAGCCGCCCGCTTCGGCAAGAGCGCTGTCCAGCGCACTGCGGGCTGCTTCGTAGTCCTTGCTTTCCAGCGTCAGGTTGGCAGTGTAGATGATCTTGGCACTGTCCACCGCAGGGGCAGCAGCTTCGGTGCTGCCGGTGCCGCTGTACTCCGTTTCCAGAGAGCGGTCGTCTGCCTCCAGACTGTAATTCACCGCCTCGGGGGCGCTGTCCAGCGCGGCGTGCTGGAGATCAAAACTGTCCGATGCCACAGAAGCAGCGGAGCTGTTGGCAGCGCCTTCGGCTGCGTATAGGGCGGGTGTGCTGCTTTTGGCGCTGCCCATCCCGATGCCCAGATGCAGGGTGCTGTAACCCAGCACACACACAGCCAGACAGGCGGCCAGCGTGCCCAGCTGCTTTACCGGGAAGTGGATGGGCTTTTTCTTCTTGGTTTCGGCGGTGTTCAGGGGTGCTGCGGGTGCAGCGGTCTGCGGGGCAGGGGCGGCCATCATGGGCTCAGCCTTTTCCTCTGCAGTCAGGGTGTCGGTCATGGCCAGCAGTTTTGCCTTCAGATCGTCCGGGGCAGTCAGGTCATCGACCTCCATCTTGTATTCATACCACCTCATCTTCGATCTCCTCCTTCAGCATCGTATGTAACTGTGCCCGTGCGCGCCGCAGCCAGCTTAGTACCGTGTTTGTGGGCACCGCCATCATCCGCCCGATCTCTGCCGCAGTGTATCCTTCGTAGTAATGCAGATAGATGGCATTGCGATAGTTTTCCGGCAGCGTGCGGATGGCATCCAGCACACTGCCGTCCTCCGCAAGGACATCGGGGGCGGGCAGGTTCTCGTCCAGCTCGGTGTCCTTTTGGTGGGCGGCGCGGGTCAGGTCCCGGCAGCGGTTGATGGCCACCCGCAGCAGCCATGCTTTGAGATGCTCCTCACTCTCAAAGATGCCGTTGTAGTGCAGCAGCTTTTCAAACACATCCTGCACCACATCCTCAGCATCGGCTGTGCAGCGGCAATTATGCACCGCAGTGCGGTAGACGGTGTCGCTGTAACGCTGCACCGCCAAGGTAAAAACTTCGTTTCTGGTCAGCTGTCCCATTGTATAAACTCTCCTTGGATGCCCGGAAGCGGGCTTCTCGATGGAATGTTTGTGGTTCTCACGGGGACGTTCACTCAATATACGGCTCAGCATCCCCGATTATTGCAGAACAAAACCCGGTTCCTTCCATTTTTTGTGTGCCGGACGCACCGGCCGCATGACGCGTCCACGTTCTCCGACGGGAGTTGGATATCCTGCCGGTTTACCGGTCAGTATACCACGGAATCGCAAAAAGTAAAAGAGGGGAGCCCTTCCTTATTTATAGACCCTTTGCAGCAGCGCCAGCCGCTCGGAGAGAAAGGTCTCAGCCTTGGGGTGGTGCAGCCAGCATTTGCCGCTTGTGCTGTGCACCAGTTTCTGCGCCAGTGCGGCAGGGGCGGTGTCAATCGCCACCACGTCCTGCATGGTCAATTGCAGGGTGAGTGCCGCCGGTACATCCGGCAGCGGCGGCAGCGGGTCCTCCCACACAAAGGGCGGCAGCAGCTGCACCGCCACGGTCAGGCGGGTGCACTCCTCGGTCAGCAGAAGGGCGGCGGGGGTGCCGTCCGGCTGCACTTGTAGGCTGCTGTATAAAAGCTGCATCCGGGCAGGGGAGAGCAGCCGGGTCAAGCCCTCTGCCGGGGCAGCCGCAAGCTGTAAATACCCGGCGGCTTCCTCCCGGTAGATGCGCCGGGCAGGGGCGTGCAGCCCTGCGTAGAGGGCGGGCAGCATAAAGCTGCCGCTTTTTTCCAGCGCCTGCTGCGCCAGCAGATAGAACTCGGTCAGCGGGTACGCCGCATCCGGCTGCGGCATCCCGAAATCCGGCCGCGATACATGACCTCCACCCATGGGAACCTCCGTGTTTTTCTTGACATTTCGTGCAAAATAGGCCATACTGCAAAGAGAAAGGGTGCTGGCTGCAATGGTCAGTTTCCTTCGGCTAAGTAGTCAATAAGAATGACCGCTCAGTGTTTGCGAGACTGTGGGCGGTCATTTTTATTTTAACATACTTTCCACAGTATTACAATCAAATTTCGGATTGTAAACCCTTTGCAAACTTTTCCGTTGACCTGCGGCGCACCGGTGCGGTATACTCGGGCACAGATGCCTTGCATAACGAAAAAACAGAGGGGAAAACTGACTATGAAAGACAAAAAACTGACTACCTACCAGATGGCCGTTACCGCTGTGATGGCTGCCGTGCTGTGCGTGCTGGGCCCGCTGACCGTGCCCATCGGAGCCGTGCCCATCTCGCTGGCAAACTTTGTTATCTGCCTGACCGCATGGCTGCTGGGGCCGAAGTTCGGCACCCTGAGCGTGGTCCTCTATCTGGCACTGGGCACCATCGGTATTCCGGTGTTCTCCGGCTACGGCGCCGGTCTTGCCAAGCTGGCAGGCCCTACCGGCGGTTATCTGGTGGGCTATCTGCTGCTGGCCTTCATCGGCGGTATGTTCATTGAAAAGAGCAAGGGCAACCCGGTGGTTTCCGCTGTGGGTCTGGTGCTGGGCGATGCCGCCTGCTATGTGCTGGGCACCGCATGGTTCGTGTTCCAGATGCAGTGCGAGCTGGGCTATGCGCTGACCGTCTGTGTCTACCCCTTCATTGCGCTGGACTTGGGAAAGATCGTGGTTTCCTGCATCGTGGGTGCGCTGCTGCGTAAGCGCCTGACGCAGGCAGGCGTGCTGAAACTGCAGAATGCAGTTTCGGAATGATTGCGAATTACTTTTGAAAAGAATAAGCCCGGAAGGTCTGCGAGCCTTCCGGGCTTATCTCTTTATTCCTGATACCCCAAGGTGGCCGCCATGACCGCCTTGATGGTGTGCATCCGGTTCTCGGCCTCGTCAAACACGATGCTCTGGGGGCCTTCGAATACCTCGTCGGTCACCTCCATGGCATCGCGGCCAAAGCGCTCGCCCATCTCCTTGCCCACAGTGGTCTTGTGGTCGTGGTAGGCGGGCAGGCAGTGCATAAATACTGCATCCGGGCCTGCAATATTCATCAGATCCTGATTGATCTGATAGGGAGCCAGATCGTGGATGCGCTCCGCCCAAACCTCTACCGGTTCGCCCATGGATACCCACACATCGGTGTACAGCACGTCTGCGCCCTTTGCGGCCTTGACGGGGTCCTCCTCAAAGGAGAGGGTCGCCCCGGTCTGGGCGGCAACGGCCTGACACTGCTCTACCAGCGCGGGGTCGGGCTGATACTTTTTGGGTGCACAGGCGGTAAAGTGCAGACCCATCTTGGCGCAGCCCACCATCAGGCTGTTGCCCATGTTGTAGCGGGCATCGCCGAAGTAAACGAAGTGGATGCCCTTCAAGTGGCCGAAATGCTCCTGAATGGTAAGGAAATCGGCTAAGATCTGGGTGGGATGGAACTCGTTGGTCAGGCCGTTCCACACCGGAACACCGGCGTAGTGCGCCAGATCTTCCACGATCTGCTGGCCGTAGCCCCGGTACTCGATGCCGTCAAACATCCGTCCCAGCACCCGGGCGGTATCGGCGATGGATTCCTTTTTGCCGATCTGACTGCCGGAGGGGTCCAGATAGGTCACTTCCATGCCCAGATCGTGGGCGGCTACCTCAAAGCTGCAGCGGGTGCGGGTGGAGGTCTTTTCAAAGATCAGAGCAATATTTTTGCCCTGCAGCTGGTCGTGCCGGATACCGGCCTTCTTTTTGGCTTTCAGGTCAGCGGCCAGCTCCAGCAGCTGACCGATCTCGGCAGGGGTGTAGTCCAATAGCTTCAAAAAGCTGCGATTTTTCAGTTCCATTGTATATTTCCCTCTCTATGCAAGCACTCTTGAATATTTATTCAAGCTATGATCCTATTATAGTACGTTGCATCAGGAAGGTCAAGAGGGAGCTTACAGTTCCAGCTCTGCCCGGCGTCCGGTGGGCTTATAGGGGGTCAGCCGGACACCGGCGTGCTCGAACATGAACCGCGCCGCAATGCTGGAATCGCTGTCGTGATACTTGTCGCCGTAGTACACCACCTCGGCAATGCCGGACTGGATGATGGCCTTGGTGCACTCGTTGCAGGGGAACAGGGTCACATACACCCGGGCACCCTTCAGGTTGTTGTGGGCGCTGTTGAGGATGGCGTTCAGCTCGGCATGGCAGACGTACATATATTTGGTCTGCAGAGGGGCACCCTCCCGCTCCCAAGGCATCTCGTCATCGCTGCAGCCCATGGGCATCCCGTTGTAGCCCAGAGAAAGGATCTTATTTTCCGGGCTTACGATGCACGCACCTACCTGACTGTTGGGGTCCTTGGAGCGCATGGCGGTAAGCAGCGCAATGCCCATAAAATATTCGTCCCAGTTGATATAATCCTCGCGTTTCATCGCGTAAAACCTCCTGCCCCTTTATGCGGGTCTGCGGCTTGACAAACCCGGAAAAATAGACTATACTACGAATAGAAAGAGCGCTGCCCGGCAAAACGGCTCCGCTCCTCATGGATCAAATGACCAAAAGATCAAGTGACCGTGGCTTGGGGAAGCGCTGGCGGTCACTTTTTCTTTTTGCCGTTGTCATGGTGTTTTTCTCTCTGCTCGAGTTTCCATGTGATTTCAAAGGTCACATGTACGATGGTGACGATAAGCGTCAGAAGCATCAGAATCTCGGAGATCGACATCCAACATCCCTCCTTCCGCCGAAAGCATCAGGAGAGATCGCTTCAAAAAGCTGCCCTCCTGACACCTGCTTCACTCTGGGGTGAATTTGCAGAACCAGTGAGGACACAGAGCCGCCTTGCGTTTTGGGTCAACGCCCTTACCGCCGAAGCGGCACCTACAGCATACCATAAAACCCGCATATTTGCAACGAAAACTCCCGGCTCCGCACCTATACGCGCTGCCGGGAGTTCTGCTTTTTTCAGTCCGTCCGTTTTACACCCCAATGTCAACTTGCACAAAACAGTGCCCGGAAGTTTGGCAGGCGTTTTTGCTAAATTTTGAAACGATATATTTAAAAATCGTTTCGGATGTGGTATTATCTTTGTAAAATATGCCACAAAAACGGAGAGAACGCTCCGTGCGGCGGAAATGAGGGAAAAACCGATATGAAATACGCAAGCAACAACATCCGCAATATTCTGATTGCCGGCCATGCCGGCAGCGGCAAGACCACGCTGACCGAAGCATTGGTCTATTTTTCGGGCGCTGCCGAGCGTATGGGCCGGGTTGAGGACGGCACCACGATTTCGGACTTTGATCCCGAGGAAGCAAAGCGCAAGGCCAGCCTGTCGGCGTCCGTTGTGCCGGTGGAGTACGAGGGCATCAAGTACAACCTGATCGATGCACCGGGTCTGTTCGACTTTGAAGCAGGCGAGTACGAGGGCATCCGCGCCGCCGAGAGCGTGCTGGTGTGCGTGTCCGGCCGCAGCGGTGTTACCGTGGGCGCAGAGAAGGCGTTCCAGCTGGCGCGCAAGAACGGCAAGGCCACCATGGTGTTCGTCTCCAAGTGCGATCTGGAAAACGCCAACTACTTCAAGATCCTTGAGGACATGAAGATCCGCTTCGGCTCCACCGTCTGCCCCTGTGTCGTGCCCGCAAAGCTGGATGACGGCACCCCCGTGTACATCAACCTGTTCAGCCAGAAGGCCTTCAAGTACGAGAGCGGCAAGCAGATCCAGGTAGATCTGCCGGACATCGGCCACCGCTTCCAGGGCCTGATCGAGGCTATGAGCGAAGCCATTGCAGAAACTGACGATGAGTTGATGGAAAAGTTCTTCGGCGGCGAGCCCTTTACCACCGAGGAAATCGTGGAGGGTATGCGCAAGGGCGTTAAGGACGGCCTGATCACTCCTGTGTTCTGCGGCAGCGCCGTAAATCTGCAGGCACTGGATATGCTGCTGTTCAATATGCACAAGCTGCTGCCCAGCCCGGAGCACGAAGCCAGCACGCTGGCCGAGGACGCCAACGGCGAGCCGGTGGAGCTGCACTGCACCGAGGACGAGCCCACTGCCGCCTACGTCTTTAAGACCGTGGCTGACCCGTTCGTGGGCAAGCTGAGCTATCTGCGGGTTATCAGCGGCAAGGTGACCGCTGGCGAGCCGCTGACCAACGCCCGCACCGGCGAGGTGGAAAAGATCACCAAACCCCTGACCGTCCTTGGCAAGAAGCAGATGGAAAACGACGGCATCGGTGCCGGTGATATCGGCGCTGTGGCAAAGCTGGTGAGCGCAAAGACCGGCGATACCCTGTGCGATGCAGACCGCGTGGTCAAGCTGCCTGCACCCGTGTTCCCCAAGCCCAGCCTGTTCATGGCTGTTACCGTTGCCAAGAAGGGCGACGAGGGCAAGATCTCCAGCGCACTGGCGCGCCTGATGGAAGAAGACCCCACCCTGTGCTACATCAACAACGCCGAGACCCATCAGCAGGTCATCGGCGGTCTGGGCGAGCAGCATCTGGACGTGGTCAAGGCCAAGCTGAAGAACAAGTTCGGCGTGGAGATCGGTCTGGAAGCTCCCCGCATCGCCTACCGCGAGTCCATCCGCAAGGCCTGCCAGAAGCAGGGACGCCATAAGAAGCAGACCGGTGGCCACGGCCAGTTCGGTGACGTTATCATCAACTTCGAGCCCTGCGACAGCGAGCAGGTGGTGTTTGAGGAGAAGGTGTTCGGCGGCAGCGTGCCCAAGAACTTCTTCCCCGCTGTGGAAAAGGGCGTGCGTCTGGCTGCCGAAAAGGGCGTGCTGGCAGGCTACCCTGTGGTCGGCCTGAAAGCTACCCTGCTGGACGGCAGCTACCACCCGGTAGACAGCTCTGAAATGGCCTTTATCATGGCTGCAAAGCTGGCATATAAGGCTGCTATGCCGGAGGCTGGCCCCGTCATTCTGGAGCCCATCCACACCCTGAAGGCTCATGTGCCGGGCGACAACACCGGCGACATTATGGGCGATGTGACCAAGCGCCGCGGCCGCGTGCTGGGCATGGAGCCGGACGAGGACGGCTTGCAGACCATCATCGCCGAGGTGCCGCTGGCAGAGCTTGCAAACTTTACCACCTTTATCCGGCAGACCACGCAGGGCCGCGGCTGGTTCACTACCGAGTTTGCCCGCTACGAGATCCTGCCCGAGATGCTGGTGCCTGCCGTTGTGGAGCAGGCCAAGAAGCTGGGCAATCTGGACGAAGCTGCAGACGACTGAGCCCTGAACCCCTGATTTGACATTTCCCCGAGCCCCCGCCGACACTTTTTCCCTCTGTCGGCGGGGGCTTTTTTGCGTTTGTGACGTGTTTTTTGACAGAACTGCCAAAAAACCAGACTGGAATTCGTCATCTGCACTTTTTTACCAGATTTTTCAAGAAATAGTTTACACTATGGCAGAAATGGTGGTATTATATAAAATAGTGTAGTATGGGGTAAAATGCGCCTGTATACGCTGGGAGGGTATGGGATGAAGAATAAGATCTCGCGCCGCAGTTTTCTGGCAGCGGCTGCGGTCTCGGCAGCGGCACTGGCAGTGTCCGGCTGCGATGCAAAAAAGAGCAAAAAAGAAGTGACCGACATCACGGTGTGGAACTACTACAACGGCGACCAGCTGGAAAGCTTCAACCGCCTTGTGAGCACCTTCAACGAGACCATCGGCAAGGAAAAGGGCATCCGGGTGTCCGGCTCCAGTCAGGGCACGGTGAATGATCTGGAAGCCAACGTGATGGACGCTGCCGAGGGCAAGGTGGGCTCTGCGGAGATGCCTACCATTTTTGCCGCCTACGCAGATACCGCGTACAAGCTGGATCAGATGGGCATGGTGGTGGATTTAAAGGACTACCTGACCGAGGATGAACAGGCCGCCTTTGTGCCCGGCTATATCACCGAGGGCGATTTTGACGGCAGCGGCAGCATAAAAATTTTCCCGGTGGCAAAATCCACCGAGCTGATGTTCTTTAACGATACCGACTGGCAGCGGTTCGCAAAGGAAACCTTTGTGCGTTACGGTGCCCTTTCCACCATGGAGGGCGTGACGGCGGTAGCCGAGCAGTACTACAACTGGTCCGGCGGCAAGGCACTGTTTGGCAGGGATGCCATGGCAAACTATATGATTGTGGGCGCAAAGCAGCTGGGCTGCGAAATTTTTGAAGTGCACAATGGCAAAATGACCCTGCACTTTGACCATGATGTGGTGCGCAAACTGTGGGATAACTACTATGTGCCCTTCGTCAAGGGGTATTTTGCTGCGAATGGCCGCTTCCGCAGCGATGACGTGAAAACCGGCGCACTGCTGGGCTGTGTAGGCTCCTGTGCCAGTGCCACCTTCTTTCCGAAGCAGGTGATGCCCGGGGATAACCAAGTCCACGATATCGAGATGAAGGTGCTGCCTGCGCCCCGGTTTGCCGGGAGCGAAAAGGTGGCGGTGCAGCAGGGTGCCGGCATGGTGGTCACCACCGGCACCGAGGCCGAGATCAACGGCGCAGTCACCTTTTTAAAGTGGTTCACCGAGCCGCAGAATAACATCGCTTTCGCGGTGGAGTCGGGCTATCTGCCGGTGACCACCGCCGCCAACGACATGGACGCCATCCGCGCAAGCGGGCTGGAACTGACCGACAATATGGAGCAGACCCTTTCCGGTGCGGTAAAAACGGTGCGCAAAAACGAGCTGTACACCCCTACGGCCTTTGCAGGCGGCAATGCAGTCCGCAAGATACTGGAATACAGCATGGGCGATCAGGTCAGTGCCGACCGGGACACGGTGCTGGAACGCATCGCCGCAGGCCAGAGCGCCGAAGCAGCCATGGCGGAGTTTTTGACCGACGACTATTTTGAAAAGTGGTATCAGGCCACCCTTGCACAGTTACAGCAGTACGAGGGCTGACCGCCCGGAAAAAGATGGAAAGGAGGCAGGGCGATGTTTGACGCATGGAAAGAGCGCCAGCGGCAGCGCTTGAAAAACAGACCGGAAAGAACCGTGTTCTACAATATTTTTGCTACCATGATGCTGGTGCTGGCGGTGGAGCTGCTGATGGCGGTCGCCAGCATCCTTGCCGTCAACGTGACCGGACAACTGGACGAAAACGCCAAGGATCTGCTTACCATGCGGGTGCGCAACCGCGCCAGCTATGTGCAGGAGATCCTGCGGAACGCGGAGGATCTGGAGCAGCTGAGCGAACAGATCACCACCACCCAGCAGCTGCTGAAAAGCGGCGATATCTCGCTGGATACGCTGGATAACAGCAGCGAACAGAGCGATGCCCTGCTGGTAGCGCTTGCCCCGCAGCTTCTGGACACCCTGCGCACAAAGCAGGTGACCGGCATCTTCCTTATACTGAACACCCACGATCTGGACACCTGCGAGGTGGGCAAAAAAATGCCCGGCATCTACCTGCGGGATCTGGACCCGGACGCCCGCCCTTCGGAGCGCAACAACGACCTTTTGCTGGAACGCGCCAGCGCCACAGTGGTAAAAGAGCTGGCTATCGGCACGGATAAGGGCTGGCAGCCCGCCTTCCCTTATCAGGCCAATGCCAAGGGCGGCATCCTGCGCTCGGTCTTTCAGGCCGCGTATAAAGACGGTGCCAGCCTTTCGGCAGAAAACTATGGCCGCTGGACCACAAACTCCTACTGTCTGGCAGGGGACGACCGGAACGCCATTGCCTACTCGCTGCCACTGATCTTACCGGACGGCACGGTATACGGCGTGGTGGGCGTGGAACTGCTCACTGACTATCTGCAAACAAAGCTGCCTTTCACCGAGCTGGACGAGGACAAGGCAGGCACCTATTTTATCGTGACCACTACCGATGATGCGCTGACGGACGACGTGCTCTCCCTGCGCAAGACCGTGACCTCCGGCGAGGATCTGGTAACGGCAGATGCACCGCTGGGCGTTTTGAACTGCCGCAGCAACGGCAACGGCGGCAACTGGGTGGAGCTGAACGATAAGCGCTATTACATGGTGCTGGAGCCGCTGCAGGTGTATAACCGCAACGCGCCCTTTGCCGCTGAAAAGTGGTTTCTGGCCGGTACCATGGAACAGTCGGTGCTGCTGGCTTTTTCCGACCGGGTACGCGAGTTGCTGCTGGCCACCATAGTGGTCACACTGGTGCTGAGCGTTTTGGGCAGCCTGCTGGTCTCGGCACGGCTGGCCAGCCCCATCAACCATTTGTACCGCGAGGTGATAGACGCGCAGGAGAAAAAGACCTTTCCGCACCTGTCACGCACGGCCATCCGGGAGGTGGACCGCTTTGCCGAGACCATTACCGAGCTGAACAAGGAGCTGGTGACCAACTCCACCAAGTTTTTGCGCATCATGGATATGGCCAGTGTGGAGATCGGCGGCTACGAGCTGCGCACCGACACCGGCAGCGTGTTCGTGACCGATAATTTCTTCTCCCTACTGGGCAAGCCCGAGATGCAGGGCAAGCCGCTGAGCGTGCGCCGCTTTGAGGAGGTGCTCAAGGGCATCCGGGAAAAGAATCCCCGTGACCGCACCGCCGAGGGAGACGAGCTGCTGACCATTCAGCAGCCGGACGGGGTGCGGTACATCATGCTGCGCAGCACCATCGAGGGACACGCCAAGATCGGTCTTGCCGAGGACGTGACCGCCGCCGTGCTGGAGCGGAAGCGCATTGAGCACGAGCGCGATTACGATATTCTGACCGGGCTGTACAACCGGCAGGCCTTCAACCGGGTGTGCACCGAGCTGTTTGCCGCGCCGGAGCGCATGGGCGTGGCGGCACTGATGATGATGGACCTGGATAACCTCAAGCACATCAACGATACCTACGGCCACGACTGGGGCGACCAGTACATCCGCCGCACCGGTCAGTGCCTGCGGGACAATACCCCCGCCGGGACTGTCTGCGCCCGCCTTTCCGGCGACGAGTTCCTTGTGCTGTTCCACGGCTACCGCAGCCGGGACGCCGTGCGGGAAAAGATCGACCGCCTGACCAATGCCATGCAGCAGAGCGTGGCGCTGCTGCCCAGCGGCAACGCCTTGCACATCAGCCTTTCCGGCGGCATCGCGTGGTACCCGGACGATGGGCAGGACTGGGAGACCTTGAAAAAATACGCCGACTTTGCCATGTATCAGGTCAAGCACGCGGATAAGGGCCGGGTGGAGGAGTTCGACATCGGGGTGTACAACCGCGAAGCCTACGCCGAGCGCACCCGCCGGGAGTTCCGGCAGCTGCTCAGCAATGCGCAGGTGTTCTATTGCTTCCAGCCCATCTTCTCGGCACGCAGCGGCAGGGTGGTCGCCTACGAGGCGCTGATGCGCTCCGACCTGCCCACCCTGCGCTCCCCGGCCACCATCATGAAGCTGGCGCGGGAGCAGGGGGCACTGTACGAGATCGAGCGCATCACCTTTACCAAGGCGCTGGAGACCTTCGACAGCCTGTGCCGGGCGGGCAGCGTGTCCGAGGAGACCATGCTCTTTGTCAACTCCATCGCCAACACCTGCCTGTCGCATGAGGACGGCAAATATATAAACAACCATTGGCACGAGCTGTGCCACCGCATGGTCGTCGAGATCACCGAAGAGGAAGCTATCGACTACGAAGCACTGGAGAAAAAGCGCAATGCACCGGGATTTTCCGGGATGTTTGCGCTGGACGATTACGGCAGCGGCTATTCCAACGAGAATACGCTATTGCAGCTTGCACCCCGGTTCATCAAGGTGGATATCGCCATCATCCGGGGCATCGACACCTCGCCGGACAAGCAGCAGATCCTGCGCAATGTGGTGGCCTACGCCCACCCCCGCAGCATGAAGATCGTTGCCGAGGGTGTGGAGACCGCCGCCGAGCTGCGCACGGTCATCGAGCTGGGCGCAGACCTTTTGCAGGGCTATTTTCTGGCGCGCCCGGCCATTGTGCCGGGGGATATCGCGCCGGAAGCAGCGGGGATCATCCAGGAGTTGCAGCGCCGGAAAAAAGACTGAAATATATGCCCTCCCGGGCGCTGCGGCGCTGGGAGGGTTTTTGCAACGGAGGTAAAAAGATATGGTTCAGGTGGATCTCATCACCGGCTTTTTGGGCGCAGGCAAGACCACCTTTCTGCGCCGCTATGTGCGGTATCTGGTACAGCAGGGGCATAAGGTGTGTATTCTGGAAAACGACTTTGGCGCGGTGAACGTGGACGCCATGCTGGTGCAGGAGGTGCTGGGCCCCGGCTGCGATGTGGAGACCATCAGCGGCGGCTGCGACTGCGACACCCACCAGCGCCGGATGCGCACCAAACTCATCGCCATGGCCATGCGCGGCTTTGACCGTGTAGTGGTGGAGCCCAGCGGCATCTTTGACGTGGACGAGTTTTTCGATATCCTGCGGGACGACCCGCTGGACCGGTGGTATCAGCTTGGCAGCGTCATTGCCATCGTGGATGCCCTGCTGCCGGAAACGCTTTCGCCGCAGGCAGAGTACCTGCTGGCATCTGAGACCATGAACGCGGGCTGCGTGCTGCTGAGCCGCGCCCAGCTGGCAGCGCCCGCCCAGTGCGCCGCCGCCGCTGCCCACTTGGAGCGTGCACTGGAAGCCGCAAAGTCCTCCCGCCGCTTTGTGCCGGGGGAGATCCTTGCCAAGGACTGGGTTGCCCTGACCGATGCAGACCTTGCAGCCCTTGCCGCCTGCGGCTACCGGCAGGCCAGCTGCGAAAAGCTGCATTTTGACCAGCACGCGGCCTTTACCTCCCTTTGCTTTCTGGAACTGCACCTCACCCCGCAGCAGCTGCAAGCCGCCGCACAGCGGCTGTTCGCAGCGCCGGAGTGCGGGCAGGTGCTGCGGGTCAAGGGCTTTGCACCCGCCCCGGCGGGCGGCTGGCTGGAACTGAACGCCACCGCTGCCGGCTGCACCCTTGCGCCCATCCCGCAGGGGCAGGAGGTAGTCATCGTCATCGGCGAGGGGCTGGACAAAGCCGCCATTGAAGCAAAATTGAAGGGGTGAAAGGCAGTTTTCCCCCATAACAAAACGCATTGTGGAAAAACAGGAGGGAGCATCATGCAGGAAGTACGCGCAGCCGTTATTGGCACCGGGGTCATGGGGCGCAAGTATGCCCAGATGATCGCAGAAGGAAAGGCGGGCGCATTGCGCCTGACCGCCGTGGTCTGCCGCAGCGCCGGGGCGCAGCAGTGGGCAAAGGATACCCTGCCGGATACGGTACGGGTGTGCCCCAACGCCGAGGAGCTGTACGCCCACGCCGAGGAGTTTGACGCCGTGCTGGTGGTCACCCCGCACAAGACCCACCCGGCGCTGGTAATGCAGGCTTTTGCTCACGGCAAGCACGTTCTGTGCGACAAGCCCAGTGCAAACGCGCTGGCATCGGCGCTGGAAATGAACCGCGCCGCCGAAAAAAGCGGCCTTGTTTTCGCCATGATGTTCCATCAGCGCCGCTACAAAAAGTATATGCGGCTTAAAAAATTACTGGATGATGGTGCTCTGGGCGAGATCAAGCGGGTGCAGCTGGAAAACAGCCGCTACTTCCGCACATGGATGTACCACCGCTCCGGCAGCTGGCGTTCCAGCTGGGCAGGGGAGGGCGGCGGTGCGCTGCTCAATCAGGGACAGCATATTCTGGACATCTGGCAGTGGCTGTTTGGAATGCCAACCAGTATTTATGCCGTGATACCATACGGTAAGTATAACAATTTCATGGTGGACGATGAAGCTACCCTGCTGATGGAGTACCCGCAGCAGCGCACGGCAACCTTTATCCTTTCCACCGGCGAGGGCAGCTACACCGAGCGGTTGGAGATTGTGGGCACCAAGGGCACCGCCCTGCTGGAAGAGGACACCCTCACCCTGCACACCTACACGCCAGACACCGAGACCTACCGCCGTACCGCAGACTGCACCGAGCGCCAGCAGCTTACCGAGACCACTACCACCGAGCAGTTCGCACCGCAGGCAGAGCCTTACCCGGAGATGCTGGCAAACTTTGCGGACGCCATCCTGCACGGCACACCCCTGACCGCCCCCGGCGTGGAGGGCGTGCGGGCGCTGGAACTGACCGATGCCGCGTACCTGTCCGCGTGGTTGGGGGAAAAGCTCACCCTGCCGCTGGACGCAGAACGGTTTGAACAGGAGCTGCAAAAACATATTCAGGAGGAACAGGCAAATGGCTAAGCTGCGGTTTATCGTAGTAGGCTCCGGCTGGCGGTCGCTGTTTTACTGGCGCATCGCGCAGGCGCTGCCGGAGCGGTTCGAGCTGTGCGCCATGCTTTGCCGTACCGAGGAAAAGGCCGAAAAAATGCACCGGGAGTACGGCGTGCCGGTAAGCACCTCGGCGGAGCAGTGCGCTGCCCTGCACCCGGACCTTGTGGTGGTGGCAGTGAATAAAGCGTCCATTGCCGCCGTCAGCACCGAATGGCTTGCCCGGGGCTTTGCCGTGCTGAGCGAGACCCCGGCGGCGCTGGAGGAGGACGCATTGCGCGCCCTCTGGCAGCTGCACCAACAGGGCGCAAAGCTGCAGGTGGCGGAGCAGTACTGGCTGTACCCCACGCTGGCAAAACGGCTGGCAGCAGTGCGCAGCGGCGCGCTGGGCACGCCGCAGTTTACCCGGCTGTCGGTGGCGCACGGCTACCACGCGGTCAGTCTGGCGCGGCAGTTCCTGAACGCCGGGCAGCAGCCGGTGCGGGTGACCGGACGCAGCTGGACGGAAAAGATCATCGAAACGGATTCCCGCTGGGGTGCGGTGCATAACGGCGCATTGGTGGAAAAGACCCTGCAGCAGCACACGCTGGAATTTGCAGGCGGCGGCACGGCGTTTCTGGATTTTAACGGCGTGCAGTACCACTCTTACCTGCGCAGCACCCACACCAGTGTGCAGGGAGAGCGGGGCGAGCTGTTCGATGATACCCTGCGCTGTCTGGATGCCGTCGGAGAGCCGGTGTGCCGTCTGCTGACCCCGCTGCCCGACCCGCTGGCAGCTGCCGCCGCACAGGCAGGGCTTAACGAGGACGAGACTGCCATCGCCTGTTTTCTGGACAGGATGCAGGGCTATCTTGCCGGCGGGGCGGAGGTGTACCCGCTGGCAGATGCCTTGCAGGACGCCTACCTTGCCCTGCTGATGGAGCGCGCCCTTGCCGCCGGACAGCCGCTGGAAAGCACCCCGCAGCCGTGGAATACGGCAGAAGAATAACGAAAAAACGGCTGCTGCACGGGAGAGTGCAGCAGCCGTTTTATCTTATGAAAGCTTAAACCTTGAACAGCGGAGTGCCGGGTACAACATCGCCCTCGGCCAGCATCTTCACATCGTCCGCGCCATCGGTCACGATGATGGCGGTTGCGGTGGGATGGCCGGCTGCGCGGATGGCATCCAGATCGACCTTCAGCAGCGGAGTGCCGGCGGTGACCTTCTGGCCCTCCTTGACCAGTGCGGTAAAGCCCTGACCCTTCATGTCCACGGTATCCATGCCGACATGGATCAGCAGCTCGGTGCCCTCGCTGCTGGTCATGCCCACAGCGTGCAGGGTGGTGGCGATCTGGGTCACAGTGCCGTCAAAGGGAGCGTACACGGTATCACCGGTGGGCTCAATGCCGCAGCCGGGGCCCAGAATGCCCTGTGCAAAAGTCTCGTCAGGGATGTCGGCCTGTGCCAGCACCTTGCCCTGCAGCGGCGTCAGGATCGTCTTGCTCTGGTTGGTGAATTTGCTGGTGTTTTCGTCCTTGGCCTTGCCGCCGAACAGTTTGTCAAAAAAGCCCATGGTGAATGTCCTTCCTTCTTAATCAATGTTCAAAAGCGACAAGGGAACTATCGGATCTCAACCTGCCGCTCCCGAAAACTATACCTATATATAAAAGATACCATATCATCCTGCAAAAAGCAAGAAGCAACCTTACATAAAGCAGTG
The DNA here is from genome assembly GCF_040096575.1 of Faecalibacterium intestinale. NCBI lineage: Bacteria > Bacillati > Bacillota > Clostridia > Eubacteriales > Oscillospiraceae > Faecalibacterium > Faecalibacterium intestinale. The sequence goes on from NZ_JBBMEN010000010.1 coordinate 76,127, forward strand.
CGTTACATCAGCGCAAGCAACGCTTCCACCTCATCCATGCGGGTGGCCCAGCTAGTGGCGATGCGCACTACGGTATGGGTGTCATCGAACTTCTCCCAGAAACCGAACTTTGCCTTGCCCTTCAGTGCAGCCAGCTGGGCATTTTCCAGCACAAGGAAGATCTGGTTGGTGGGGGAATCCATAAAGAAGCGGTAGCCCTTTTCCGCAAAGCCGGCCTTCAGGCGGTTGGCCGTGGCAATGGCATTTTTGCTGATGGAAAAGTACAGATCATCGGTGAACAGCACATCGAACTGGATGCCCAGCAGCCGGCCCTTTGCCAGCAGTGCGCCCTGCTGCTTGACCATGGTCATAAAGTGTGCCGGTGCACCGTGGGGGAACACCACAGCTTCGCCGCACAGCGCACCCACCTTGGTGCCGCCGATGTAGAACACATCGGTCAGCCGGGCAAGGTCGGCCAGCGTTACGTCCGTACCCTCGGCAGCCAGACCGTAGCCCAGCCGTGCACCGTCTAAGAACAGCGGCAGCTTGTACTCCTGACAGACAGCGTGCAGGGCTTCCAGCTCTGCCTTGGTGTAAAGGGTGCCGTACTCGGTGGGGTGGGAAATGTACACCATGCCGGGGAACACCATGTGGTCGTGATTGTCGTCGGCGTAGAAGGTAGCCACCAGTTCCCGCAGCTCGGCGGCGTCCAGCTTGCCGTTGTGCTGCGGCAGGGTGATCACCTTGTGGCCGGTGTACTCGATGGCACCGGCTTCATGACCGGCTACATGGCCGGTGGCAGCAGCCACTACGCCCTGCCACCGCTGCAGCATGGATGCGATGACGATGGCGTTGCTCTGTGTGCCGCCGGAGATGAACTGCACATCGGCCTCCGGGCAGGCGCAGGCGGCGCGGATCTTCTCCCGGGCGCTGGCGCAGTAGGGGTCGGTGCCGTAGCCGGAGACTTTTTCAAAGTTGGTCTCGGTCAGCTTTTGCAAAATGGCGGGGTGTGCACCCTCGCAGTAGTCGTTTTCAAAATACAGCATGGCAAAACGCTCCTCTATGTTATTTTAAACAAAGCAGTAACTCTATTCTACATCGCAGAAAAAACTCTGTCAAATCCAAAACGGTGCACAGTACACGCAATGTGCTGCAGAATGTTTACAAATGCCGGAAAGGCGGCAAAAAACGTTTGCGCAGCCGACACCGTAACCGCACTGCCTACAAAAAATGCGAAAGTATGATCCTTTCCAAAAAGATGAAAAGTTTTTTGAAAAAGTGCTTGACAATTTTGCTGCATCTGGTATAATAACTATCGTTCCCGGCGCTGCGGTGCAGGAACACAACAGAATATGCGGATATGGCGGAATTGGCA